>NZ_JBEOWY010000066.1:0-41219 GCF_040296285.1 Kitasatospora sp. NPDC002227
GGGCCAAGGAGCCCAACGACCACGGCCTGCGCGAGGGCGACGCCGAGCTCAAGCGCCCGGCTACGCCGGGTAACCACGGGCCTTCGGCCCGGGTTGCTTGCGCCTTCGGCGCTGCGCGGCGGCTTCGCCGCCGGTACTGCCCCGGCCTTCGGCCGGGGGCCTCGGGCTTCGCCCGTGGCCTGCCCGCGCTGCGCGCGGGCGGGGCCCGGCTGCGCCGGCCTGGATCGGGCTGCGCCCGATCGGCGCGGGGGTGGCGGGTGGTTGGGTGGGGTTGGGTGGCGGGGGGTCAACTCCGCGCTTCGCTGCGGAGTTGGGTGGGTGTCAGGGTGGGGCCTTCGGCCCTTGGTCGGTGGGGGTGAGGTTCGGGCTTCGCCCGGGCTGACTGGGGTGGCGGGGTGGGGCGCTTCGCGCCTGGGTGGGGTGGGGAGGTGATGGGTGGTCATGGGGTGGGGTCACTCGTTGGGGTGGTGGAGGGGCGGGCTTCGCCCGTTCTCGTGCATCAAAGACAGAGGCCCGCTAGACTTTGGCTTGTTGGTAGGGCCCCGATCCGGACCCGAAACGCGGGTGAAGTACCTCAAAACGGGCCCGTCGATTGCTCTTGAAATCAGCTCTGGAGAACGCGGAGGGAAGCGTGGTGAACGGCGGAGATGGCCTGGTCGACGCACCCGTTGGTGACGGGGGCTCCGAGGGAGACGTCGAAGGGCTGACGGTCGAACAGGAGGCGGAGCTGGACATGCTGGAGGCCAGGATAGTGGCCCTGATGCTATTGATCCGCACCCAGGGACGGGGCTCCCGGCACTGGGACGCGGCGTGGACTGACCTGCGCCAGGCCAGGCTCCAGTGGGATCACGTCCTGGGGTTCGCTGAATAGCTAGGCCCGTTCAAAAAAGGCTCGGCTCTGGTTCGTCTCTGCATCGCACAATTTCCGGGAAGGGAAATCGCCGTCATGATGAAAAAACTGCGTCCGCACCAGGAAGAGGCGTGCGATTCGGCAGTACGACTTCTGACGCTGCCCGCGTCGGGTCTGGTGCCGCCGGAGGGGCTGCGGTGCCAGATTCGGGCGGCGACGGGCTCGGGCAAGTCGCTGACGGCCGTGCACGTCGCCTCGCGGCTCCACGCCGAGCGGACGCTGGTGATCGTGCCCTCGCTGCCGCTGCTGGAGCAGACGGTGGAGGTCTGGCAGCGGGAAGGGCGCGGCGGCCGGATGGTCGGGCTCTGCTCTCTGGCAGGCAACGAGCAGCCGGTGGGCTTGCGGTGCACCACCGATCCGGCGGAGCTGGTGGCCTGGACGAAGGGCCCGGGACGAGTGACGGTGTTCGCCACCTACGCCAGTCTGGGCCTGGGCCACCTGGAGAAGGCGCACGAGGCCGGCCTTCCGTCGTGGTCGCTGGCGGTGGTGGACGAGGCGCACCGGGTCTCCGGGCAGGCTGGGCGGCCGTGGGCGGCGATCCTGGACAACGCGCGGATTCCGTGTGACCGGCGGTTGTTCATGACGGCCACGCCGCGCCTGTGGGCGGTGAAGGAGACGGATCGGTTGCGGGTGGCGGCGGCCGGGATCGAGTCGGCCGAGCTGATCGCCAGCATGGACGACGAGGCGCTGTTCGGGCCGGTTGCCCACGACTACCCGCTCGGGACCGCGATCTCGGACGGGGTGATCGCGCCGTACCGGATCGTGTGCGTGGACGTCTCCGATCCCGTTCTCCAGGGCCTGGAGCAGCGCGGTGCGCACGAGATGTCGGTCGAGTACCGCGGGGCCCGGCTGGCGGCCCTGCAGACCGCTCTGCTCACGGCGTGTGCGGAGTGGGACCTGAGCCGGGTGCTGTCCTTCCACCACATGGTCGCCGAGGCCCGGGCACTGAGCACCGGCCTGGGCGACGTCGCCAAGGTGCTGTGGGAGCAGGACCCGGCGTTGCACCCCGACCCGGAGCTGGTCGGCACGACGTGGCTGGAGGCCGAGCACACGCCGGCCGAGCGGCGGGCCGTGCTGGGCACGTTCGCCTCGCTGATCCGGGAGGACGGGTGGCGGCTGCTGCGGTACGTCCTGGCCTCGGTCAAGGTCTTGAGCGAGGGCGTGGACACCTTCGACTGCGACGCGGTGTTCTTCGCCGACGTACGCGGGTCCATGGTCGACCTGGTCCAGGCCGTCGGACGGGCGCTGCGCATGCACCCGGGCAGCGGGAAGGTGGCCACGATCGTGGTGCCGGTGCTGCTGGGCGCCGGCGAGAACGGCGACCAGTTGCTCACCTCCCGGGCCTACGACGGGCTGAGCAAGCTGCTGATGGCGCTGCGTGCGCACGACGCGGCCGCCGTCGAGCGCCTGGCGCTGCCGCAGTCCGAGAGCCGGCCGGCGAGGGAGCCCCGGCATGCCGGGGAACCGGAGGAGTTCCGCTCTGCTGGCGGGGAGGCGCAGCTGCTGCAGTTCTCCACCCAGCGCGACCCGGCGGTCATCGCCGCGTTCATCCGCACCCGGGTGCTCGAGCCGGAGCGGGCCGAGTTCCGGCGAGGCCTGGAAGAGCTGCGCGCCTACCGGAAGACGTTCGGCGACGTGAAGGTGCCCTACGCCTACGCCGCGCCGTCCGGGCACCGGCTGGGGGTGTGGGTGGCCGACCAGCGCCGGTACAAGGCCGCCGACGTCCTCGACCCGGAGCGGGTGAAGGAGCTCGACGAGCTGGGCATGGTGTGGTCGGCGTTCGACACGGCCTTCACCGACAACCTGACCGCGGTGGCCGGGTACGCGGCCGAGCACGGGCACCTCTGCCCGCCCAATGAGGCGGTGTGGGGCGGTCGGCCGGTCGGGACCATCATGAAGAACCTGCGCACCGCGCAGCGGCGCACCGAGGCGCTCCAGCGGCGGGCGGCGGCCGGGGAGACGGGGCTTGACTGGACGGGGGCGCTGACTGCCGAGCGCAAGGCCGCGCTGGACGAGATCGACGCGGCTTGGTGCCCGGCCTGGTCGGTGGAGTGGCAGCGGTGCTTCGCCCTGGCTTGGCGGCACGTCAAGGAGGGCGGGACGCTGGCCGGGGCCGAGCCGGGCAGCGTCGTCGTCCAGGGCGAGGACCTGGCTGGGTGGGGCCGTGTGCAGCAGGTCGGGTGGGACAAGCTCGCCCCGGCGCAGCAGTGGGCGCTGGAGCACGTCCTCGGGCTGGGGCCGCTGCCCGAGGAGGAGAAGCCGGCGGGGAAGGTCTCGCACGCGGAGAAGGAGGCCCGGAACCTCGCCGCTGCCGCGCAGTACCGGGAGCGGGAGGGGCACCTGAACGTGCCGCGCAAGCACAAGGAGCCGCTCGCCTTGGACGACGGCAGCGTGGTGGAGATCAGCCTGGGGCTGTTCATCGCCAACAGCCGCAGCCGCCGCGGCGACATCCCCGCCGCCCGCGCCGCGCGGCTCACCGAGCTCGGGATGCGTTGGGAGTAGGCCGGGGGCTGGCCGCGGACCGGCGGTGCAACGCGCCCAGCTGCAACGCGGCCCGGCCGCTGTCCGGGTGAGGTGAAGGCCCAGTTCAGGGGTGCAACGCGGAGTCTCGCGTTGCACCCCGCGTTGCGCTCGGAGCCTGTCGCGCCGAGCTGTCGCGCCCGGACCACACACGGGGGTAAGCACCCATTCGCGCAGGTCACACCACGCGACAGCACCCCACGCGACAGGGGGTCGCGACAGCACCCGCGACAGCCTCCGGGC
Organism: Kitasatospora sp. NPDC002227; assembly: GCF_040296285.1. Taxonomy (NCBI): domain Bacteria; kingdom Bacillati; phylum Actinomycetota; class Actinomycetes; order Kitasatosporales; family Streptomycetaceae; genus Kitasatospora; species Kitasatospora sp. NPDC002227. Next base: position 3,674 of record NZ_JBEOWY010000066.1, read on the forward strand.
ATCGGCGCTCACGCGGCGCGGTTCTTCACCGGGTAGAGCTCAGCGTGCCGCACCCGATCCTTCCACCACGGATCCGCCGGGGCGGAGACGCGGGCGGCCAGCAGCTCGCGCCGGGTCGGGGCGGGCAGCACCAGCGGTCCCAGCTCCTGATCCTCCCGGTCGCTCTCGCAGTGCGGGCACTCCAGCCGGTCGGGGCCGGCCTTCTCCTTCAACTCCAGGGACGAGCCCGCCTTCCCGCCGATCGAGCCCCGGCACGTCCAGCACGGGCGCAGCTTCGCGTTGGCCTCGCGGGCTGCCTCCAGCTGTGCCTGGGCCTGGGCTTCCCGCTCCTGCTCGCGCCGCTGTTGCTCCTTCTCGTGGCAGGACCAGCAGAGGCCGCCCGGGCGGCGGGTCCAGGTCTGTCGTCCCTTGGGGCCGTACTCCTGGGTGCTCTCCCAGTAGGGGACGTTCCCGCAGTCGGCGCAGGCAAGGGTCTTCATCAGTTCCTGGTGCTCCTCTTCGGCCTTCTTCTCCCGGGCCTTCTGGCGCTCGTCGTACGCGGCGCGGGTGTCCGGGCTCTCCAGCGCCTCCAGCAGGGAGTAGCGGACTTCGTCGCGGCCGTAGCGCCACCACACGGGGCCCATCGGGCCGTGCTCGGCCAGCAGCTCCAGAGTGGTGGCGATGACGGGCACCGCGTCGTCGTACTCGCGCCAGCCGTCCCCGCCCGCGTTGTCGGAGCGCATGGTCCACCAGGAGCCGCCCCAGGCGTCGCGCGCCAGGTCCCTCACCTTCTGCTGGCGGTTGGCCAGGGCGACGGGTCCGGCGTCGGTGACGACTAGGGCGACGGGCGGGTACCCGGGCCGGGTGTGGCCGGGGTAGGCGCGGCGCCACCAGTGCACCGTGCGGTCGGCGGCTGCTTCGTCGGAGCGGGCCGGGTCGTTGTCGCGGACCTTGACGCGGAACAGCTCGCGGTAGGCGGCGAACTTCGCGGCCACCCGCTCCGGTGCCATGGTCGAGCGGTCGACCTCCACCATCAGCACCGGCACCCCGATCTCCGGGGCCTGCCACACCGCGTCTGGGCGCACCTTCCGGCGGCCGCCCGGCAGGACGAACTCGACCTCGGTCGACCAGTCGGTGATGGTGCCGACGCCGCCAGGGGCGTCCGGCGCGGTGCCGCCCAGGATGAAGGCGAGCACGGTCTCGTTGACCGCCATCGCGTGCTGCGCGCCGGAGCGGCCGGCGCCGCGGGCGGTGGAGCCCATGTCGGAGCGGGGCACGCCGAGGACGTGCGCGGCCGCCTCCAGCCCGGCGGTGCCTTCCAGCCGCCAGGTCTTGTGCCGGGCCTTGGTGTTGCCGTCGGAGGCGACCAGGCTGTGCAGGGCGAGATCGCGCAGTGCCTGCCGGATCGCCGTGTTCGAGGCCGCGCCGGGGCGCAGGAGGCGCTGGAGTTGGTCGGCGGTGGCGACCTTGAGGACGCCGAGCGCGCTGAGGACGTCGGCGCGCAGGGCGTTGGTCGAGCCGTTCGGGTTGGCCGCGCCACGGCGGTACGCGGTGCGGCCTGGCCGGGACGGCTTGGCAGGTTCGGCGGTGTCGGCCTGGTCGTCGTGGTCGGCGGGCTGAGCGAGGCTCTGACGGGTGCTCACAGGCTTCTCCCGAGGGTCGCGGTCGGGCGTTGCCTTCGAGGAATATCCGGCGCTCCTGACAGCGGCCAAGCCCGTTCCTGGGCCGCGTGCCGCGTCCTGTCCACCCACCCCTGATCCGGCCCCCGCCGCCGCCCCCAACCAGCGAGCGGCCGGCACCAGCCGGACGCGAAAAAAGAAAAAGCCCACCGCAGGTGCCACAACCCGAACCGACCAACCGACAACGCCACAACCACAGACCAAAACCAAAAGCAGAAAGACGGGAGAAGAGGGTTGTCAGAACCGGTGCGCGGCCCGGATCCGGGCCCTGAGCTGCGCGGCTTTCCCCTCCGAGCGCGAGGCGGCCGGTAGGGGCAGCGGAGGGGGAAACGGCAGGGGGAACGGAAGCGCTCCGGCCAAACTCACCGGGGTCACCAAGGTATCGGTGAGTTTCTTTGATGGCCCACCAAGGAAACTAACCGGCACCTTGATGGGCCATCCATGCAGGTCACAGACATGCCAGCCGGGCCGCCAAGGATCCTAGGATAGGGACTGGTTAGCGGACGGGATTACGGACCGCATTTCGGACCGGTGAGAAGACCGGTTAGCTTGGAAGCGAGAGTTACCAGATCGTTATGAAAGTGCCCCATTGGTATCAAGAAATCCGGTGAGTTTTGTGGGGTTCCATTCTCCGAGCACGGGACAAGCCCGCGCCTCGGATTGAGGGAGCACATTCGTGCACGGGGATCTGGAGACCGACCACGACGTTCTGGTCACGCTGCACCGCTTCACGCTGGCGACCGCCGAGCAGCTCCACCAGCTGCACGGCGGCACCGCCCTGATCAAGCAGACGCAGAAGCGCCTGACCCGCCTGCACACCGAGGGCCTGGCCGACTTCGTGACCCTGCCACAGGCCGGCCGGGCGAAGGCCTGGCACCTCACCGCCCAGGGCGCAGCCGTGGCGGCGACCTTCCCCGAGGCCCGCCGCTCGGACCACCGTGCACCGGACGCCGAGCAACTCGCCGTCCGGCACGGGCGCGAGCACCTGCTCGACATCGGCCGGATCCACGCCGCCTTCGTCGCCGACGCCCGCCGGCGCGGCGAGGCCTGCGGCCCGCTCGACCTCCGGCCCTCTCCCGAGCTGCAGGCCGGCGACGGCGTGTACCGGCCCGCCGCCGAACTCGCCTACACCGCGGGCACCGGCGACGAGCGACACCGGCTGCGGGCCTTCATCGAACGCCACCGTCCCGGCGTCGGCGCCGAGGAGACCACGGCGCAGCTGGCGGCCTGCGCCGCGCTGTGGGAGCAGCCGGCACCGGATGGTCGGGGGCAACGGTGGGAGCGGCTGTGGCGGTCGTTCCCGCGGCTGCTGGTGGTCCTGGTCGGCACGACGGCCGCCGAGGTGCGCTCGGCGGTGGCGGACCTGCGCCTGGCCGCCGAGGAGCGGCCGGTCGTCACCGAGATGCTCACCGCCGTCCCGGCTGGCGCCGCCCGCCTCGAGGACCTGGTCCAGCGGGGTCCCGCCGCTCCGGTCTGGCACCCGCTCGTCGGCGAGAGTCGGCGGCCGTGCGGGTGGACGGAGCTGTAGGCGCGGGGCGGGAGCAGCGCGCCAGCCCACCGGGCTGCGGGCAGCTCTTTACGCCGTGGCGCGCGGCAGCAGGTGGCCAGTTGCTCAGTCGAGGTCAGCGGAGGCCAGGGCCACCGCGAGCACCAGGTACGGGGCGGCTTGTAGGCACTGCTCGGCCATCATGCTCGGGTCGGACGCCTTGCTGGCTTCGTTCAGCGCCAGCAGCCCGGCACCGATGGCGGCGTCGAGCGCCGCGTCCAGGACCTCGGAGGCCGTGAACTCCCCGCAGGCCGCCAGCTCGTGCACCAGGGCGGCGGCCTTCGTCGGGTCGTCGCGCCACAGCTCGGCGACCTGGTCGCCGGCGCCCGCCAGGTCGATGGCCGCGCTCTGTTCCGCGGTCGGCAGCGGCACGGGCCAAGTCGCTCCGGGTTCCTCCACGATCTCCTGTGCCCGCGCCAGCGCCACCCTGGCGGCGTTCGTCCGCTGGGCCTGCTCCCTCTCCTGCGCGACGGCGGCCGGCCACCGGGCGTCGTCCTCGGCCCGGGCCGCCTCCAACAGCGGAGCGGCCGTGTGGCTGAGGTAGACGACCGGCAGGGGGTCCACCACGATCGCCTCCTGCCCGGGCGGGGCGTCCGCGACCGGTTGGTACAGCGCCTGCGCCGCTGTGGCGCAGGCCCCGACCGTGGTGGTGAGCGCGGCGATCAGCCGGGCGTGGCGGCGTCGGCGGGCGGGCAAGTCCAGGCGGGCGGGAGTCGCGGTCACGCCTCGCACTATGCCGCGCCGCACCTGCCTGCGACGTCCGTTCCCGTGAACATCGTGCGGGTTGTCAGCGCCACTGGTAGGACGCGCCAGTCATCGCCGGGAGCAGCACCGGGCCGCCCGCGGCCGCGTCGGGCCGGAGGGCCTGGCCGAGGATGGCACCGATGTCCGGGTACAGGTGGAGGCGGGCCGCGTCGGCCGCTGGCAGCCACACCACCGGCGCCCGGTCGGGGTCGTCCTGCTCGACCGCCGAGACGACCTCCACCAGGTGGTCGGGCAGGTGGGCGGTGAAGACCAGGTGCCGGCGCCGGAACGGCTCCGTCTCACCCGGCCGCTCGGTCTCCTGGTCCTGGACGAAGCGCAGCACCGGCGGCACGGGCAGCACCGCCAGGTCGAGGCCGAGCTCCTCGATGAGCTCCCGGCGCAGCGCGGCCTCGGGCTCTTCGCCGTCCTCGACCAGACCGCCGGGCAGCGAGTGCTGGAGGCCGGCGTCCCGGTGGCGGCGGATCAGGCAGAGGCGGCCGTCGTGGACCAGGACCGCGCACACCCGCACGGGGATCCGCGCGGTCACCGTCCGGTGGCCGGGTCGCCGCCGTCGTCGGGCAGGGTCGGCAGCGGCCAGGACGGATCCGGTGCCCAGGTGGGCCAGCCGGCGGCGAACGGTCCAGTGCGGTTGTCGAGCATGGCGATCGCCCTCCCCTTGGCCTGCTCCACCTGGTGGTGGAGGTAGTCGTCGATCACGCCCAGGCGGCGCAGCTGGCTGTACTCGTCGCGGTCCTTCCAGTGGTGCCCCGACTGGTCGGGGGTGACGACGAGGTCCAGGCACAGGTCGAGGGTGTCGATACCGCCGGGGCGGCGCTGGTAGGGCTTCTCGAAGTTCACGTACCAGCGCAGCGGCTCCTTCGTGACCGCGTCCTGGAAGCAGTGCACGGAGAACCACTCGCCAGCCAAGAAGTGGGACAGCAACTCGGTGCCGGTCCACTGGTAGCGGCCCAGCGCCCAGGTGCCCGCCGCCAGGTCCTCCAGGCCCTGCTTGCGGGTGGTGTCGTCGCCGGTTCGCGTCGCGGTGATCCAGGTGGTCGGGGCCAGGCTCTCGATCCCCGGCCAGTAGGCCAGGGTCAGCACATGGCCGGTGTCGTCGATCACCCGCTGGGGCATCGCGGTCCACACGCGGTCGGCGTGGACGTCGCGGCGCAGCACGGTGGTGCCGGGCTGGAACAAGTTGGTGTCGGTCACGGTGACAAGCCTTCCCGGCGGCGGGGCCGGGAAGTCCGCTCGAAGGTGTGACGGCGGGTCAGAGTGCGGGGGTGGAACTGCTCGATCACCTCGGTCGCCCCCAGGTTCGGCAGACGGGCTCGTGCCAGGTCGTCCGGACGACCATCCCGCCCGGCGTCAGGTGCTCGCTCGACCAGGTCCGACAGCACTGACTGCCGCCCGGCCGGGCCGGAGCCGGCGACCATCCGGCGCGGGCCTGCGAGGCGGGCGCGGACGTAGTGGGCGCGGCCGGACGGCGGCGACGGCGGCGGGACCGGGTGGGAGTCGTCATGCCGAAGGCTCTGCCCACCCGACCGCCGCACCGAACCCCGACGCCACCCGGACGGCGTACCGTAGTCCGTTCTAACCGGCCGCTGACCTGCGACGACACCGGAAACTCACCGGCTGCGGGGCGAAACTCGCCGGGCCGGGCAGGCAAACTCACCAGCGGCCCCGGGGCGAAACTCCCCAGTGCAGGTCAGCGGGGGTGCCGAAACTCCCCACCGCAGGTCAGCGGCCTGCACCAGGGACAGGGCCGGGTCAGGACCGGCGCCACCAGGAGCTGGTGCGCTTCGCCTCGGCGGCCGCGGCTTCGGCGGCGGCCTGTTCGCGCTCGGCGGCCTCCCGTGCCTTCTGGTCGGCGTCGGCCTGGCGGCAGTCGGCGCACAGCCCGTCGTCGTTCCAGCCCCGTTCCTTCTCCTCCCACCGTTCGTCCGAGAACTTCGCCGAGCAGCGGCGGCAGGCCGGACGGCGCCGCTCCCGCTCCGCCGCATCCCGCGCCCGGCGGGCCCGATCCGCCTCCGCCCGCTCGACGGCCAGCAGCTCGTCGCCGTCCGGGTTGTCGAGCGCGTCGGTGAGGGTGTGCCAGCCGTCTCGGCCGAAGCGGTACCAGATCGCCGCGTCGGCCCCGTGGCGGCGCAGCAGCGGCAGGGTGGTGGCGACGACGGGCAGGGCGCGGTGGTGGTCGCGGGCGTGGACGGCGTCGCCGCCGTACGCGGGCGCGTGCCAGATGTCCTCGGAGGCGTTCTCGACCTCGGTCATGCGGTTGAGCAGCCGCTCGTGGTCCCGCTTGGCCTTCTCCTTCTTCTGCTGCGGGGTGAGCTGCTTGGCGCCGGGGCGGTCGCGCTTGCGGCCGGCCTCCAGGACCAGGGCGACCGGCGGCAGTCCCTCGCGGCCGGTCGGCGGGTAGACGGTGGGCCACAGCCGCAGGCCGTGCGTGCGGGCGCCCCGGCGGCGCAGCGAGGCCTCGAAGGCGGCCTTCGCCGTGCCCTTCGCCGGGAGCTCGCACCAGGTGCGGTAGGAGGTGAGCTTCTCCACGAGCGTGCCGACGCCTTCGTTCTCGCGGTCGACCTCGACCAGGAGTACCGGCACGTCCGAGCCGGGGTCGCGCAGCACCAGGTCGGTGAACAGGGAGCGGCGGTGCGGGATCGGGTGCTCGACCTCGGTGGTGAACGCCTCTAGGTACCCGAGTCCGGCGCGGGCGAGGAGGCCGGCGGTGGCGACGACGTCCAGGGCGTGCTCGGAGTACGCCGTTGCCCGGCCGTCGCGCTCGGTGCGCAGCTTGGACAGCTTCGTCCCGGCCGGGAGCAGCTGGGCGGCTTCGCGGCGGCCGGCTGCGGTCAGGGTCCACAGCTTGCGGTTGTCCGGCAGGCGCAGCTCCTCCCGCACCCTCCCGGCGGCCGCCAGGTCGACCAGGGCGTCGCGGGTGGCCTTGTCGTTCCGCTGTCCCGGCAGGACCAGATGCCAGAGCTCACGAGCGGTGGCGCGCTGGAACAGGCCGAGCGACACCAAGACTCCACGCCGCACCGGTTCCGTCGAGTCCGCCTTCCACCGCACCTCGGCAGCGGCAGGAAGAGGGTTGTCGCCCCGGCTTCGGCCCCTTGTCCGGGGCTGCTGGCCTGCGGAAACGGGCTTAGCGGCTGTGGGGGGCACGGAGGTGCCGGCGGAGGTGCCCGCGGAGGCGGCGCCGGGCTCCTTGTCCTGGTCGGGCGAGGCCTTCGCCTGGCGGTCGGTCGGGTGGTCGGCGGCCTGGTCGCCGTCGTCCGGACCGGGCGCGGCGAGCGAGGTGGTGGTCATCAAGGTGGCCTTCCGTCAGCAGGAAGCCGGGGCCTGCGCGATGGCCGGCCCGGCACCCGGACCGGCGCCCGGGTGCGGCCGACACTGCACACCACCCCCTTGTCCGCGGTCTGGACACACCCCTTGTCCGACCGCTTGACCAGCGTGTTGTCCCGCCCGATTCGCCCTGGTCAAGGGCCTTGTCCTCCCGGTATGTCCGTGACCGACACCACAGACCGTCAGGCCGCGCGCCCAGGAGCCGACGCGCGCGGTGCGGGTGCGCGCGGACCGCGCGGTGCGGTGCGGACGCGCGCGGTGCGGGTGCGGGGCGAAGTCCGCGCGGCGGTGCGGGTGCGGGTGCGCGCGGTGCGGTGCGGGACGAGGGCGCACCGGCCGGTGCGGTGCGGTCGCCGGGCTTCCTCCGGCACCGCGCGCGGCACTTTGTCCAGGGGAAATGCGCCGTTGTCCAGGGGAAACGCGCGGCCGCACCAGTGCGGCGGACCACCGCGCGACGCACTCTGCAGGGCCTGTCCATGGGCGCGCCGCGCGCTGCTGGGACTGTCCATCGCGCGCGGGCCGGCGCGCGGTGCGGGCGAGGTCCGCATGGTGCGGTGCGGTAGCGGCGCGACTACCGCACCGGCCTTTGCGGGTGCGGTGCGGAAGCCGACGCGGTGCGGAAGCCGCCGTGCGGTGCGCGCGGAGCCCGCGCGGTCTGTCCATGGGCGCGCCGCGCGCTGCTGGAGCTGTCCATCGCGCGCGGGCTGGCGCGCGGCCGCGTCGGCCAGGCCCGGCCTACCAGCGGGTGACGTGTTCCCCGAGCGCGCGGCGCAGCAGGGCGAGGGCGGCGTCGGCGGTCGGGCAGAGCAGGGGTTCGCCGCTGGCGGCGTCGGCGACGATGCTGCTGTCGATCAGGGCAGTCCAGGTGCCGCGCTGGACGTCGTACTCCTCGATCCAGCCGACCGGGCGGCCGTCGCGCTGGAGTTCCTGGACGCCTGGGTGGTCGGGCCAGATGAGGCGGATCAGGCCGTCGGCGAGGGGGTAGCGGGTCGGGATGCCCAGGCCGCGGTCGGAGGGCGTGCTCCAGCCGGTCGGGCGCTTGAGGGCCAGGCGCGGCACGCCGGCCACCGCCCGCTCGGCGGCCAGCCGGGTGGCGTGTGCGCGCTGGAGGGCGTCCAGGGTGTCGCCGACGGTGCGGTGGGTGCGGGTTCCGCTGGCGGGGTCGGTCAGGATCACGGCGGCCTGCTCGCCTTGGTGCTGGGCGGCGATGTGGCCAGCCTCTCCCCACGGGCCGTCCGGAAGCGGCGCGGTCCAGCCGACCGGCTGGCCCTGGTAGAGCAGTTGGTGGACGTCTTCGGCCTGCGGGTCGTCCCAGGAGGCGGCCAGCCAGCCCTCGCCGAGGGCCGGGCTCAGGTCGTACAGGCGGTCCGGCTCGCCGAACCGGACGCTCGGGTTGGTGCACGCGGCGCGGCGCAGCGTCTCGAAGTCCTCCGGCCGCTGGCGGGTCGGGGCTGTGCGTGCCGGCACCCGTGTGGGTGGCCGAAATTCGGGTCGGTCCGAAACAGCGGGTGCCGCCGCCTGCGCCAGGGCGGGCGTCTTTTCGGATCGGTCCGAAACAGTCGGCTCGGTCGAGGGCGTGGCCGGGGCGGGATTTTCGGACCGGCCCGAAAATCCCGGTGCGGCGGGCTGCTCGGCCAGGACCTTGGGGTCGACCCGGGCCAGGATGTCCGGGCGCGTGAGCATCTCCTCGGCCCGGCGCAGCAGGCGCTGCTGCTCGGTCAGGTCGGGCCAGCGGATCTCGTCCCGCGCGTCCTCTGCGGCCGCTACCGTCCGGGCGCTCAGTGTCCCGTGCAGGCGGTGGAACTCCTCGTACGCGGCCACCGGGTCGGCGTCCACCGCGTCCAGGAACGCGCGGGCGGCGTCCACGGCCGCCTCCGCGCACCGCAGCACCTCCGCCCGCGGGCCCTCGCCGGACCGGACGGCGTCGGCCTTGAGCTTGTCCCGCGCGGCCTTGGACTTGCACGCCGTCGAGCAGTACTTCGACCGGCGCCCGCGCTTACCGGGCTCCGGTGTCGGCACCGTCTTCCCGCACCCCACCCGCAGGCACACTTCGCCCGACGCCACCTCGAACAGCACGTCAGAGGCGCCGGAATTTCGGACCGATCCGTTTTGCATGCCCGGATCGTAGCTCTGGCGATCACCCAGGCCCCAGCCCATTACGGACCGATCCGAAACTCACCGCCGCGCGGCGGCCATCAAGGAACCCTGATTGCGGACCGGTCCGAAAATCCCCGCTGCTGCTGGTGCAGCGGCGGACCGGGCTGCATCCGCTGCTGCATGCAGCAGTGCAGCAGGAGCCGGACGTGCTGCTGCACCAGGTGCTGCATGTTGTCCCGCTGCCCGGTGCAGCAGCGCTGCATGTTGTCCCGTCACCAGGCGTAGCCGCCTACCCCCTTGTCCTGCTACCCGCGGCCCCCTTGTCCGGGGTTGTCCCGGCGCAACCGCCAGGGTTGTCCCCGGTGAGGTGGTCTCGGCCCGCAGCAGGGCCAGCCCTAACCGGACGAAGGCCGGGCGGCCTCAGCCCGGATCCACCAGTCCTTGAGCTGAGCCTCGGGGTATGCGCGGGCCCGGCTGCCGATCACTTCCTGGCCCTCAGGGAAGTCGACTCCACGGCGCGCGGCCTGGCTCTTGCGTGCGCGTACCGCGTTGGCCTTCACCGGCAGGATTCCCGCGGCACAGGCCTGCTCGATCGTGAACAGCCGCTCCGTCGGATCAGCCTCGATCGGGTCCCTCTGCGACACCACCTTGGGGGCGGAGAGCTTGGCCAGCCGGACGTTGTCTGGCATCACCGGCACCAGGCCTGCCAGCGCGGACGCGAGTGCCTCGGCCGGGCATCTCGCCTCAACCGCCCGGGCAGTCCATTCCGCCACCTCGGAATCCGCCTGCCGAACAAGTTCAACAGCCCGGCGCCGCCGCCGAACGGCACCTACCAGTTCCTCCAGCGCCCGCTCTATCTCCACACACGTCCAACGCGCCACCGCCGTCTTGGACACGCTGGCAAGGCTCACGAGGCGCAGCACCGGTCGGTGCAGCACGCGCTGCTGCTGCACCGTCGGAAGCAGCAGCAGGGTGTAGCAAGGGTCGTCTTGCTGCTACCCGTGACCGGCCGGGCCGCGCGCCGGTTGCACCCGGCATGACGACCTCTGCGCTGTCCGCGCCGCCGCTGCACTCCTCCGCCCACGACGACAACGTTCCCAACGGGGAGGACCAGGCGCAGCGCGCGGCCGAGCTGGCGGCGCTGCACCGGGCCGCCGACGCGGGGGAGGAGGCGGCCGCGTGGGTGCGGCAGCTGGCCGGGCGCCAGGGCGAGGAGGAGCACGGCCGGCTGCTGGAGCGGGTGGCCGAGGCGATCGTGAAGGCGAGTAGCCGCGAGATCATCCCGGGCAGCGACGGCCTGCTGACGGAGGAGCTGCGCTACACGCTGGCCGCGGACGTGGTGCTCGGGGCCTCGCACACCACCGGCACGCTGCCAGAGCTCCACCCCGGCGAGCGGATGCCGCTGATCGCCGTCTGCTCGATCGCCGCGACCCTCCCGTCCTGCGTGCTCGGCGACCTCGTCCGCGAGGTCGAGGTTCTGGCCGCCGAGATGGAGGCCGCCACCGACGCAGGCCGGGCCGCCGAGCTGCCCGCGGCCGGATGAGCCGGACCGCCCGGCGCGGGCTCGCCCCGGACGCCACCGGGCGGGCGCTGTCCCACACGGTCCGAGCGCCCCGCACCCGGTTGCCGTGGTCGCCCGCAGCCCTCGAGGCCGAGTTGCACATCGCGCTGGCCGCCTACGAGGAGCGGGCCGCCGTGTGGCGGGAGGCGTTCGAGGACCTGGACGACGACGTCTTCGCCGAGGCCGCCGTCGAGGCCCGGGCGTTCGGTGCCGACCCGGCGGCCGCCGTCGACGAGCTGGTGCGCGGCCTGCTCGGGCAGTTGGCCGACTGGCAGCAGGCGATCGGCGAACTCGGCCGCGCGCTCACCACGGCGGTCCACGGTCGGCCGCTGCCCGACTGGGCTGCCGACGCCGGCCGCACCGAGGATGTCCGCTGGCGCCGCGCCCGCCAGGCGCTGCTCGAGGCCGTCGCCCGCCACCACCACGGCCACCTGCCCGCCGGGCCGGGCGACCGGCCGTGGTGATCACCACCGCCCGGCGCGCGGGAGAATGGGCCGGGTGACCAGCACCCAGCCGCGCGGCATAGGCTCCCTGATCCCCACCCGCACGCAGGCGACGCCCGGCGAGAAGGCAGCCGCCCAGCTCTTGCACCTGCGGGAGGCGACCGTTGCCGTGCCGGTCCTCGCCGCGGCCGCCGAGCTGATCGCCCCGCAGCTGGAGGACCCGGACCCGGCCACCCGCGAAGCCGCCGGCGCCGTCCACGCCCGGCTGCTCGCCGCCATCGAGGACGCCGCACCCGGCCGGTAACCGCCCGGATGTCCCAGCTCTGTCCCAGCACTCCCGCTACATGCTCCCACCAGGCAAAACAGGGTGGGACAGTCCCAGATCCGTCCCAGCAAAACGCCCGAAACGGACACCCTGAGACACAGGTAGGACAGAGCTGGGACAGCCTGTCCCAACCCCGAAGCCGGGCGCCATGCGAGGCGCAGCCCGGCCGGTCCCGGGAAGCAGGGGGTGTGTTCTCCGGGACCGGCCGGTGGGAGGTCAGCAGCGCCGGGGGCCGGGGGCGCGGCTGCTCTGCTCGGCGGCCCGGTGGTGCTGTGGTGGGGCCGCCGTGCCGGGAATGTTAGGCCTCGGACGCCGGGGTGAGAAGTGTTCTGACCTGGGATTTTTCGGCCGCGAACATGCCATCTGCAAGGCATGGACCGGGTGCGTCAAAGGGGGTGTGCTCCGGCGTCCGGTGCGCCACGATGACGCGATGGACGACACCCAGGCGATGGTCGACTTCCTGCGCGACAAGTACCGCGACCGCATCCACACCGCGGAGAGCATTCACAACGGGGTGGTCACCGGCCGCATCCCCGCCTTCGACGGCGACCGCCGTAAGCACGCGAGCCTCACCCTGCAGTCCGTGCACGAGGCTCAGGCGATGCTGGAGCTGTTCGAGACCACCATCGTGGCCCACCTCGGCACCGCCGGCCCCATGGGCGCCATCGCCGATCAGCAGCTGCGTATCCTCGCCCGGCCGTTCCTGTAGCCCGGGCAACGCGTTCCCCACCCCGGCCGCGGGAATGAGCCGGACATGGACGAGGACCAGGAGCAGGCCGGCCCGGTCGACGCGGCTCGCGCCCGGGAACTGACCGAGCAGCTGCGCACCGCGATCGAGGACGTCCGCGCCGCCGTCCTGGTCCTCGCCCGCCGGGTCCGCGCCGCCCACCAGGCCCGTGTGTGGACCGTGCTCGGGCACCCGTCGTGGTCGGCGTACGCGCTCGCCGAGTTCGGGATCGGCCGCTCGACGGCATACCGGCTGCTCGACCTGGCGGCCGTCGCCGAGGCGATCGAGACCACCGTGCAGGCGGAGCTCGGGGTGTCCCACGCGTGGGACAGCACCGACCTGGTCCTGCCGGTTCGTGCGGTCGTCGACCTCAAGGGCCGCACCGCGGAGCTCGCCGATCTGATCGCCGAGCGGCTCACCGACGCTTACGAGGAAGCCGGCGGCGCCGCGCTCCCGGCCGAGCTGGTCGGCGGGATCGTCGCCGCGGCGGTCGCCGAGGTCCGCGCCCGCCCCGACGTCCCGGCCGCTGAGCTGGAGATGGGCCCCGTCCCGGACGGCATCACCGCCGAGGCCTGGCGCCGCCACGTGAGCACCGGGCGAGACCTGGCTGCCCAACAGCGCGCTGCCCAGCACCGCATCGGCGTCCTCGCCCTCGAGGTCTCCCCGGCCTATGTCTCCGACCGCCAGGCGACGGAGATCCTCGCCCGCGTCGCCAACGACATCGGCATCACCGCCGAGGAGATCCTCGCCTGCCGCCGCTACGCCATCTCCGGGGACGTCCGGGCGATGGACGGCTGGTAGCAGCGGCTTCTCGTCGGCGGCTCAGTCCTCCGGAAGGGTCACGACGATCTGGCCTTCGTCGTTGACGCCGTGGATGGCGATGCGGCTGCGGTCGAATTTGTCCCAGTCGCAGCGCAGCCGGAAGACCTTGTGCGCAGGGATCGCGGCGACGTCCTCGGTGGCGGTGAAGTCGCCTTCGCCGAGCAGGAGCAGGACCGCCTGGCGGGCGTCGTGGGGGTCACCGTCGATGACGCGGGCCAGGCGCTGCAGGCTGGTGGTGACCTCCTCGATGCGGCGCCCGTCGGGTTCGAACAGGGCGATGATCTCGAACGAGTCCTCGGAGTAGATGAGGCTCATCCGCAGCTCGCGCTGTACCTGCTCCTCCTCTGGGCTCAGGGGCAGGACCTCGCTCGGGAACGGCAGTGGGCTGGCCGGGTGCAGGCGCAGCTGGCCGGAGCTGTCCGGGATCTCGTGCAACACTTTCGCCGTGACGAGCAGGGTGATGAGGTCGTCGATGGTCTCCAGGGGCGGCAGGCCGTAGTGCGCGGCGTAGCGGGTGGCATCGGCGATATCGCCGGGGAGGGCGGCCAGCGCGTCTTCGTCCATCTCGTCGCCGGTGTCCCAGCAGGAGTGGGTGAGGGCGCCGGCCGGGTTGGCCTTCGTCGCAACGAACGGTCCCAGCTCTTCGCGGGTGAAGGGTGCACCTTCCATGGCGGCGCCGATGAGCAGCAGCATCGTCGCCGTGGGGCGGATCCTTGACCAGCCTCCTCGTGCGGCACGGCGCAGATGCTCCCCGCGCATCTCGTCGTCCGACCAGTCCATCAGCGAGGCCGTCTCGGCCATGGCTCCCCCAAGATCGTTGGCATGCCGTTCGACCGTAGGCTACGCCGCGGTTGGTGAAGTACTGGCTCGGCACCAGGGTGGGCAGGGGCGGGCAGCAACAACTGTGCCCAGGCCGGTAGCTGCTCCGCAGCGTGGCTTGTCGCCCAAACGGCCGATCACCGATCCGGCCGGCTGCTCGTTCTCGCGGGCGTGGGCAGAATCAAGCAGAACAAGCCGCGTAGGGCCAGGGCCGACGGTGTACAGCGGTTCCTCGTCATGGAGGAGCGCTACGACGACGGCGGCGTCTTCAAGTGCCAGTGGCCCGAGGAGTCCCTGGACGAGTACATCCACATCATCATGCGGATCCGGGAGCTCGCCGCCGACCGCAACATCACCCCGCACGAGGCGTTCCTGCTGGTCATGCACGCCAAGTTCGGACTCCCCCAGCCCGAGTGGGTGCAAGAGCACACCTGCCCCGACGACTGCGCGGACTGGATGGCCGGCCGCCCAGGTGCCCGGGATCTCTTCATTCCCCACCAGTGCCCGCCTACCTGGGACCTGATCATCTCCCCGGCGTAGCCGGCGCCCGACGCACGCAATCAGGGAAGCCTCGATGAAGCTCGCCTACTTCCGCCCGGTCCCCGTCGGCGCCTGGCCGTTCGAGAAGATGGCACTGTGTTCCCGGGACCTGCCGGCCGAGGCCGCGCACTGGAGCCGCGGCCGCGCCCGGCAGGCCGGCCTGGCCTGCGGAGCGTGCGGGAAGGTCGACTTCCGCCGCGACCGCAAGGACGGCAACCCGGCCACCCTGCCCTTCGAGGTTCCCGGCCCGGACGGCGAGCTGCGCCTGGAGTGCGGCGGCTGCCGGCCCGAGTTCATCGACCCGGCCGCCGTGCCCGCGCCGCGGCCCGGCGCCGACGACCTCCTCGAGGCGGCCCGCACGATTCTGCACGGCTGCGGCTTCGACCTGAGCGAGGACGGCTTCACCATCCGGCCCCGCGAAGCACCGTGCGGCTGCGACAGCCCCTTCGACGGGCTGCAGCGCGCCGTGCTCGCCGCCCAGGGCGTCACCGTGCCC
Organism: Kitasatospora sp. NPDC002227; assembly: GCF_040296285.1. Classification (NCBI taxonomy): domain Bacteria; kingdom Bacillati; phylum Actinomycetota; class Actinomycetes; order Kitasatosporales; family Streptomycetaceae; genus Kitasatospora; species Kitasatospora sp. NPDC002227. The sequence goes on from NZ_JBEOWY010000066.1 coordinate 18,794, forward strand.
ACCGGCGTCAGCGACGCCGAGATCCGCACCGTCAACGTCATCAACACCATCGCCGACCTGTACCGGCGCACCTCCTGCCCCGGCCCCTTGGTCGTCCACCATGACGGTGTCGCCGAGTGCCATCACCCCGGCTGTCCCGGCCTGCTCGCCACCGCCCACAGCATGGAAGCCACCGACCCCTGCTCCATGCACCCCGACCCCGAACGCGGCGTCATCTGCGCCCGCTGCTCGACGCAGCCGGTCCCCTCCGGCGGCAGGTGCGGACAACACCAGAGCCGCTGACCCAGTCGACGGCCCTCCGCCCACCCGGGTTTCCGTTGTTCCACGAACGGCCACGGCCAGGGGCGATAGCGTGACCACGCAGGCACCGACCGTGGCCATCACGGTTCGCCGGAAGGGGAGTTCGGATGAGCAAGCAGGCCCTCGCCTACGTCCAGGGGCTTCACATCGGCGATGAGACCACCCGGCAGGTGTTCCTACTGCTCGCCGAGCACACGCGGCAGACCTCCTGGACCGAGGACCCGCCGCTCGTGCTGGGACTGGAACTCCACGACCGCGACATCCCCACCCACGCGGCCCGGCTCGGCATCGCCCCGGAAGAGTTCCGCCGGCAGTTGCGCCTCCTCAAGGCGACCATCCCGATGGACGTCCTGGAGCACCGCGCCGAAGGCGTGTGGGAGATCGTCTACGGCCCGTCCTACACGAACCCGGCACCGCCGCAGCCCGCCCGGCGCGTCGCCGAACCCGGCGCACCGGCCGGCCCGCTGGAGGTCTTCTCCATGCCGGGCTGGGACCACTACAGCACCTGGGGCTGGGAGACAGGCCTGGGCCACCTGTACGCCCAGATCATCCACAACAACGACGACCCGGACGCCGAACCCCGGATCTGGATCACTCCGCCCCGGTACGTGCTGCGCACCGTTGACGAGCTCGCCGCCGCCATCGCCGAGGCCATCGCCCCCTACTACGGGAAGGTGCCTCCGCCGGCCGCGGTCATCAAGATGTGGCTCACCAAGTAGCCGGGGCTCGCAATCCTTCCCATCCGACCGGCCGTCCGGCGTCTGCGGAGCTGACCGCCCAGCTCTGGGACGTCAGTGCCCCGGGGCGACCGGGGCAACACCGGGTTCGTCCGGGTCGAGGCCGGTTGGCTCCACGTGCAGCACGATCGGGGTGCTGCCTCCCTGAATGGTCAGGGTCTTTCCGATGGGTGTGCCGTCGGCCCGGAAGGTGGTGCGGACCGTCTGGGTGACGATGACGTCCCCGGTGTAGCCGAGAGCTTCCAGCTCTGCCGGCGTGGCGAGACGGGAGGTGATCTCCGTCTCCTCCCGGGCGGCCTCTCCGTGTTGAGGCTGCTGGTGGTTGCGACTCGGTCGGCGAACGCTCTCCATGCCCCGGATCCTACGGCGTGATCACACCGAAGCGCCGAGGGTCACCGATGCACCGGTGCGGGGCGTCCCAGGTCTCCGGTCCGATCACGTCGCATGAACGGCGCGGGTCGGTGGCCCACGTGGTCTCGTAGACCGGGATCGCGAGACCCGAGGCGATCGGTCATGAGACTCGTGAAATTTGTCTTCCAACTCCATGTCCAACAGGGCGCGAGGCATCCATTTGACGAGTTGTACTGAATCTCACTAGATTTCGGCAACTGACAGATCATCACCTAGTGAGAGGACGGATCTGTGGCTGACACACCCCGGGTCCTGCGGATCAGCTTCGAGTTCCACGTGCGCCGCGATCTGAGCAGGAACATCCACGCCTCCCGGGTCCACCGGGCGCTGGACACCATCGCGGACCGAGTGGTGGGTCTGGCGGAGGGGTTGTTTCCGTGGGCGCACAAGGTCACGGTGCGCAAGGAGTGGCTCTACAACTGGATCGACGAGCCCGAGATCGTCGACCTTCCCGCCACTGAGGACAACACGCCGGACGCGCAGTAAGGGCGGCCGGGGCCACTGGTCGGGGGTTGAGGGGAGGAGATCCGTGGGCGAGCAGGACGGGGCGTCGGAGGTACTGTCCGGCGTCGAGAGCGAGGCAGTGCTGCGGCAGTTGGTTCTTCCGGGGGCGTTCGTTCGGGCGGTGCCGCAGGTGCAGCCGGTGGTGGTGTTCGTGGCCGGGCAGGCCGGCAGCGGCAAGACGCTGGTCGTGGACCTGGTGCACGCGGCGCTGGCGCGGCGTGGTGGTGCGGTGCGGGTGGACCGCGACGCCTACAAGGCCGTCCACCCCCGTTACCTGCGGTTCCTCGCCGAGGACGTGCGGACGGCCGGGGTCCGGGTGCGCACGGACACCTACGGCTGGCAGGCCCATCTGGAGGCGTGCCTGCGGCGGGAGCGGTTCGACGCGGTGGTGGAGGCCGCGCTGGGTCGCCCCGAGGAGTTCCTTGCCGAGATCGCCGAGTACCGGCAGGCGGGCTACCGCGTCGAGATCGTGGCCCTGGCCGTGCCCGAGGCGCTCAGCCAGCTCGGCGTCCTGGACCGCTACCTGAACCTGGCCGCCCAGGGCCGGGCCCGCTACGTGGCCTGGGACAACCACGACGCCTGCGCCGCAGCGCTGCCCGCCGCGCTCGACGCGGTGGAGGCCGGGCACCTCGCCGACAAGGTGTTCGTGGTGCGGCGCGGCACCACGGCCGCGTTGGAGAGCGTGTACGTCAACGAGCTCGACGCCGGCGGGCGCTGGGTCCGGCCGACACGCGCTGCCCAGGCCGTGGTCGCCGAGCGGAAGCGCCCGTGGGACGCGGCGGAGACCGGCCGGTTCCGCCGGCAGTTGGCCGCGTGTGAGCGGCGTGTGCACGACCTGCGGCTCCCCGAGGACTGGGCGCTGGCCGTGGGCCGGGACGCCGAACGCGCCGCGGCGCTGGCCGAACCGGTACGCCGCACCGCCCAGGCGTTGCAGCGGGCGCCCGGGGTCGACTACCACCGCCTGTCGGCAGACGAGCACGAGTTCGTCTTCGAGGCGATGGTCGTGCCGACCATGCTGAACTCGGTCGTCAGCCAGGAGCGCCCGGTCGTGGTCTACGTCGCCGGCCAGCCCGGCGCGGGCAAGACCCGGGCCGCCCACCTGGTCCACCGCAGCGTGAACCGGCCGGTGCACCTGTCCGGCGACGACTTCAAGGTCCTGCACCCGGACTACCTGCAGTTGCTGCGCACCGATCCGCGCCGGGCCTCGGAGCCGATCCGCGCCGACTACCGCGCATGGCAGGCCCGGGCCGAGGCCTGGGTGCGCGAGCGCCGCGGGAACCTCGTCATCGAGACCACCCCCGCCGACCCCGCGAGGTTCGCCGCCGAGGCACTGAAGTTCCGGCGGGCCGGCTACCGGGTGGAGCTGCTGGTCCTGGCCGTGCGCGCGGCCGACTCCCGTCAGGGCACCGCCCACCGCTACGCCCGGCTCAGCGCGCTCGGCGTGCCCGCCCGGTTCACCACCACGGCCGGCCACGACGCGCACTACCGGGTGCTGCCCGACGTCGTCGCGGCGGCCGAGGAACTGGCAGCGGTCGACCAGGTCACCGTGATGCGGCGCGACACCAGCGCCCTCTACAGCAGCCGGCCCACCGGCGGCGGGCGCAGGCCGGGGAACGGGGCGGCGGCCCTGGCCCTGCTCGCGGAGCAGGCGCGCCCCTACACCGAGGAGGAAGCCGCCAGGTTCTGGGCCGTCCAGCGGGAGCTGCACACGGCGATGCCGCAGTACCGCGACGACCTGGTCGCCATCGGCGCGCTGGCCCTCCCGCTCATGCCCTCTTCCCTGCAACCGCGCCCGCTGGACGCCCCCGCGGCTCGGGCCGCGCTGCCCGTCCCCGTCCGGTGAAGGCGCCCCTGCGGTGCGGGCCGGAGCCGGCGACCGGGAGGCCCGCCTAGTCTTCGTCGGCCCCCAGGGCCTTCAACCGCTCGGTGTACAGCTCGGTGATCCGGGCGATCTCCCCGGGCCCGGCGTCGCTGAGCCGCTCCCGGTCCTCGCCGCATGCCTGCTGCTGCTCGGCCAGCTCCGCCAGGCGCTGCTGGTCACCGGCGCGCCGGGCGGTCATCATCTGGCGGCCGTACCAGGAGATGACGGCGCCGATGGCCGCCCGGGCGGCCTCGATGGAAGCGCCACCGTCCCCGGACGACGAGGGCGATGCGGACGGGGGAGTGTGCACGGCGAACCACCTCGGGCTTCGAACGGTCTCGGCCGAGACGCCGCCGGCCGGCTCGGACGGGCTGGCCAGTGGCCGGTTCCCGGCCCCTTTCCCGCCTGATCCTGCCCCCTGACCTGGTCCATCACCTAAATTGGCCTCAGATGACATGTCCTGGGGGGATACCGTGGCCGACCTTCGCGCGCTGTTCAGCTCCAACGACCCGGTCGACAGCGCCGAGGCGTTCACCAACCGGCAGCACCAGTGGTCCCTGGTCGCCACCGCCCTCGAGGAGCACCTGCGCACCATCGCCGCCCCCGGCTTCGACGTGGAGGACCTCGAGAAGCCGCGCACCCACGTGATCGCCTTCCACGGCGTCGGCGGCATCGGCAAGACCACCCTGCTGCGCAAGCTCGAAGCCTCCCTCGCCGCCGCCGACCAGCGGCCCCAGCAGTGGGGCACCGGGATCGGCGCGGGCGAGCGGCTGCTGCCGGTACGCATCGACCTCTCCCGCTCGGCCTCGACCGGCTCCGACTTCGAGCGGGTCGTCCTGACGATCCGCCTCGCTCTGGCCGGAGCAGTCGGCCGGCCGCTGCCCAGCTTCGACCTGGCACTGCGCCGCTACTGGGACTCCCAGCACCCCGGCGAGCCGCTGGAGGAGTACATCCGGCGCACCGGACTGATGGGCAAGGTCGGGGAACTGCTGCCAGGCCAGCTCGGCGCGGCGGTCGGCGAGATCGCGAGCTCGCTGCAGCTGCCCGGCCTGGTCGGCTCGGCGGCCGGGCAGGTCGCGACCGCGCTCGTCACGGCGCTGCGTGAGCGCCGCGAGCGGGCCCGGGCGCTGGCCGGCGCCGCCCGCACCGCGGCCCTGCTGGAAGCCGACGCGGACCTGGAGGCGCTGTCCTTCTACCCGCACCTGCTGGCCTGGGAGATCAGCCGACTGCCCGCCAAGCACACGGTCGTGCCGGTCGTCCTGCTGGACACCTTCGAGGACACGGAGGACCGGCACCGCGACCTGGAGCGGCTGCTGCAGCGCATGGTCTGGCTGATGCCGAACTGCTTCTTCGTCATCGCCGGCCGCAACCGCCTCGCGTGGGGCGAGACCACGCTGCAGGGACAGCTCGACTACACCGGCCCCACGGCCTGGCCCGGCCTGGCACCGAAGAGGCAGCAGCCGGCCCACGCCGCGGGCGGCCAGCGCCAGCACCTGCTCGGCGACTTCTCCACGAGCGACTGCGACCACTACCTCGCGAGCCGCCTCACCCACGACGGCGCCCCGCTCATCCCCGCCGACGTGCGCGCCGTCATCACCGCCCGCTCCCACGGCCTGCCCCTGCACCTGGACCTGGCCGTCGCCCGCTTCCTGGAGATCCGCCGCACCGGCCGCACCCCCGAACCCGGCGACTTCGACCACACCTTCCCCGCCCTGATCGCCCGCACCCTGTCCGACCTCACCGAGGACGAGCGCCACGTCCTGCGCAGCGCCTCCCTGCTGGACGCCTTCGACCTCGACCTGGCCACCCAGGCCGCCGGCCTGGCCCACCAGGCCGCCGCCCGGCGCCTCGTGGAGCGGCCGATGGTCAGCGAAGACCCGTACGCGATCTGGCCCTACCACCTGCACGGCGCCATCCGCGCCGCACTGCAAACCGACGACACCCAGGCGGCGGACCGGTGGACCCCTGCCGACTGGCACCAGGCCGCCCAGCGGGCCCTGGCCGCGCTCGGCGGGCAGTGGCGCACCCACGCCACCGCGGCCGGCCGGGCCTGGCTCGTCGCATGCCTGCGCCAAGGCCTGCGGCTGGCCCGCGACCACCACCTGGACGACCTCGCGTGGCTGATCGACGCCGCCTTCGCCTACATCGACGACTCCGTGTGGGAACCCATCGCCCCACCCGCCCCCGCAGACGGTGACGGCCCTGCCGCCGACACGCCCGCCGACGCCCTGGCCGAACTGCTGACCGCCATCAGCCGCCGCCAGCACGAACACCGCGACCGGACCGCCCGCCGCCTGACCGCCGTCCTCGACACCGGCCTGCTCTCCGACGAACTCGCGCAGCTCGCCCGCTACTACCGGGCCAAGGCCGACAAGGACCTCGGCCGCACCGCCGCCTCCCTCGAGGGCATGCAACTGGTCGCCGCCGCCGGCGGCCGCCTCGCCGGGCAGGCACAGCGCGGCATCGCCAACCTCGCCCGCATCGCCGGCGACTTCCCCGCCGCGCTGGCAGCCGCCTCCACCCTGACGTGGAAGAGCCGCCGCCACCGCGTCCGCGGCGACATCCTCTGGCCGCAGGGCGACTTCACCGCGGCCGCGCAGGCCCTGCGCGACGGGCGGGCCGAGGCCGAACAGCACGACGCACCCGGCGAGCGGGCCATCGCGCAGACCCGCCTGGCCCTGGTCACCGCGTTCACCGACCCCGACCGGGCCGACGCTGAGATCGACCTCGCCCGCCAGTACCTGGAGCCTCTCGACCAGCGCGCCACCGTCCTGCACCTCCAGGTGGCCGGCCTGGTCCGCGACGCCGGAGGCGACGACCGCGACATCGCCGACCGCACCGCCGTCCTGCGAGCCCAGATCGACGTCGCCGGCCTGCCCTGGCTCATCCCGCTGCTGGAGACCGCGCTCGCCTTCCACCACGCCGTCCGCGACGACCAGGACGGCCTGACCGCCGCCATCGCCCGCCTGCGCGACGCCACCGCCAGCAGCGACTTCGCCTACTACCTGGACATCGCCCACTTCATGGGCGGCCGACCACTGCCCGCACCGTCCAGCACCCGATGGCTCGACGGCGAAGAGACGGTCCGCACCAGGTGGCGAACCCTGGTCACGACCCGCCAGGCCCATCTCGCGCAGCAGTAGAAGAGGCCGGCCCCGGGAAGAGACGAGCCTCCACCCGCGGTCGGCCTGCTCGGGCTCAGTCCGCCCGCAGAATCCGGGAGACGTAGATCCGCGGCGGATCCTGCGCCTCGTTCACCGCGTACTCGACCAGCCCGAGATCCCGGCGCAGCGGCGCCGAGTGCATGCCCGGCCGGCCGGGCACCGGCATGCTCAGGTGCGGAAAGGGGTTTTCGCGCAGGTCGACCAGGAACGCCACGACCGCGGAGAAGACGTCGGCCGGCGTGCCCGGGTCGCCGAGAAACTCCTCGACGACCGGGGAGAGGGTGATCGGGTCGTGCTCGTCGTCCGGGAAGTCGCCGTGGTCGCTCACAGGGCCCCAAGACGGCGCAGGACCGCGGACGCGGAGGTGCCGGGGGCGGTGCCGGCCTGGACGGCGGCGTGGATCCGGTCGCCCTCCGGGTCGCGGTACAGCTCCGCCCGCAGCCACCACCGCTTCAGGACGCCGCCGATCGTCTCGACGTCGGCCTCCCCCATCTCCCGGTAGAACTCCATCCGCTGCGCCGGCGGCAGCGCCGCGGCGACGCCGTCCTGGGTGCGCGGGACGGGTTGGCTGCCGTCGTGGTGGCCGTGCAGGGGCGCTGCGCTCACCATGTCCTCCGGAAGTCTCGAGCGGGCGGGACCGGTACCAGTGTCCTCCGCCGACAGGGCCCGACGGTACCCGGGGCATCACCCCGCGAGTCCGACACGGCTACCGCCCGGGAAAGACGCCGGACGGCGGACGAAGTGCCGTCGACCACAGCCAGCCGGGACCTCGAGAACGGAAGCACCCCAGGTCCCGGCTGCGGGGGTTGGGCCGGTCAGATCTGCCGGTCCCGGTCGGAGAAGGTCAGGCCGCCGGCCGCGAGCGGACGCCGGGCCGGCACGGGCGCCGCCGCGGTCTCGCTGGGCGGCTGGCGGAAGTCGGCGCCCTGCTCAACCGGCAGCAGTCGGCGCCCGCCGGACTGAGCTGGCACGGGAGCGTCGGTGGCGGAATTCGGAGAAGCGCAGGGAAAGCCTGCGGCGGTCAGTCATGATCACCAGTCTCGCAGCCCTGACGAGCCCGGTAGGCCAAACCGCTAGCACCGGTGATAGCAGTCTGGCCCTGGCCACCAGGGCCAGACCGCCCCGTTGTTTCAGATCTCCAGAACAAAGCGGTTAAGCTCCTGCTACCGCCCCTCCCGCTCCGAGGCAGACCGGCCGCATCCGATTTGCGCTTCGACCTGCGGAAACAGCACTGAGGCCCGCCGAAGCGGGCCTCAGAGTGCGGGCTGCGCCCATGCCAGGCGGTGCGGGTGCAGAACGTTTCAGAGACGCAGAACGTCGCGGTTAACGCTGCGCTACCGGTCAGGCGGGCAGGCTCTCCGTCTGCCGGCTGTAGCGCCGGCGCCGGACCTCGCGCAGTGAGTCGGGGTCGGACACCACGATCTCCGGAACGACCGCCAGACGGTCCGCCATCTTGCCGCCGGTGAGGACGGGGTGGAGCTGGTAGAGCGCGTCGTCGATCTGCCAGGCAAGCTTCGCGCGGTCCAGGGCGCCGACGGCCTTGTTCACCGAGGGGTGGGACAGGGCCAGCAGCTCTCCCATGTCCCGCTGGCTCAGGTTCACGGTGCCGAAGTCGGGGTCGAACCGAGCGAGGAACAGGTGCAGGAGCCGGTGAGCGCTGGCGGTCAGGTCGACCAGCGAGAGCACCTCCAGCGCCTCCCGGCTGAGGACAACCGGGGCCGACGGAAGCGGGGCGATGTACGCCATGGTGCTGGTCCTTCCTGATCTCGGGGCTGCCGTAGCCGGCTGCCCGGGTGCGGACTGGGCTCAGACAGCGGCGGAGCGCTTGGGCTGGGCCTTCCGGCCGGACGCGCGCTTCATCGGCACCACGTTCTCCCCCACGGCGGCCTGCTTCACCTTCTTCGCCTCGTCCTTGGCAGCGGCGCGGATCTCGCGCCACTCCGCAGGGTGGTCGGGGCCCGGCAGCAGGAAGGTGTCGCCGACGGCGTCCAGCCACTCCTGCTGCACCCTCTCATGATCCCCCGAACCGATGGCGACCGTCAGGAAGGGGTTCAGTTGGAGCAGGCCCCGCCCGGCCGGGCGGACCCAGGGCAGGGAGGAGAAGTACTGCATCGCCTCGGAGACCGTGGCAGGCGAGAGGCCGGTGCGGGACTGGAGATCGCGCTGGGTGGTGCGGACGTAGCCGGGGGTGTTGGGGCGTTTCGGGGTGCCCGAGCCCATCCGCTGGAGGGAGAGCACCTTGCACCAGGTCTGGAACCAGCCGCCCGGGGCGCGCAGGCTGCCGAGCACTTCCAGCATGATCCGCGCGTCGGTGACGTAGCCGAGGACCGGGTCGCCGAGCGAGTCGTAACCGGACTCGAACTCACGGGACTTGACCGTCTGCACGCGGACGATCACGTTGCCCTTGCGGTCGAGCTCGGTGATCACACGCTGACCCTTGGCGGGGAGCAGGCGGTCGGTCATCGCGGCACCCATCTCTGATCATGAACGGAACGATCAAGACGGTAGCACAGACTTAACCACGCTGTTTCAGATTTCCAGAACGACACGGTCAAGTGGGCGCTACCGGGTGACTGCCGCCGCACGAGGGTCCAGCCCGGGGCCAGCGGGGAAGGTTTGTTTCAGAGACGCCTAACACCAGCGATTCCTTGTGTTTCAGATCTCTGAAACGTTCCTCGCTGAATAAGCGCAGGTCAGAGGCAGTTTTTGGGGATCTGCTTCTCATCAGTGACAGGAACCCGCCGTCGTAACGCGCGCAACACGAGGTGCCGAGCACCCCGCGCTGCTGCTGCTGGCGACTGGGCCCTCCGGCGGGCGGGCGGTCCGTGCCGCTGCCGCCGCCCGGGCTGGGCACCGAGGTCGGCCTGCTGGCTGGGGCTAGCCGGGCTCACTGCGCCAGTCATGGAAGTCCGGCTGCCGCCGGACCCGGGCCTTGACGGCCCTTTCCATGCCTACGAGTTCGGCAGCTGGTGTCCGTGCTCTGCCGCTGCTGGTGCTGCCGCTCAGTGGCGAGTGCGGGCACGGGTGGTTCCAGGCAGCGCTTCCAGGTGGTGATGGTGGGCAACAAGGTGTTCGTCAGGTGGGTGGTGACGTCGGCAACCAGTCGGTGACGGGCAGGTCGGGTACTCGGTGCGGGCCGGATCGGTAGGTGGCACCGCCCAGCACGGGCACCCGCCACTGCTTCAAGGGGGCGGGGGCCAGGTCGGGCCGTCCACGGCCCGGCCGGTGAGGCGACGGGCCGACGGCGGGGCCGGCCACGGCCCTGCTGGCGGACTGGCGGCTCAGGCCCTCGACCGGGGGATGGTCCAGCGCATCCAAGGCGCTGGCCACGGGTGCGGGGGCGGAGCACGCCGCGCCCAGCCACCCAGGCCGCCGCGGTCCGCATCAGCCCGCAGTTGCCGCCCGGTCCCGGCCTGGGCGGCAGGGCAGGTGGCCGACGTTCCCGCGAGTGGGGGAGAGCGAGGGGGAGGGCCGGGACTGCCGCCCGGCCCTCCGACGTGCCGATGGCCGGACACCTCAGCTGAGGGGCCCGGCCATCACGGTGCGTGCGGACTACCGGCGCAGCCTCGCCGGGTCGAGGTCGAGGAGGAACGGGTCGGTGAGCGCGGTGGTCTCGCCGACCTGGACGAGGCGGTCGACGTAGAGGCCGCGCTCGAGGTGCCCGAGGTAGAGGCGGGGGGCGGGTTCGAGTTCGAGGCGCCAGTAGTGCGGGATCCCGGCCGCGGCATACAGGCTGGGCTTCATCTTCTTGTCGGCGACGCGGGTGGACGGCGAGGCGATCTCGATGGCCACGACGATGTCGTGCGCGCTCAGGGTGGTGCCTGCCTCGGCGGCGGCCGCCGCGTCGGCGACGACCAGGTCCGGGATCAGCAACCCGTCGGGCACGACCACGTTGACGGCCTCCAGCACCTCGAACGGGGCTTCGGCGTTGTCGATGGCCAGGCTCAGGAGCATGGCGAAGCGGAGGCTGGCGCGCTGGTGCGGGACACCGGGACTCGGGCTCATCAGCAGCGCTCCCCCGACCAGCTCGATCCGGTTGCGGGGGTCTTCGGGCAGGGCCAGGACGTCTTCGACGGTCCACGGCCCGCTGTGCTCGGTGACTGCAACGCTCACAGGTCCCTTCCTTTCACCCGGCACCTGCCCTCATTGTCCTCGGTGGGGACCTCCGGCGGTACCGGCTACGGCTTCGTACGGCGGACCGGCCCGGTGGGCCGGTCACGATCAGGTGTTACGCGGCACCGGAGAGGGTGGCCGGCTGGACGCGGTTGGTGCGCAGCGGGACGGCGTGGCCTCGGGCGACGGCGAGGGCGGCATGGTGGCGGGCGAGGGCATCGCGGGCCCGGGCAGTTCGGGCCAGGGCCTGCTCGTCCTCGACGCAGGGGCAGTGGGCGCTCTCGGGTTCGCGCAGGCGGTTGTAGTGCCGGCGCAAGATCTCCTCCTTCGCGGCAGCCTGTTCGTCGAGCGCGGCCTGACGGGCCTGGGCCTGGTCGCGCATCTGCTGGCGGAGCTGCTGGTAGACGGCGTTGTCGGCGAGCGGGGGCGCGCTCGGAGTGGTCGCCGGGGCGGCGTGCTGCCGGGCCGGGGCCGGTTCGACGTCGTGAGCCGGAGTGGGTACGGCGGCCGCGCCGACGCGGATGTCGATGGCGCGGACGGTGTCGGGGCGGGCGGCGTTGAGTTTGGCGAGGAGCTGGCGCTGCTCCAGGCGCAGTTTGGTGGCCCAGGCCGGGGAGTCGCAGGCGATGCGCAGGGTGCGGGTGTCGGCGTTGAAGCCAGCCGGGGCCCAGTGGGTGGCTTCCTCTGCGCCGACGAGCTGGGCCCAGTTGTTGCGCATGGCGCCCTGGGCGGTGCCGAGCGCCCAGCCCTGGGCGGCGGCCATGGCGGGCACGACGGCGGCGAGGGTGGAGGGGTCGCGGGCGTCCCGGCCGGCGCGGGCGATCTGCTGGCGGGTCGGGACGGTCTTCTTGAGGGGGGCGTTGCCGTTGCGGCGGGCGGTGCGGCGGGCGGCACGCAGTGCGGTGCGGGCCAGGTCGGCGCCGCCGGGCTCCTGGGTGGTGCTGGTCATGCGGTGAACCTCCTGACGGGAATGCGGGCGCGCTCGGCGGCGTCGGCGATCTGCGTGTCCAGGACCCGGTGGTCGATGAAGGCGAGGACCAGGCCGGCGTCCTTGATGAGCCGGGCGGCCAGGTCCTCGTCGGTGAGCGGCGGGTGGCTGTGATCAGGGCCCACGCCCAGATCGAGGCAGCCGCACAGGCCGTCGCAGCGGACCGGTTCGGTGGGCTGGTCGTTGGTCTCGGCCCAGCGGCGGGCCAGATCGCCGACCTCGCCGGCGGCCTCGACGTGGCGCACGGCCAGCAGATGGAGCGGGCCGCGGTCCTGGACCAGGTCGTGCCAGGTCTCCAGCAGCACGTCCTCGACCAGCTGCTCGTCGGCCCAGCCGGCCGGGCCGGTGACGACGACGCTGGTCGAGGCGAGGACCAGGCGCAGCGCGGTGACCTGGGGAGCGCCGGTGAAGCGGTTGAGCTTGGCGAGCAGGGACGTGGTGAGCAGCTTGGTCTGGAGCAGGTAGGCCCTGGTGTCGCACAGCACAAGCAGCTCGCCGGTCTGCGGGTCGTAGACCGGCACGGTGTGGGCGGCCAGGGCGGGGGTGGCGGCCAGGGTCCACCAGGGGAAGGCCCGCCACGGCGCGATGCGGGAGTCGTCGGTCATCGGGTCACTCCGAGCTGGACGTTGGGACTGGCGGCGAGGTGGGCGTACCGGGCGACCAGGTCGACACCGAAGCGCTCGAGGGCCTGGTCGCCGGCGGCTTCCATCTGGGCGAGTGCGGCCGCGGGCAGGTAGGCGGCTTCGAGGAGGTCCTGCCTGGTCGCGGGCGCGGTGGTGGCGGCCGCGCCGAACAGGTCCGTCATGAACTCCAGCTCGCCGGTCAGCTCCTGGACCGCGGCCACGGAGGTGTCCTCGACCCGGACGGCGGCCCGCTCGGCCACCGCCTGGTCGTGCCGCTCCTGCTCGACGTCCTGACGCAGGGCGTGCGCGATCAGCGAGTGCGGCCGCTCCGGGCGCCACAGCATCCCGGCGCACCCGTACTGGCCTGCGATCTCGCCCAGCCAGGCCACCGCGCGCTGCTCGTCCCAGCCCCGTGCCACGACGTCGTTGAGGACCCACCGCAGCTGGTCGTGGCTCGCCTGCCGGACCCACGGCAACCGCCGGTACGCGACGCGGGCGAGCCGGTCGCCGGCCGCCATCATCGCCGCCGTGACGACCTGCCCGAGCACCGTCCGACGCCGCTCCCCGGCCTGCCGCGCAGCGCGCTTCTTCCTGGTGCTGGACGTCGTCTCACGGGCCTCGCCCGTAGTTTTTGAATCACGCACGGAGGGAGAGCTCAGGCAGTCAGTGGTACCACCCTCCATTGGGGTGCAACGCGGGGTGCTGACGGACTGTCGGGCACGGCTGTGACGAGCGGTACGACGGGGACGACGCAGCTTCCGGGCGGCCTTCCTCCCAAGCTCCGCGATCACGGCCCGGCCCTGCTCCGAGATGCCGGTCATCCGCCGCTCCAGGCCCTCGCCCGCGGTCCGGATGCCGAGCGCCTGGTCGTAGGAGAGCGGGATCAGCCGCTCGTACTCGCTGGCGCGGCAGTCCACCCGGACCTGACCGGGCATCATCGGCAGCCTGGTGCCGACCGAGCGCCAGGCCAGCAGGCCCGTCGCCCGCAGGATCTCCAGGTGGTACTGCACCGTCCGGCGGCTGCACTGCATCGCGCGCATCAGGAACGCGATGCTCGGCCGGCACGGCGTCAGCTCCGACAGGATCCGCGCCAGCCGCAGCGTCGTCTCGCTGAACTTCGGCCGCCGCGATGGCGGGACGTAGAGGCCGGCGCCGTGTACCCAGTGCACCGCCTGCATCCAGGAGTAGCCGTCAAGCACGATCCGTCCCGCCGTACCCGATACCAGGTGCTGCTGCTCCGGCACCCACGCGGCCTTCTTCGCCGGGACCACGAGAGCAGCGTCGGCCACCTCCTGGCGCTGGCCAGGAACGGCCACGACGGCTGGAACGGTGTTGTTCGGACCCGATCGTGTGACGCTCGAAGCGTCGCCCGGAAGAGTGATGTGCGTCACATTGTCGACAGCGTGCGCGGCGAGTTCGACAACCGGTCCCTCAACCGGTCCCTGGACGAATGCCAAGGCAGCACGGGGGGAGGAGAGATCTCCCCCCTCCCTCCCGCCATCCTCCGAGCTCAAACCGGGGATACCACCTGCCGCCACGGGGACACGGCGGGACTGGAAAGGGGTCCTGACCTGCTGCAAAATGACAACGCTCCCTACAGGCACATGGGGACACCACGGCGCCCCCTCGGGGACGCCAGCAAGAAGCGCCCCCTGCGGGTGTGAAAGAAGCCCCCTCCGGGGGGTTCCGAACTGCCTCCGCTCGCTCGTTCGTTCGTTCGCGCGGGTCGTGGTGGTGCGGGTGCAGCCGAGGCCCCTGGAAAGGCCCCGACTGCGAATGGCTCCTTGTCGGAGCTGGTACTTCGCCCGGTTGGAAGCCGGGGTGGTGCTGGTCCTGGCTAGGGACCACCGATTTGGATTGGCCTCCTGGCGGAGGCCGGTAGGACCGCTGGTGACCGGGTGGAAAGTCCGATCCCCAGCAACCCGCTCAACGGTTGGAAAGCCCGAGAGCGGGGCGGAGCAGGAAGGCCGCTGATCCGGGTGGAAAGTCCGGAGAGCGGCGGCGGAGCTAGACCCTTGCCGGGGTCAGGCACCGCAGACGAGGGCTAGGTCACGGGACACCCCCACCTTGGGGGCCGCCGTGACCGGCCATACACACGACGACGGCACCCCGCCGGAGCGAGACCCGGGAACTCCCGGTCGACTCCACGGCGGGGTGCCGCGCGTATGAGGGGGTGCCACTGCGGGTACCCTGCATCACGTCACCACCCCTTACGTGGCTGACCGGGACGGGCCCCTGGCAGGGGGCGCCGATCCACTTGAACGCCGTCCGGTCCTTCGGGTCCGGGCGGCGAAGTGCATTTTGGATCACTGTCGGGGCAAGCGTACCCCTGTGGACAACGCGGAGAGTAGGCGCAAGATCTCCGTGTCGATCTGACGTCCCAACGATCGGACGGTCCGACAAATCCCTTGTCACTCGGACCTCCGCAGCAGGTCCAGGGCGGTCTCCATCGACAGGTCGTCGAGGTCCTTCGTATCCGTCCAACGCTGGAGCGTGCTGGCCACCGCGCGCAGCACCTCGTCCGGCAGCCCTGCTGCGCGCAGCGTGTCGGCGGCCTCCTCCATCTCCGGAGCCCACCGCCACGCTCGAGCTGCCGTCTTGGCGATGTAGTCGGTCTCGACCAGGTAGCTGCCGATCCGCTTGCCGGCCACGTCCAGCAGCGCCTGGTCGACGCCGTGGTGGCGCGCCAGGCCATAGGAAAGCGCGGCGAGCACCCGGCTGGCCTTCTGGTAGGCCGTGTAGGACACCTTCAGCGCGGAGGCCTGACCGATCTCCTCGCCCAGAACCGGCGTAGACACCGGAGTGCCCGAGAACAAGGGCGTCACCAGCGCGGTGGCGGTGGACGGGCCGGAGAGGAACAGTCGCGTGTGCTTTCCGCCGACCGGCGGGGAGCCGATCACCGAGCCGTCCACTACTGCCCGGGCGCTGCGGCCCACCAGGTCGGCGATGCGCTGCACCCGGTCCGGGCTGATCGCGTTGCCTTCCACGTAGACCCCGGTGAACCGGTACCCGGCGACCTCTCGGGCGACGTCCTCGGCCGCGGCCGGCGGACACAGGCTCAGCACGATCTGGGCCCGCTGGAACAGCTCGCCCAGTTCGGTCACCGGCTCCAGCCCGGCCTGCTCAGCGCGTCGCACGGTCGCGGCGCTTCGTCCGGCCGGGCACCACAGCACCCTGGTCCCGGCCGACACCGCACAGGCCGCGACGGCCGCACCCATGCTTCCCGGGTGCAGCACGCCGAGAACCCGCTGATCCTGCGTCACCGGCCACCGCCACGAAGAAGAGCGAACGCCTCCACGGGGGTGGGTGCGATGTGGTCCGGTTCCATGCCGCCGGTCCAGGGGCGACCGTGCGAGATCCACACGGTGCGTAGCCCGGCGTTCCGGCCGCCGACGACGTCCAGGTCGGGGTTGTCGCCGATCATCCACCCGCCTTGGGAGAGGTCCCGGCCGACGCTGGCGGCTGCGGCCTCGAAGATCTGGCGGTCCGGCTTCCGGGTACCGACCTCCTCGGAGATGCACACGGCGTCGACCACGTCGGTGATTCCTGACGCCGTCAGCTTGGAGCGCTGGATCTGAGTGCCGCCGTTGGTGACGACGACGACCTGGTGGCCGGCCTCTCGAACGGCGGTCAGTGCCTCGATCGTGCCGGGGAAGGGCTTCACCGACGCGGCGAGCTCGTGCTCGTACCGCGCCCAGAGTGTGCCTGCCGACTGCGGGAGGCCGAGCTCGGCGCACAAGGCCTCGGCCAGGCTCACGTCCGCTCGGATCCGCATGGCCTCGAGCATCCGCTGTTCGACCGCGGGATCCAGGCCGTGTTCCGTGCAGTACCTGGCCACCCAGGCCGTCACTGCGGAGAGCCGGTCGATCAGCGTGTCGTCGAAGTCGACCAGCACCAGGTCACCGCGCGGCGCGGTGAGCGCCTGGTGGATCTGCGCGGCGGCGGCCTCGGGCCCAACCTCATCGGTGCGGATGGTCAGGTCGAAGTGGAAGTTCGGGTTGGTGTCGAGGTCGGCCTGGGTCGCGTCCCACGCGGCCAGCCGCGCCGGAGTGTCCACGTCGCCGCGACCGGTCGATCGCGTCTCGGTCACCTTCCGCGGGCACCACAGCAGGATGGTCAGCCACTGTGCCGGGTAGCCGTCGAGCACGGCCCGCACCCCGTCGACCTGGCCCAGGTGCATCACGGGCACCCCGGCTGCGAACGCTGCGTCCAGGCCGGGGCGGTCCGTCACGTACGTGCTGTCGTACCGCGAGTTCTCGTACACGACCGCGCCCGCCGCTCGCAGTTCCTCCAGCTGCTCCGGCGTGCCCATGCGGTAGCCGGCGGACCGGCCAGGCCCCACCTTCACCCGCGAGAACAGCGAGAACATCGGGTCGAGAGCGGCCAAGGCCCGGGTGACGGTGTCCTTCCCGGCCGCCGGCGGGCCGTAGAGGATCACGCCGCGCACGGCGGGGGCCACGTTCATGCGTAGACCTCCCGGATCGCCTGGCGGGCCTGGTCGGCGAGGGAGATTGCCGTGCCGAGCCGGTTGTCGACAACCAGGTGCGGCACCGCCGGACGCAGGTCGACGTCGATCGTCTGCAGGTACTCGTCCCACCGCTGCAGCTTCCAGGCATCCCGGGCCGCCGAGCGGAAGGTGATGTACTCGCGCATCGACTCCGGATCGCACCGGACCCAGATCGGCGCGACATCGACACCGAGCGAGGCGCAGCGGTTCGTAAGGCGGCGCATCCAGTCCGGGTTGGTCATCTCCGAGATGAACGGCGCGGACAGCACGGTGGAGATCCGGCAGTTGATGTTGGCCCAGGCGGCCTGCATCAGGCAGTCGTACTCGACGTTCCGCACCCGCTCGCGGTACAGATCGGTGTGCCGGTCGTTCGGATCGCCGCCGAGGGCCACCAGCAGCTGCTCCACCAAGGGCCGGGTCAACGGGTCCTTATCCAGCAGGGGCCAGCCGGTCAGCTGGGTTAGAAACCGGGCGAACTCCGTCTTCCCGCTGCCGGCGTACCCGCCGACCAGGACCACGACCGGACGGTGCGGGTCGCCACCGGTGTGCCTCCGCTTCCAGGCGTCCAGGATCCGCTGCTGCACGCCCATGTGGTCGGCCTCGTCGCCGCCCGGTGCAATCCGGTGGATCGCCCGCTCGACAGCCAGCACGTGGGTGCCGTTGTGGTCGTCGCTCGCAGGGGTGAGACGGAACGTGGTCTCCTCGCCCGGCAGCGCCGCGCGAAATCCGAGTTCCGGATCCGTCGCCCGGTACAGCAGGCAGTAGGCCCGCCGGTAGTGCGGCCCGGGGTAGACCTCACCCTGCTCGTGCTGCCACAGCGTCTGCGGATTCGCGGCCGGGATGCCCTTGAGCTTCGCCTCCTCGGCGACCTGGCGCAGCTTCTCCCCCGCCTTCTCCAACGTCAGCCCATGTGCCTCCCGCTGCGCACGCAGCAGGTCGGGCCGCCACCCCGCACGTTCCTTCGCCATCCCCCCACCCTCCAGTGTCACCATGCCCGGCAGCCTAGGGCTGACCAGCCAAAACCCATGTGTATGCAGATGTGAATACGTGTGTACGACGTCGTTGATGTAGCTGATGACGTCGGTGTGATTCTGTGTCAGCTCCGTTCCCGGTGTGATTGCCCTCACCAGGTCGAAGAGGGGGGCGATAGAAAGTGGTAGGTAGTCCGCAAGGCAACGGAGTCCTACTCAAGGGCATCAGCCCGGTCGGTGAGCTTCTCGACCAGTCCATGGCGGTCGTTTCGATCCGCAGGGCGTTGACCGAGCCATCCGGCGACGCCAGCGCCTCCGACTCCTCCACCTGCAACGGTCCGGACATGTTGGAAGCCTTGGCGGGTCCAGTACGTCTGAAGGCGCTCATTGGTGCTCCACACGTTGATTCGGACCCAGCGGCCGCCAGCCTGCGCGGTGCGGTCGCTGGCCCAGTCCACCAGGCGACTGCCGAGGCCTTGACCCGCGTAAGCGCGACTCACGATCAGCTTGTGAAGGTGCATGGACGGTTCGCGCAGTTCGGCTTCTGTCCAGAGGTCGGGCTCGGGTTCGCTGTCGAGCGTGATCGTGCCAGCGGTGCGGGGCCCGTCCTTCAGGAGAAAGACGTTGCCGGCCTTGATGCTCGCCAGGATGTGGTCCTCGGGGAAGGCGTTGCTCCACTGGTCGATCCCGAGGTTGCTGAGCCAGCCTGCTGCCTCCTGCCGGTACTGGAGGAGCAGCGGCAGATCGGTCGGCGTTGCGCGGGTGATGATCAATGAAGGTCGCCTCCGGTGGCGTGGGCTCGGAGGTCGCCCAGGTCGTAGGTGATGTGGTTCAGGTCGCCGCGGAACGTGGTGCGCGTGCAACGCACGGGCTTGTCCGTGCTGAAGCCGGTACGGATCCAGATCAGCACCGGAACGCCGGGACCGATCTGGAGCTCGCGTGCTTCCTCCGGAGTCGGCATCCGGGTCATCAGCTCGTCGTGGTAGCCGACTTGCTCGAGACCCCGGTCGGCCAGGTATCTCGTGCTGCCCTCTTCGATGTCGTCGGGCTCGGCAAGGCGTGGGTGGGCGTCGATCAGCCACTTCGGGTAGTAGGTGGCCTGGGTCGACCAGGGCGTGTCGTCAA
The DNA here is from genome assembly GCF_040296285.1 of Kitasatospora sp. NPDC002227. Taxonomy (NCBI): domain Bacteria; kingdom Bacillati; phylum Actinomycetota; class Actinomycetes; order Kitasatosporales; family Streptomycetaceae; genus Kitasatospora; species Kitasatospora sp. NPDC002227. The sequence goes on from NZ_JBEOWY010000066.1 coordinate 38,098, forward strand.
CGAACCGGTGGCAGAACCGGAGGACTCCCTGTTCGCCTGGTGCGACCTTGAGGCGCTCGGCGATGTCCTGCGGGACCTTCACCATCTCGACTCGGAACTCCTGGTGGGGCTGCCGTCCGGCGTGCAGCACCTCGTTGTCGTACGAGTCGCCGTCCTCCCGCTGGGAGAACTGCAGATTTTCGAACTTCGATGCGTTGAGGACGAAGATCTCGTGGGACCTGACCTGGTAGGCGCGGCCCTGCGAGGAGTTGACCAAGCCCTCCGAGACCAGCAGCTGCAAGCCCTGTCGAACCGTGTTGCGGGAGGCGTCGAAGCGCTCGCGCAACTCCCGCTCGGAGGGAAGGTCGTCGCCGGGGCCGAAGACTCCGTCGGCGATCTCCGCCCGAAGGGCGTCGGCGACCTGGCGATACAGCGGTTTGCTCATGGGCCCATCTTGCCCTACTGAACCAGCCTGTTGGTACATGTTGGGCTTACCCCCTTGACTTGTAGCTCCCTGTGGGTGCACGATCACTATACAACTTGTCCCAACAAGCGGGGCAAGGGGTCAAGGTGGTGTTTGTTGGTCACCTTGCACTGTTCCTTGAAAACCCCATAGCTCGACCTGACCGGGCCCAACGGCGCGGGGGTGACGAACCACGAGGTCCCCCGGCGCCGGGCTACGGCAGCCCCTACCGCAGCGATTGAGCTGCCCGCTCTCCACGGCCCCTTCGGCCGTGAAGGGCGGAGAACTCAACCGCCCCCGACGCCTCCAAGACCAGGGAGACCCAGTGCGTCACAACGGCCGGCCTGTCCTGAAGGCCTCGCAGTTCAACCCGTCCGACATCACGCTCCACCTCGGCGAACCCGTGACCGTGGTCTGCCCCGACTGCCGCACCTGGCGCCGGCTCACCCGCTCGATGATCCCGGCGCACCGCTCCACCGACCTCGGCCGCAGCCTGCGCGACGACGAGGGCAAGCAGTTCATGCGGGACACCCGCTGCCCCGGCAGCGGACAGCGCATCCAGATCGACCTCACCGTCGCGAAGGAGGCGCAGCGCTTGAAGGACGCCAGCACCGACGCCGCCAGCCGCCGTGCCACCAAGGTGCTGATCGGCAAGGTGCTCCCGCCGGTCCAGCCGGCTACCACCCAGATGCAGGCGGCGGGCGCCCGATTCCGCCTTGCCCTTCAGGACCACCAGGCCCGCGGATGCCGCGCCTGCAGCTCCGGCCGCCCCTGCGACGCCGCCTACCAGCTGCGCCGCCAGGCCCGCCTCGCCGCGGCCGGCGCCGCGGAGCTGACTCCGGCCCAGAAGAAGCACTGGAACGAGAACCGCTCGACCGCGTCGGCGCCTGCCCGCCGCGCCGCCTGACCGCACCAGATGGGCCAGGCCCGGCCATGAACTGAATCGACATCACCAGCCAGCTGCGGCGGCCCGGAACTCTCCGGGCCGCCGCTTTGCATCCCAGGAGGCACTTCGTGCGCTACGGCATCGTTCCCCGCGTCCTGCTCCACCTGCTCACCTCGCCCGTCGCCCCGGCGGACTCCAACCCGGCCGGCTCTAACGACCAGAGGCGAACGCCGACTGAGGACCGCCTGGTCGCCGCGAGTTCCCCGCTGCGAGGCGGCCCGCGCTACCGATTCCGCCGCCCGCTGTTCTACGCCTCCGGCGCCGCGGCCCCCGTCCACGCCTGATCTGCGCGTTCTCCTGCGACGCTGCCCGTCGCCTCCGCCCCGACAGCCCGGGCGGGGACGGCGGGGGGACGGCAGGAGCTGCTCCCACCAACAGCGACGGCCCCGGGAAGGCGATCCCGGGGCCGTCATCGTCGCGCCTATTAGAGAGGCAACGACTGTGCTGCACACCATGATTGCACGCCCCGAGCTGAACCCGGCCGCGGGGGACAGCGACCCGGACATGGACGAGGCGCTGCGCCGGGTCCGCCAGGGCGGGGGTCGGCGATGACCACCACCGTCTTCGGTACCGGCACCGCGCCCGGCCTGACCGCGCAGGACCCGGTGCTGCCCGCGTCCCGGCCGGGCCTGTTCCTGCGCCAGCGCCTCGGTGGGATCACCGCCCACCTGACGGCCGACCAGGAGACCGTGCAGAGCGTGCGGGCCCTGGCCCTGACCGTCCTGGTCGCCCACGGCGTCGACCTGGAGACCGCCGAGTCCGCGCAGCTGGTCCTGTCCGAGCTGATCGGCAACGCGGTGCGGGCCTGCGGCGAGCACGTCCCGCTGGTCGTGGAGGTCCACCGCGCCGACCACGACGCGGTCGTCACCGTCCACGACCCGCTGTTCGGCGTCGGCCCGCGCCGCACCGGCACCGCGCCGGACAGCGACGAGGCGGAGTCCGGCCGCGGCCTGGTCCTCCTCGACGTCCTCGCCCCCGGCTGGACCGTTCGCCCGTCCGCGATCGGCAAGCGCATCCGCTGCCGCATCCCGGCCGCCGGCTGACGGACCGCCCCGCTCCCCCGCGCCGCTGCGCCCCGGACACCCGTCCGCAGGGCGCAGCGGCGCTCCGCGAACTTCCCGGCCGGAGGCCACCTCATGAAGCACCGCGCCCGTACCTCTTCCCCCGCCCGCCGCGCCTACTACGAGGCCGCCAGCTACCGGCGGTGGGTCGCCCGCCAGATCGGCCCGCGCCGCGTCGGCGGCTTCTACCGCAGCGTCTACTCCGACACCGTCTACGAGGTCCTGGCGATCGACCCGGGCCCGCGCAAGGACTGGCCGACCTGGCGGATCACGGTCCGCACGCTCGGCGAGAGCAACGGCCGCTGGCACTGCACCGCCTGGGACGAGCGCGACCAGGTCGTCGCCGAGCCCGGTGAGCAGGCCCTGCGGTTCTGGGCCGAGCACACCCTCGCGCAGCCGGCCGTCGGCGGCGCGCTCCTCGAGCAGCGCCACGTCCTGGACGAGGCCGCCCACCCCGGCACGGTCGCCGCGCTCCACGAGCTCGCCCGCACCGCCCGGTTCCCCCAGAACGCCTGAGCACACCGACCGCACAGAAGAAGAGGAGAGACCGTCATGGACTGGCGCCACCGCGCGGTGTGCTGCCTGTTGACCGAACTAACTACGTCGTTTTCGCAGGTCAGTGACCTTATGAGGGCTCCTCCGTTAGCCCGTTCGTGAACTCATCTGAAGCGCT
>NZ_JBEOWY010000067.1:0-40873 GCF_040296285.1 Kitasatospora sp. NPDC002227
CCCGACGGCAGCCCCGCGCCCTACGCCTGGTACAACCCGGGCTGGGTCGGCGCCAACCAGAACATCCAGCTCGCCCTCAACGACTGGTCCCCGGCCAACCTCCCGCTGCACGGTCACTTCCACATGTGGGACGACAACGACAGCACCTGGTCGTTCGCCCAGGACACTGCGACCACGGGCGGTTACAACACCGAGGTCATGCCGGTCGGCTCGCTGACCGACGGCCACCAGTACGGCTGGACCGCGAACGCCACCGACGGCCAGCTCACCTCGCCCGACACCTCCTGGTGCTACTTCCGGGTCGACAAGACCCCGCCGACGGTCAGCGTGACGTCCACCGACTTCCCGCCGTCCGGCACGCCGAACCCGACCCCGGCGAAGTACGCCAGCGACACCGGCACCTTCACCATCCAGGGCAACGACCCGGCGCCGGGCGCAGGCCTCAACGCCTCGGGCCTGGCCTGCTTCAAGGTCAGCACCAGCTCCACCCCCGTCACCGGCTGGCACTGCGGTGACCAGGGCACCGTGACCGCAGACGGCACCGGCAAGGCCGCCTACAGCTACATCCCCGGCCTCTGGGGCACCAACACGCTGTACGTCCAGGGCCAGGACAACGCCGGCAACTACAGCCAGCCGACCGTCTACAACTTCTACGCCCCGTGGAAGCCCGGCAGCCTGCCCGTCTTCGGTGACCTCACCGGCGACAACAAGCCCGACATCCTGCTGCCGGACACCAACGGCAACCTGCGGCTGGTCAACACCGTCAACGAGCCAGCCCTCTCCAGCCGGGTCGTCGGCAAGGGTGCGGCCTCGCCGACCGGCACCTGGAGCAACGTCCAGATCACCCACCGCGGCTCGCTGCTCGCCGGCAAGGCCGTGGACGACCTGATCGCCCACCCGGCCGGGGACCCGCAGCTCTACCTGTACACCAACGAGGGGCACGGAACCTTCGATACGCGTACCTCCTTCTACAAGTCCGGCAGCGCCGTCAACACCGCCGTCACCTGCCTCAACATCGACGGTGCGACGATTCCCTGCCCGGCGGACTTCGGTACCGACTGGAGCAACGCGACCCAGGTCCTGGCCGTCGGCACTCCTGCGGGTGAGAATGTCTCCCAGGTCAACGGCACGAATGTCCTCACCAAGACCTCGATCCTCGCGGTGATCAACCACCAGCTCTGGCTTTTCGCGCCGGGCACCATCAACGCGCGGCTGCTCAAGTCGACCGACACCCAGGTGTCCGGGGCGAACTGGGACAACTACGACCTGATCGGCCCCGGCCCGGCCAACGGTGACAAGCAGCCCACCCTCTGGGCCCGCGACCGCGTCAACAAGACCATCCACGCCTACCCGATCACCATGGGCACGGACGGCGTCACGCCCAACTTCAAGGCTCTCGCCGACCCGACCACCGGCACCATCACCGGCACCGGTACCGGCGCGCTCAGCTTCGATCCGGCCACCTACCCCGTGGTCAGCTCCAGCGGCGACCTCAACGGCGACGGCATCGCGGACCTGTGGGCCCAGACCAAGGACGGCAACGTCCTCGTCTGGCCGGGCACCGCGGACAGCAGTGGCAAGGTCAACGGCTTCGGCACGGTCAACAACCTCGGCGCCCTGCAGACCCCCGCGGGCAGCTACCCGCTCGCCGGGAACGCCAACGACCTGACCGGTCTGAACAACGGCACCACCAAGGGCGACCTCACGTACGCCGCGGTCAGCCTCGGCGGTTCGACGGCTCCCACCGGCACCACCAACGCGGCGGTGTTCAACTCCTCCACCGCGTTCGACGCCAACACCCGCTCCACCTGGGGCGAGGTCGACAGCAACCTGCAGGTCAACACCCAGCAGTCCTTCACCGTCACCGCCTGGGCCCGTGAGGACCAGTCCACCGACGGTGTGGTGGTCAGCCAGGACGGCGCCTCGACCAGCAACTTCATGATCTGGCCGGGGACCTTCCAGGCCGGTGTCACCACCTGGACCTTCGGTATGTCGACCTCCGACTCCGGCTGGTCCTACGACCACACCAACCCGGCCAGCGGCGGCAACTCGCTGCAGAACGCCGCCGCCCGCGTGCAGCTGGGTGCCTGGACCAAGCTGACTGCCAGCTACGACGCGACCACCGGCCAGATGGCCCTGTACGTCAACGGCGCGCTCGCGGCCACCGGTCTGCACACCAGCACCATGGCCCCCACCGGCCACCTGGTGGTCGGCCGCTACCTCAACGGCGGCCAGGCCAACAACCCCTGGCGCGGCGCGGTCGCGAACGTCTCGGTCCTGCCGGGGGCGACCGTGCCCGGCAGCACCGCCGGCCCGATGGTCTCCAACGTCAGCACCTCCAAGTGCGTCGACGAGGCGGGCGGCAGCAGCACCTCCGGCACCGCGGTCCAGATCTGGGACTGCAACGGCTCCGGCGCCCAGCAGTGGACGGCCAACGCCAACGGCACCATCACCCTGCCGAACGGCCTCTGCCTGGACGCCACCAACTCCGGCACCGGTAACGGCACGCCGATCCAGGCGGCCACCTGCTGGGGCGACGCCCAGAGCAACAAGGCCCAGCAGTTCATCCCCCGGGCTGACGGCTCGGTCTTCAACACCGGCTCCGGACGGTGCCTGGCCGACCCCTCATCGGACATCACCAACGGCCGCCAGCTGATCCTCTGGGACTGCTACGGCTCCCCGGACCAGCGTTGGACCCTGACGCCCAACAACGCCTGACCCCGTAGCAGCACCTCCCAGCGGTAACCCCGTAGCGGCCCGCCGGTTCTCCGGCGGGCCGTTCGGCGTTCGGCCGGCCCGGCGGCCCGGGCTCAGCCGCCCCCGGCGTACCCGGCGGCCCAGTTCCGCAGGGCCTCGAGGACGGGCAGCAGCCCGCCGCCCTTCTCGCTGAGGTGGTACTCGAAGCGCGGCGGGTGCGGGTGGTAGAGCCGCTTCTCCAGCACCCCGTGCTCGACCAGGGCGTGCAGCCGCTGGGCCAGTACCTTCCGGCCGAGCCCCAGCGCGCCGTGGAGCTCGTCGAACCGGTGCACACCGTCGGCGACCTGGCCGACGATCAGCAGCGTCCACCGGCCGCCGACCACACCGAGCGCCTGCGCGAGGGCGCAGTCGGCGTCCACTAGGCGGTCAGCCCCGCGGCGGCGAACGCCTCGGCGGTCCGGGCGGAGTCGAGTGCTCCGAGCTCGGTGAAGTAGCGAGTGGTCGACCGGGCGGCCGCCGCGACACCGGCGCGGACGCTCGCCGCCGGGTAGCAGTCGGCCAGCACGCCCTCCGCCTCGGCCGGGCCGAGGCCGGCGTCGAGGAGGAGCAGTCTGACGGCGTCGTAGTCGGGCTCCAGGAAGGCGAACACCAGATCCGGGATCACCGCCGCGGCGGACTCCCGCCGGCGGGAGTCCAGTTCGGACCAGAAGTGCCGGAGCAGGGTACGGAAGTAGGCGTGGTGGCGGCCCTCGTCCTCCGCATGGTCCCGGACGAGCTCCCGGACGGCCGTGGGCAGCCGCCGGTCACGGGGCAGGTCCGAGAGGATCGCCGAGATCAGCGTCTCGCTGATGATCGAGAAGAGCAGGGCCTCGGCCCCGCGCAGGGCGGGATCGAGCCGTGCGCCGAGCCGGGCCAGCCGGCCGACGAACCGTGGGTGCTCGGGCAGCAGGGCCGGGACACCGGTGGCCGTGGCGACCTGCCGGCCGAGGTCGTAGGAGAACTGCGCGTGCCAGGCCTCGTCAGTTGTGATCTTGAAGGCGTCCTGGAGCATCTCCTGGGGCAGCGGGAAGCCGATCCGCCCGAGGCCGATCTCCGTGGTCACCGGCATGACGGCGCTCTGCTCCAGCACCGTGGTGAAGTGCAGGTACTGGTGCAGCCGCTGAACCAGCATCCGCTCGACCGTGCCCTCCGGACGCTCCGCCACCAGGGGGTGCGACACCACGGGGACGAGTTCGGGCGGGAAGTGGAGCCGGCCCGCGTCGTGCGGACCGAGCAGGCGTTCGGGCTTCACCCGGACACTCGCGCGCTTGTCCCAGTTCTTGAACCTGCTCTCGTAGAGCAGACCGGCCGGCGAGGCCTTCCTGGTGAGCAGGGTCGGGGTCGGTACGGGTGCGACGTCGTTCATGTGCAGGGCCTTCTGACTTCACGCAGTGCCAGGACTCCGAGGGAGGGGACCACCATGAGGGCGGCGGCGCCCCAGAGGGTGGACCGCGCGCCCACCGCCGCGGTGAGCGGCCCGGCCAGGGCCATGCCCAGCGGCGAGAGCGCCGTCGACAGGAGCCAGTCGAACGAGGCGACCCGGGCGAGCTTCTCGTCGGGCACCTCCCGCTGGACGGTGGTGTCCCAGAGGGTGCTCATCAGGCCCAGCCCGAGGTTCATCACCGCCGCCGCGACCGCGATCAGCCAGACCGGGGCCTCGGCGGCGACCAGCACGAGCGCGGCGCCGCCGACCGCCAGGCAGAGGTTCGAGACGACGAGCGGCCGCCGGGGCCGGATCCGCAGCGACAGCACGGCGCCGGCGAACGCGCCGACCGTGGCGCCCTGCGTCACCACCCCCCAGGACAGTTCGCCGCCGAGCCTGGTGATCACCAGAGTGGCGCCCGCCGTGAAGTAGGCCGTCCGGGCCAGGTTCCACATGCCGTGGACCAGCAGGTTGCTCCACAGCCACTGACGGCCGCGGACCTCCTGCCATCCTTCGCGCAGGTCGCGCAGGAACGGGGTGCGGGGCACCGGGGTGGACGGGATCCGCAGCCGGGTGAGGGTCACGGCGCTCACCGCGAAGGTCAGCCCGTCGAGGATCATCGCCCAGCCGGCCCCGACGGTCAGGGCCAGCGCGGTGGCGAGGGCCGGCCCGGCGAGCATGGCGGTGCGGCGGGTGACCGACATGACGGCGTTCGCGCGCTGCAGGTCCGCCGGGCCGACGGAGTTGGCGATCAGGCCGGTGGAGGCCGGCCGGAAGAACCCGCCGGCCGCACCGACCACCGCGGAGACCACGAGCAGCGCGGCGAGCGGAGTCCCGGGCCGCAGCAGCGCCGCGCCCAGGAAGAGGTGGCCCACGCAGCGGACGGTGTCGGCGCCGGACATGATCCGGTGCCGCGGGAGCCGGTCGGCGAGCACGCCGCCGACCAGCAGCAGGAGCCCCTCGCTGAGGGCGCCCGCCGCCAGGACCAGGCCGAGGCGTCCCGCCGAGCCGGCGTCGCGCACCATGGCGAGGGTGAGGGCCACCGGGAAGACGGCGCTGCCGAGGTAGGAGACGGCCTGCCCGAACCAGAGCACGCGGAACCTCGGGTCGGCCGGCGCGCCGGGGCGAGAGAGCAGCACGGTTCAGTTCCCCCCGGAGTCGGCCAGGTAGTGGCGGACCGCTCCTCGGGCAGGCCGCCCGTACCACGCGTCGAGGAGGTCCCTGGTGGCGGAGAACATCGGCTCCGCCGGCTGCCCGAGCCACTCCCAGCGTGCGAAGGTGTCGGGCTCCCGCACCTCGGGCGCCTGCGCGGGGTCCGCGAGCCGGACCTCCACCCCGACGGTGGCCCGGGCCGCGCCCTGCCAACTGTCCATCAGCAGGACGAAGGGCCGCGCCCGGGCACCGACCAGGCCGGTCTCCTCCAGCAGTTCGCGCAGCGCGGTCTGCTGCGGGGTCTCGCCGGGTTCGACGTGACCGCCGGGCAGGCACCAGCAGGGGTGACCGGGGTCCTTGGTCCGCCATCCGGTCAGGACCCGGCCGTTCCCGTCCGCCACGACCACCCCGACGCCGATGGTGCTCATCGGGCCACCGCGGGTGCCGGCAGGCTCGCCTTCAGCCGGGCCGCCGCGTAGTGCCCGCTGATCATGGCCGCGACGATGCCCCGGAACATTCCGCAGCTGTCGCCCGCGACCCAGGCCGGCGTGTCCGGGAGCCGCAGGTCGGGCCGGACGGCGGGGTACCAGCCGACCCCTTCCATGGTGGGGCCGATGAGCCGGGTGCGTTCGGTGCGGACCTCGGGGAAGCGCTCGGCGAGGTGCTGGACGCCCTCGCACATGAACGCGGTCAGCTCGACGCCGTACACCCGCTCGAGCCGGGAGCGCTCCGGCGACCCCGGCTCGAGCACCTCGAGCAGTGGCTCGTCGAACCCGCTCGACTCGGCCGCGGCCGCGCGCAGCAGCGCGGAGAGCGCGCGCTCGGCGACGGCCTCGTCCAGGATCCGCGTGTTGAAGCCGATGTTGGACCGGCCGGTCGCCGGGCAGTCGGCCCGCCCCGACACCGTCCACAGGCCTTCGGTCTCCGTGGCGACCGCCTCGCCCTGGCGGCAGGCGCAGAAGGTGCGCCACTCGACGCGGCCGTCGTCGCTGCGGAAGCGGAGCTTGGGGTCCAGCTGCTTCATGGACCGGAAGAACGCTTCGCCGGCCGGCTGCTCGATCCGGAACCCGACCTCGAGGCGGCGCCAGAGTCGCGGGGTGAGCAGGCCGTTCAGCGCGAGCGGGCCGAACCGGCCGGTGGCGACGACCACCCGGCGGGCCTCGACCCGCGTCCGCGCGCCGGTGCCGTCCCGGAGCACCGCCCGGAAGACGTCGTCCTGCGGGGCGTGCACCAGGTCGACGACCTCGGTCTCGGTCAGCAGCTCGGCCTCGGACTCGGCCACCAGCGTGGCGGAGAGCGCAAGCCGGGCGGGCAGCGACAGGTAGTAGCTGGGGTACTCCTTGAGCACCCACTCCCCCGCGTCGATCGCGAAGCTGTCCGGCTCGTCGGGGAACGGCGGGGTGTCCAGGCCGGCGGCGCGCAGCACCTGGCAGGTCCACTCGTACGCCGCGCGCAGTTCGCTCCGGTGCGGCAGCGTCCACAGCCGGGAGGCGGACGGGTAGAACGAGAACTTGCCGTCCGAGAAGAGGCCGGCCCCGCCGTGCCCGCGGGTCATGTCCGAGCTGCGGTCACGGTCCCGCTGGTGGACGGGCTTGCCCCCGTCCACCAGCAGCGTCGAGAGCGCGGAGCCGCGGAGCGAGTGGGCGGCCGCCAGGCCCGCCGGGCCGGCGCCGACCACTAGAACGTCGACGCGGCGGTCTGAAGGCGACATGGTTCTCCCCCTGGGGTTCGGTATGGGTGGTGCGGGTTCAGCTCTGACCGAGTTGCCCGTGGTATTCGTGGATCAGGCGGTGGAGGCACGGGCGGACGGTCCGCCGGACCGCCTCGGGGCCGGCGGTGGTGTCCAGCGCCAGGGATCCGTGGCGGCTGTACTGCGCGAACGCCGAGACGGCCCGCCGGTAGAACTCCTCGTCGAGCACCTTGCCCCGGTCCTTGGGGCGGCTGCGGATGCGTTCGATCGCGAGCTCGGCCGGCACGGTGGGGAAGAAGGCGGCGTCCGGCCGAGGGAACATCCCGGCGAGCCGGGTCAGCAGCGCGACGTCCTCGGGGCCGCTGCCGAGGGCCTGCGCCTCGGCGAGCGGGGTGAAGACGTAACGGTCGACCAGCAGCCAAGTCCCCGCGGCGAGTCGGGCGTGGTGGACGGTGCGGAAGTTCCCCAGCCGGTCGCCCAGGCACACGATGCCGAGGGCGGGCTGGTCGCCCTCGCCGCGCCGCGCGGTGGTGGGGTCCTGCGCGTGCCGCCTGAAGTACGGCAGGCGGCGGGCCTGCGGCGAGAGCAGGTCGACCCGTTCGAACGGGACGCCGGCCGCCTCCAGCAGACCGGCGACCACCTCGATGGTGGTGCTCTTCCCGGCTCCGTCCACGCCTTCGAAGGCGATCAACTTGCCCGGGCCCGGCTGCGGTTGGAACCGGACCTCGGTCAGCACGCCGCCGCCCCGGCCGGCTCGTCCCTGAGCACGGAGAACAGCGGCACCGGCGCGATCGCCTCCCGGCCGCCCTTGGACGGGATCTCGAACAGGACGGCCAGTTCCACCACCTCCGCCCCCGCCTCGCGCAGCAGCCGCACCGCGCCGCTCGCGCTGCCGCCGGACGCGATCGTGTCGTCCACCAGCAGCACCCGCGCCCCCGCGGTGACCACGTCCGAGGCGAGGGTGAAGCTCCGTTGCGCGTAGTTCATCCCGACCGAGGTGGTCAGGGCGTCGTACACGGTGTCGCCGGCCTTGCGGATCGAGTGGAACGGGACGTCCAAGGCGTGGGCCAGGCACATGCCGAACCCGAACCCCCCGCCGCCTATCCCGGCGACCGCGTCCACGCCCAGGGCGCGGTACCGCTCCTCGAAGCAGCGCAGCACCGCGCCGCGCACCTTCGGGTAGCGGTCCACGCTGCGGTAGTAGTCGATGTACCGGATGCCGGGGAGCGGGAAGTCCGGTATGACGAACATGTGCTCGGCCAGCAGCTCGGCGGCCTCCTGATGGGCCGTCACCGTCCGCGGCATCAGCTCTTCTCCTCGAGGTAGGAATCGATCAGCGGATCGAGGTGCTCCTTGATCCGGGCGAGTGCCGCCGCCGGCCCGGACTGCGCGTCGTACGCCGCGCAGCCGTGCAGGTCGGCCAGGGCCCGGAAGGCCGCACCGGTGCGCCGGTGGAAGCCCAGGTCGAGCCGGTGGCCCTGCTCCTCGGGCCGCTCCCGGATCCGGCTCAGCGCCACCTCGGGCTCGACCTGCGGGAAGAACGCCAAGTCCGGCGCCGGGAGCAGCCCCGAGAGCTGCGCGAGCAGGTCGAGTTCGGCCCGGGCCACGCCGAAGGCCATCGACTCGGCGAGCGGGGTGAAGACGTACCGGTCGACCAGCAGCCACCGGCCCTGCGCCAACGCGCGCCGGTAGACGGTGCGGTAGCGCATCAGGCGGTCCCCGAGGCAGACGACGGCGAGGGACGGCTGGTCCACCTCCCCGCGCAGCGCGCTCGTCGGATCGACGGCGTAGCGCTGGAAGTAGGGCAGCTCCCGGCACTCGGGGGACAGCAGCCCGGCGATCTCCACCGGCAGGCCGCGGTCGGCCAGGTAGGCGGCGGTCGCCTTCAGGGCGGTCGTCTTCCCGGAGCCGTCGACCCCGTCGAACACGATGAGCCGGCCGGGGCGGCCGGTCTCGGCGAACTCCACCCGCGGGGCCCGGCCCAGGGTGTCCGGGCCGAGCGCGAGGACGTCGGGGTCGAGGGACCACGCAGGGGCTGTCTGGGGCCCGCTCACGGCGGTCACCACCTCTCTTCTCCTTCTCGGGACAACTACGGGTGCCGCACGCGGTCAGGGCAGCAGGGCCCGGATCTCGCGCAGGAGCAGGGCGTGCCGGGCCGAGGACTCGGCCGGTGAGGAGGGTTGGTGTGCCGCCCCCTGCTCCAGCACGAGCCGCCAGTCGAGGCCGGCCGCCCGGGCCGCCGCCGCCAGCTGCCCGGCCTCGGCCGCGTCGACCACCTCGTCCGCGTCGCCCTGGACCACCACGACCGGGGTCGCACCGGTGCCGAGCAGCGAGGCCGGGCTGAAGTACCGGTGGTCGGCGGCCCCGAACCGCCGGTCGAACCAGGGCGCGTACCGGGGCTCCTGCTGCTCGACGCGGTGGCGGAAGGTGCCGAGGTCGACCATCGGGGAGCAGGCGACCACCCCGGCCAGCCCCGGGAAGGCCCCGGCTGCCAGCAGCGCCGCGCTCGCCCCGAAGCTCCCGCCGAGCAGCGCCGTGGCGGCGCGGTCCACGCCGAGCTCTCGGCCGAGGTCCAGGCAGGCGGCGAAGTCCTCCTCCAGCGAGCGGCGCCAGTCGTGCCAGGGGCGTTCGCGGTGCGCCCGGCCGAACCCGAGCGAGCCGCCGTAGTTCACCCCGGCGACCGCGACACCGGCCGCGAGCAGGTCCCGGTAGACGCCCTCCCAGCGCAGCTCGTCCCGTTCCAGTGACTCGGGGCCGCCGTGGACGGCGATCAGCAGACCCTTCGGCGCCGCGCCGGTGCGGTGCAGCACGATCGGGGTCCGGCCCCGGCGCAGCTGCTCCGTCCGGGCCTCGCCCCGGAAGGCGGGCACCGTGCCGGGAGCCGTGCGCAGCGTGCCGTCGGGCGACAGCCAGGCCCAGACGCTCGCGCCGAGGGTGGAGACGGCGTGCAGGCCGATCCCGGCCGGCCCGGCGGCGCAGACCCGGATCGCGCCGCCGAGCCCGACCGTGGTGCCCGGGTCGGTCAGCTCGAGCCTGTCCGCCCCGTCGACGCAGGTCAGGACGGCGACCCGCCCCTCGGAGCCGAGGAACCGCGCGTCGCGGACTTCGCCGTCGGTCTCGATCCGCCTGGTCAGGGAGCAGTCCCGCACGTCCCTGACCTCGACCGCGTCGCCGACGTCGACCAGCGCCTGCGAGCCCCTGACGTCGCGCCAAGTCCCCTCGAGGGTGCCGTACGGTGTGCCGTCCGTCCGGTACAGCCGCAGCAGCGGGGTGTCGGGGCCCCGCTGCTCCTCGAGCACCGCCGTGGCCGAGCCGCGGTCGTGCAGCAGCAGCCGCCCGTGCGGCGGCAGGTCCAGCCGGTACGCGGGCGTGTCCCGGGCGAGCGCGAGGAGGAGGCGGTCGGTGTCCTCGCCCTCCAGGGTCAGGACCAGGTCGGGCGCTCCGTCCGCGGTGACGCCGAGGGTGATGTCGGCGAGGTACCGGCCGGCCGGCACGCCGTCGGGCAGTTCGGCCCGCCAGGTCTCGGCGCCGCCGGCCAGGTCGGTCTCGGTGATCTCCAGGCCGTCGGGGAGCAGGCGCGCCGAGACCACCCGCTGCCCGTCGGAGCCGAGCGCGGCGAGATCGGCGTCCGGGGCGATCTCCCGGGGCGGGCCGCCGCCGGGCGGCACCAGCCGGAGCCCCGACTCGCCGGCCTCGAGGCGGACCGGGCCGCCGCTCCAGCACAGCAGATCGCGCTCGCGTTCGGCGAAGAGCGCGGCGGCGCTCACCACTTGAGGGTTCCGCGCCACGGGCCGGCGTAGCCGAGGATGTCGTCGCGGATGTTGTCCGCGTGGCCGGTGTGCCGGGCGGTGTCCTCGATGACGTGGAGCATGACCCAGCGCAGCGGCGGGTGCTCGGGGGTCTCGGGGCGCAGCGTCCGGACGCCGGGCCGGTCGAGGTCGGCGGCGGCCTCGATGATCGCGTCCGACCGGGCCGCCGCCGCGCGGTAGGCGGCGATGACGGCGGCGGCGGTGTCCGGCTCCTCGACCGTCTGGTGGTGGGCCGCCTGGGGCAGGTCCTGGCCGGCGTACGCGTGGCCGAACCAGCCGAGTTCCATCACGGTGAGGTGCTTGAGCAGGCCCACCATGCTCTTGCCGGAGGACTCGACGGTCTTCTGGGCGTCCGCCTCGTCGAGGTCGGACAGGTTGGCGATGAGGGCCTCGCGCAGGTAGCGCAGGAAGGCGTGCAGCGTGGTCTTCTCGTCGGCGACCAGGTTGGGGGTGCTCGGGGCTGGCATGGTGACGGGGTTCCGTTCTCTCGTTCCGGTGGGTCAGGCCTGGCGCGGGGCGGGGCGGGTGCGCAGCAGGAGGATGCTCGGCACCGCTTCGGGGGCCGCCGCGCGCAGCAGGCCGTGGCCCAGGCCCGCGGCCCCGAGGAGGAGACCGGGGACGTGGACGCCGCCCGGTACCCCGGTACGGACCGCTCCGGCGAGGACCCGCCGGGCCACACCCCTCGCGCCGCGGCGTGCGGTGCCCAGCAGCTCCGGGGCGCCGAAGGCCTCGCCCGCGCTCAGCAGCGCCTCGGTGAGGCCGAGGGTGCCGTGGCAGAGCGAGTCGTCCGGCACGCCCTCGCGCAGACTCAGCCGGACAGCGTCGAGGAGCGGGCCGGGGCGGGTGCCCGGAGCGGGCGGGGCCGCCAGGGCGGTGCCGGCGGCCGCGAACAGTGCCGAGACCGCGCCCCCGCACCAGCCGCCCGGCTCCGCCCGCTCCGGCGGCCGGAGCTCCCGCCGGAGTTCGGCCGCCCGGTCGGTGTACCGGGCGTCCCCGGTCGCGGCGCCGGCCACCGCCAGGGCGTAGGCCCGCCCCGGGGTGCCGTCCGCGAATCCGTCGCCGCCCTCGCCCGGGCCGGCGGCGAGCAGGATCTCCGCGGCGGTGACCAGCCGGGCCGAGGTCTCCGCGTCCGGGCGGGCGTGGTGCAGGCCGGCCAGGACCACGGTGGCACCGGCCGCGCCGTCGGCCAGGCCGAGGGCGGTGCCCGGCTCGGCCAGGTTGCCGGGTACGGCGGCCGCCAGGTGGTGTGCCGTCCGGAGCAGGCTGTCGTCCGCCCACAGCAGGGCGAGCCGGGTGAGCAGGTGGATGCTGCCGCCGAGCTCCCCGAAGCCTCCGGCCGAGAGGCCCGCCAGATCCTCCGGGTCGGGGAGGTCCTGCGGGTCGAAGACCGCGCCCACGATCTCCTCCGCGGTCCGGCGGAACCGGACGTCCCCGGTGACGGCGGCCAGCTCGGCCAGGAAGAGGGCGACTCCCGAGACGCCCGCGCGCAGGCCCATCCCGCTCGGTCCCACGGTCCAGAACCGGCCGCCGACCAGGTTCAGCGAGAGCCAGTCGACGATGCCGGAGGGCTCGTCCCGGATCAGGCGCTCCTGCAACTGCTCACCGGTGCGGACGGCGGCCGTCAGGAGGAGCTCCTGCTCGTCGGCTCCCACCGCCTGGTCCTGGTCGGCTGCCTGGTCCTGGTCGGCCGCCCGGCGCGGGGCGGCCGCGGTGGCGGGCCGCCGGTGGTGGCCGCCGAGCACGCGGGTGCCCAGCGCCGCGCGCACGAACCACAGTTGGTGCGCCAGGTCGCGCTCGCTCAGCCCCGCCGCCCGCTGCCGGACGGCGTCCGCCCCGGTGCTGCCCAGGAACCGGGGGGACAGCTCGCCGCTCCCGTCGTGCAGGCCGGTGCCGGCGGGGGTCGTGACGAAGATCGGCACATCGCCCTGGGCCAGTTGACGCAGCTCGGCGGCCGCGACCGGCTCCGGGTTGGCGGCCCCGCCGAGCTCGGCGGTGAACTCCGCCAGGAGCGCCGGCCGGCCCGCCGGGTCACGCAGCAGGTCCGGGTGCCAGGACGCGGTGAGCAGCGCGCGGTAGGCGGAGGTGTCCCGCAGGACGATCCGCACTTCGTCGGTGGCGAACCAGGAGAGCGGGCCGTCCGGGGCCAGCAGCTCCGCGCGCCGCTCGAGCAGGAGCCGGTAGCACGCGGTGAACCCGTCCGCCACCGCGTCGGCGTGCTCCTGGGCCTCGGCCGAACTTCCGTGCAGGCGCGGCCGGTTCGGCGTGTCGCGCAACGGGCGGCGGGCCCAGGTCTCGCGCATCCGGTCGGTGCCGGGGTCGGCGCAGCCGAGCTCGGGGCCCAGCGTGGACTCACCCGGTGCGGCGCCGCCCGACAGCCCGCTGTAGTCCGTGGCGTGCAGGCCGTCCTGGTCCTCCGCCAGGACTCGCTGCGGGAGCAGCCCGACCGCCAGTACCGAGCCGCGCAGCACCCGGTCGACGGGGTGGGTGTCGTCCTCGCCGGCCGCCTCCTCCTCGCGCCGGTCGGCGTGGAAGACGGCTTCCAGGTCGATGAGGACGGGCTGCTCGCCGGCCGCGATCACGTTCTCGGCGTGCATGTCGTACGCCCGCAGCAGGTGCAGCAGGGCCAGCTGCGCGCCCTGGCGCCAGTAGAAACGCCCGACGGCGGCGCGGTCGGGGCAGTCCGCCGGCTCCACCGCCGCGCACCAGCCGTAGCCCTCGCGTTCCACGGCGTGGGTGCCCTGGAGCGGATGGGTGAGCCCGTGGTCGTTGACCCAGTCGATGAGCCGGGCGACATGGCGCTCCCCCGCCAGGCTCCTCGGCTTGTGGACGACCCGGCGGCCGTCACGGAAGGTCAGGACGGTCACGCTGCGGCCGCCACGGTGGGTGTCACCGGCGCCGAAGTCGATGCTTCCGACGTCCGCGACCGAGGCCGTCGTGACGCCGAACTCCGCGGCGAGCAGGGGCAGATCGTCGCGCAGCTGCTGGGCGAACCCGGCTCGGACCTCGATCCACCGCCGGAACTCCGCGACCAGTTCCTCGGCGAGGACCGGGTACGACCGCAGCAGTGCCAGGCCCGCGGCGGGCTCGCGCAGCCGGTCGGCGAAGTCCGCGAACCGCTCCTGCGGCGTCGCTCCGCGCAGGAGGCCCCGCTCCCTCGCCACGGCGAGTTCGGCCAGCAGGACCCGCCTGATCATCGCGGCGGGCCGGCCCGGCGGCGGGAGGCGCAGCGGATGACCGCCGGGAAGCTCGGCGGCCCACGGCAGCACCGCCGTCAGCCGCGCCTGGGCCCAGGCGGCCAGCGGGCCGATCCAGCCGAGCAGCGCCAGGTCGGCGGAGGCCGCCCGCCGCTCCTCGGCGGAGGCTGCCGGGTGCTCGGCCGCCGGCCCGGCGGGGTACGGCGCGCCGCCGAACTCCGCCCAGGCGGCATCGACGATCTGCCCCCAGTGGTCGGGGGAGTCAAGGTGGGGTGACGGTTGCTCAGACATGATCCGTACTTCGGCCGGGGGCTGGCTGGGGCGGGGGTCGTCAGGACGGGACCGGCACGATGAGCCGTTGCTCGACGGCCTCCTCGACGAGTTCCCGCAGCTCCCCGAGGGAGCCGCCCGCCTTCGCGACCGCCTCCCGCAGGGAGCAGGAGCCGTCCAGGCCGCGGAGCAGGGCGAGCCAGGTCTCGTCGGCGGTCTCCTCGACCACGTACTCCACGGCGCCGTCGACGATGACGTACCAGGTGCCCTGCCCGTCGTCCGCGGCGGCGAGCAGCACCTGCGGGCCGAGGGTGTAGGCGGCGTCCGGGGCGATCTCGGGCCGGTGGAGGGTGAGTTCGCCGAGCTCGGCGGCCGACTCGTCCCAGTCCTCCACCGGTACCGAGCGGAGCGTGGTCGTCGTGGGGACCGCCGAGGGCTCCGGGGGCAGCTGTTCGGTCATCCGCTCGAGCAAGCCGAGGTTGACCACGCGCAGCAGGAGTTCGAGCGAGCCGTGCTCCCGGTCCTCGCGCAGTCGCCGGAGGTTCTCCCGGATCCCGTCGGCGTGGATGAACTCCCGGGCGCGGTCGGTGGACAGCGCCTCCTCGACCAGGGCGTTGCCCTGCTGGGTCAGCATCCGGGTGAAGGTCCGGTAGGTGTGCAGCCGCCCGTCGCCGTGGTAGAAGGGCACCTTCGGCCGGGTGCGCACCTCCTCGGGGAGGACCCCGACCATGGCCTCGCGCAGGATCCGCTTGTCCAGCAGCAGCCGGGCCCGGCGCTCGGCCGGGATCGACACCACCAGTTCGACCAGGCGGTGGTCGAGGAAGGGCACCCGGGCCTCGATGCTGTTGCCCGCGGCCGTCCGGTCCTCGTGCCACACGTTGTACTGCTGCAGACTGCGGTACTTCCAGGCCAGGTACTCCTGGTAGGGGTCCGCCGCCGCGGTGGCCCGCAGTGCTTCGTCGCGCAGCAAGGGCACGTCCGAGAGGCCGTACCACTGGGCGAGCCGGGGCCGGTCCAGCAGCGCCGTCCGGCGTGAGAAGCCCCGCAGCGACTCCATGAAGCCGTCCCAGCCGGGGCCTTCGGCGTAGGTGTCGGTGTAGCCGCCGTTGAACTCGTCGGAGGCGGCGCCGAGCAGCATGCCCTTGATCTGCGGGTGGCGCGAGCGGGAGTACTTGTGGAGCTCGTTCTTGTAGTACACCTCGGGGCTGCACAGCGGTGACTCGACCTGCCAGAGCAGTTGCTTCCACTCCTCGGCACCGGGTGTCCGGTCGACGTCGAAGAGCACCTGCTCGTTGGGCAGTCCGAGGACCTTCGCGATCCGGTGCGCCCACTCGGCGTCGCCGTTGAGCAGTGTGGAGCCGGTCAGCACCGTGAAGGTCTGCACGTGGCCGGCGAGCGCGGCGACGGCGGCCGAGTCGATGCCGCCGCTCAGGAAGAGCCCGAGTTCGGCGTCGGCGGTGGCGCAGTCCTTGACCGCCTCGGCCAGCAGGTCGCGGTACGCGGCGATGTACTCCTGGTCGGAGGCGTCGGAGTCGGCGTCGGCCTCCGGCATGGTCCAGTACCGGTGCTCCCGGGCGGAGTTGTCGCCCAGCCGGATCTCCAGGACGGTCGCGGCCGGGACGAGTCCGATGCCCTCGAACCACGTGTTCACGGGTGCGTGGACGAAGGCGGGCGTCGCGCTCAGCGCGAGGTCGCCCAGGGCCCCCTCCCAGTCGAGGCGGCGTGGCGTGGCGGGGTCGGCGAACAGCGCCTTGATCTCGGAGGCGAAGACGATCCGGTCCGCGTCGCGGTGGTAGTAGAGGGGCTTGATGCCGAAGCGGTCGCGCCCGAGGAGCAGGGTGTCGCGCTTGCGGTCCCACAGGACGAAGGCGAACATCCCGTTCACCTTGTCCAGGAAGGACAGTCCGTCACGCTGGTAGAGGTGAAGGAGGACTTCGCAGTCGGACTTGGTCCGCATCCTGGTCCCGGCCGGGAGTCCGGCCTCCAGCTCGCGGTGGTTGTAGACCTCGCCGTTGGCGATCAGGACGACGGATCCGTCCTCGCTGACCAGCGGCTGGCCGCCGTCGGTGGGGGCCACCAGGGAGAGGCGCGCGAAGGCGAGTCCGACGTTGGCCTCACGCAGCACCCGTCGGTCGTCCGGGCCGCGGTGGGCGAGCGTGGTGGCCAACCGGTCGAGCAGGCCGTCCGCCGCGGCCGTGAGCTCGCCACCGCCCAGACGTGCGATCCCGGCGATTCCGCACATGAAGCTACCCCTCCACAATCGTGCTCTTCATCCTCAGGAGCCCCGCGTGTGCGGCAGCCGGTCCTGGCTGCCGCACACGCGGGGCGACTCATCAGGCAGTGCCGCGCAGGACAGTGCCGAAGCCGACCTTCTGGGCCGACGGCTTGATGTACTTCTTCATGGTGATTCACCTCCCCCGCAATGCTCGAATGGCTTCGAATTCGGGCAAGAGGGAATTCGTCGGCATGAATGCAGACGGGCCCCCTAAGCCTCCGATCTCGCAGAACTGCCGAGGTCGGGCTCAATCTTTCTACCCCTCCCGGCGAGTGATCGTCAACACAAGATCGGCCCGCCGGAGAGCCACTCCGGCGCACATCAATCTGTAAAATTGCACGTGAAATTGTACCAAACCGGTCACTGCCAACGGGGGGAGGAAAGACCTCCGGAGAAACTCAGCCAGCGCTGTGACCAGGTGATATCCAATTGCTATGCGCGTAGCCGACGGCCGGTCACCAGGCGGCCAGGCGCCTGGCATCCGGCTCGCGGACGCCGCAACGAACGGAGCCCGGAGGAGCCTGCGGCGGCCTCGGCCGGTGGCCCTTCAGGGCAGCAAGAAACTCCTTGACAGCGTCAATGCTGGCTGGCACGCTGCCGACGGACGGCTTGGGAATTACCCCCTCCGCCACCCTGCCTGCATTCCGGCTGATTGCCCGCGCGCCAGGCCATGAATCCCCGCGACCGGAAGAGACAGAAATGTCTGACGACCGTTCCTACTATCTCGAAGAACTCCGTTCGAGGAATCTTCTCCCCGACTCCCACCTCTGCGTCTTCGAGGCCGGCTCGCTCGTCCGGGGCTGGGGCAACCCGTCGAGCGACGTCGATCTCTACATCGTGTCCGAGGAGCCTTGGGACGGGCCGGAGGCCAGAAGCCTCAACGTTCCCCTGACGAAGAAGGACATCCCCAGCGTCGAGCTGTTCGTCGACGGGATGCGGTGGGACATCAAGTACTGGACGGACCAGCAGGTCGACGAGGTCTTCGAGAAGGTGACCTGGGAGGCGTTCGAGCGCGCCGCCATGGACAGCAACGACCTCAACTACATCGAGCGGTGGCTGCTGCACCGCTTCGGCTTCGCCGTCGCCGCCTCCGGCCAGGGCTGGCTCGCGGAACGCGGCGAGCAGCTGAAGCAGTCCGCCTTCCCGGCGTTCCTGATCAGCCAGGCCCTCAACCTCGCGGACTCCCGCGTCGAGGACGCGGTGGGGCAGCTGCAGGCGGGAGACCTGGAGAGCGCCGTCCTCTCCGGCCGGGCGGCGTTCGCCTACTCCGTGGACGCGCTCATCGCCTACCACGGCGAGTACGGGCAGGGCTCCAAGTGGCGGGCCCGCCGGTTCCGCGCCGCCGAGCCCGCACTGCTCTCCTTCGAGGAGTACTGGGGCCTCGAGACCATGCAGTCCTACGACCCCGCGGACCCGGCGGCCTGGGTCAACGAGGTGCTCCCCGTCTGCCGCGCCATCGCGATGGAGGTGAGCATCTGAATGGCCGTGATCGACGACACCACTGTCCCGGTGCCCAAGCTGGAGGTCCGGGTCCGCAACGTCCGGGGCGTCATCCGCATCGCCGTCCCGGAGAGTGCCTTCGACCTCTCCGAGACGGCCGGCTTCATCTGGCGGCGGATCGACGGCAGACGCACCGCGGCCGAGATCGGCCGGCTGCTCGCCGCCGAGTACGAGGTGACGGCCGAGGAGGCAGTGGCCGACACCAAGGAGATTCTGGCCAGTCTCGCCGAGGAGGGGGCCATCGCCCTCTCACCCGCCGGCCCGCAGGCCGACGGGGTGGGGTGACCCTCCTCCCGCGATCACCTGCGCACGGTCGGGGAGACCGTGCGCAGCAGCAGGCCCACCAGCACCGCGGCCAGCAGCAGCACCACCGCCCCGCCGAGCAGTGCGCCCTGCAGCCCCGCCACGAAGGCGGTGCGGGCGTGGTCGAGCACCGGGCCGCCCATCGCGGCGGCCGCGCCCAGGGAGGCGCGGGCCGCCTCGGCGACCTGGGGCGGGGCGCCGGGGAGGGTGAGGTGGCCGCGGTAGCCCGCCGTCAGGATGCTGCCGAGCACGGCGATCCCGAGCGCGCCGCCCAGCTCCCGGGCCAGGTCGTTCATCGCCGAGCCGACCGCCTGCCGGTCGGCCGGCAGCGCGTCGGTGATCGCGGTGGTGGCCGGCGGCATCGCCAGGCCCAGCCCGAGCCCGAGCAGCAGCAAGGCCGCGGCGAGCCGCCAGTACGGGGTGGAGCCGTCCACCCGGGAGAACAGCGCGAGACCGACCGCGGCCACCAGCAGCCCGGCCACCCACGGCCGCCGCGCCCCCAGCCGGGCGGCGAGCAGCGGGCTCAGCCGGGAGGAGGGCACCATCGTCACGGCCATCGGCAGCATGCCGAGTGCGGCCGTCAACGCGCTGTCGCCGCGGACCAGTTGCAGGAACTGCATCAGGACGAACATGAAGCCGAAGAACGCGAAGAACTGCAGGGAGATGGAGACCGTGCCGGCCGCGAACCGGCGGTTGCGGAACAGCCTCGGGTCGAGCATGGGCTGACTGATCGTCAACTCCCAGGCCACGAAGGCGATCAGGATCGCCAGGCCGGTCCCGGCCCCGCCCAGGGTGGCCAGGCTCCCCCAGCCGTGCTGCGGCGCCTCGATGATGCTGTAGACCAGCACCCCGAGCCCGGCCACCACCAGCACCGCGCCGAGCAGGTCGAACGGCGGCTGCCCGGGCTCGGCCGACTCCGGCACCCGGGCCAGCACGCCGAGCCCGGCCACCACCGCGAGCACCACGTTGAGCAGGAAGACCGAGCGCCAGGTCCACTCCTGCAGCAGCGAACCCGCGACCAGCACCCCGACCACGGCGGAGGCTCCCGCGACGGCCGCCCAGACACTGACCGCCCCCGCCCGCCGCTCGGGCGGGAAGGTGCTGGTGACGGTGGCGAGGGTGGCCGGCATGACCAGCGCCGCGCCGACCCCGAGCAGGGCCCGCACCGCGATCAGCGCATCGGGCGAAGTGGTGACGGTCGCCAGCGCCGACCCGGCGCCGAACACCGCCAGGCCGGCCAGCAGCGCACGGCGCCGCCCGAACCGGTCGCCGAGCGCACCGGCGGGCAGCAGCAGGGCGGCGAACACCAGACTGTAGGCGTCGATGATCCAGGACAGCTGGGTCTGGTCGGCATGGGTCTCGCGGGCGATCGACGGCAGCGCCACGTTCAGCGAGGACATCGCCGACACCACGGCGGCCAGCGCCAGGCAGGTGACGGCCAGCACGGCGGTGTGGCGCACGGGCGCGGCGGCGGTACGCGGCACGGCGGCGAGTGGTGGAACGGCGGACAAGGTTCTCGGCCTCCCCTGGGGTCCGGACGGACGGGACAGGCCCCAGGGTGGAGCGCCGCGCGCTAGGATTTCCATGGTGCTGAATTAACCGGACCGCCCGACAAGGAGTGCCGAAACGTGCCCCGTGGCCGCCGCCCCGGCAGCCCGGACACCCGGGCCGCCGTCCTGGACGTCGCCCGCCGCCGCTTCCTGGCCGACGGGTACCAGGGCGTCACCCTGCGCTCCGTCGCGGCCGAGGCCGGTGTCGACCAGGCCCTGATCAGCTACTACTTCGGCTCCAAGAGGGGCCTCTTCGGCGCGGCGATGGCGCTGGCCGTCAACCCCGCCGAAGTCGCGGCCCAGGCCGTCGCGGGCGACCTGACCACCCTCCCCCAGCGGGTCCTGCGCACGCTGATCGCCGTCTGGGACAGCCCCGAGGCCGGCCCTCCGCTGCTGGCGATGCTGCGCAACGTGGCCCAGGACGAGAGCCACGCCGCCCTGCTCCGGGAAGTCGTCCAGCAGGAGATCGTCGAACGGGTGGCCGCCCGCCTGGACGGCCCGAACGCGCACCACCGCGCCACCGCCTTCGGCGCCGTGATCACCGGGGTGATCACCCTGCGCTACCTGGTCCGGCTGGAACCCCTCGCCTCCATGTCCCCTGATGAAATCCTGCGCCACGTCGGCCCGGCGCTGCGCACCGCCCTGTTCGGCCCGCTGGCACGGGGCTGAACGCGAAGGGCCGCCCCCGCCCGAGCGAAGGCGGCCCCCTCCCCTCCGAGGGGTGGCCGTCAGCCGATCCAGCCGTGGCTCTTCGCCAGGCTCAGCATCGCGACGCGCACCTGGACGATCTGATTGCCCGTCAGTGTCGGCGCCGCCTCCAGCAGGGCGTCGGTCGTCTCGCCGAGGTACTCGTCGGCACCGAGCACGTCGCACAGGGAGACGTCGTCGAGGGTCCGGCCGGAGCGGCCGGCGGCCCCCGCCGAGGCCGGGGCGAGCTGAACGGCCGAGGCCTTCGGGCCGCGGTCGCCCTCCTCCACCTCGAAGACCACCGCGAGCCCCGTCCGCAGCGACGATTCGGGAATCAGCAGATCATTCACGTGCAAGAAGACATCCTCCCCACCATGGTTCGGCGCAATGAATCCATAACCCCGAGCACCGTCGAACCGCACCACACGACCAGCAACCATGCCAACCCCCGAACACCTCTGGGCCCGAACAAGGGCCCGACCCGATCATTACCGCCGTGCCGAATCCGGACACGTCAACCGGCCCGCCCGATCTGCCCAGCCATGCGGCTCCGTTCGTCCAGTTCCTGGGCGAATTCGCTCCAGGTCTCGGCGCACTGCCGGGCGAGCGCGACCACCAGCGCGCCGCAGTGCGTCGGGACGGCGGCCGCCAGCTCGGACCACTCCATCGGGACCATCGCGTTCTGCTGGAGCAGGCGCAGCAGTTGGCGCCCCTCCTCCTTGTGCCGCAGCGACGGGTCCCGGACCAGCTTCTCCAGCACCGGTACCGGGTCGGGCCGGGCGCCGCCCGCCCGGCGTACCGTCCGCCGGAGCGGGACGCGCCCCTGCGGGGCGGGGCTGCCGCCCGGGCGGGACGGCTCGGGCCGGGTCGCGGCCGGCGGCTCCCCGGCCGCCATCCGCTTGCGGACGTCGCTGACCGTGGCCGGGGAGATCCCGGCCAGCCGCGCGACCTCGCGCAGCGAGGCCTGCGGGTGCTCGGCGATCACCTCGGCGGCCCGCTGCCGGCCCTCCAGGCTGTTCAGCGGGCGGACCTTGCCGTCCCGCCCGACCCGGGCGGTCACCTGGGCCGTGTCCTCGGTGGACAGCCGCCGGATCTCGGCGACCGTCTTGGCGCTCAGCCCGGCGGACCGGGCGATCGCCCGGTCCGAGAGACCGGGGTGCGAGGAGACGATCCGCTCGGCCGCGGCGCGGCGGTCGGCCCGCGACAGCGGGAGACCGTGCGAGACGTTGGCCTCCACCGACTTCAGGAAGGCGTCGTCCGCGCTGCCGTCGAAGAACTCGACGTCGATCGTCTCGTCACCCTTGGAGAGGGCGGCCAGCAGGCGGTGCATGCCATCGACCACGCGCATGCCGTGGTCGACCAGGATCGGCGGGAGCGGGCCGTCGAGCTCCGCGAGCCTGGCGATGTGCTCCTCGTCGCTCCCGGTCGAGCGCGGTGACTCCCCCAGCAGCAGCGTCGCGATCGGGACGGTGACGGTCTGTGGGGAGTGGACGACTGACTGAATCACAATATCCCCCGTGGATATCGGGGCGCAGTGCGCCCTCTTACCGGCTCTTACCGGAATCTGGTAATATTTTTCAGAGTATTCACCGGTCATCCGCTTCCGTCGTGACCAGGAATCCGCCCGAATTGCTGTGTTTACGTCGAGATCCACCTCGAACGCGCCTATGCGCTGACCCCGATCGGGACCTCCGCAGGCCACTCCCCCCCGGAACGCACCATCCGTTCGTCCAGTTCCTGGGCGAATCCCTGCCAGATCTCGGCGTACTGCCGGGCGAGCCCGGCCACCAGGGCCCCGTAGTCCGGCGGCACCACCGTGGTGAGGCCGGAGATCTCCTGACTGCCCATCGCGTTCTGCCGCAGCAGGTGCAGGAGCTGGCGCCCTTCCCTCTTGTGGCGCAGCGACGGGTCGCGCACCAGCTTCTCCAGCAGCACCGCGGGGTCGGCCACCACCCGCGCCGCTCTGCTCGGTCTCTTCCTCAGCGCCGACACCCGGGCGGGGGCGCCGCGCCCGGCCCCCGCCGGGGCGGCGCCGTCCACCTGCGGGCTCTGGCCCGCGCTCAGCCGTCGGCGTACGTCGCTCACGGTGGCCGGCGAGACGCCGGCGAGCCGCGCCACCTCGCGCAGCGAGGCCTCCGGCCGTTCGGCGATCAGCTCGGCGGCCTTCTGCCGGCCCTTGGTTCCGTCCACCGGGCGGACCTTGCCGTCCCGGCCGACCCGCTGTTCGGCGGGCGGCAACTGCCCTGCCGCGTCCTGGCGGATGGCCGCGACCGTCTTGGCACCCAGCCCCGCCACCCGGGCGATCGCCCGGTCCGACAGGTAGCCGTGGGACCGGATGATCCGCTCGGCCGACGCCCGCCGGTCGGCCAGCGACAGCGGGAGCCCGTGGGAGACGTTGAGCTCGACCGAGCGCAGGAAGGCGTCCTCGCTGGTGCCCTCGAAGAACTCCACCTCGATGGTCTGCCGCCCCTTCAGCAGGGCGGCCATCATCCGGTGCAGCCCGTCGACCACCCGCAAGGTCTCGCGTTCCACCAGGATCGGCGGCAGCGCGGTGTCGACCTCCGCCAGCCTCAGCGCGTGCTCCGTGTCCTGTCCGGCCATGCGCAGCGGCTCACCCACCGTCAGGAGGGCGATCGGGAGGGTCACGACTTTCACGGGAGGCTCCGGCGAGCCTGGTACAGGCCGATCCACTTGGTTCACTCCTCCATCGGATGCGCGGTCGAAGTCCGGTTGCTGACAGAAGTCGCTCGAGGGCCGGTCGAGTTCGGGGGACATCGGCGTCCCGCCACCGGTCACGCACCACGAGCCCCGGGAACCCCTTCCCGACCCCTGGGCCCAGTTGACCGCGGACACCATCGTTACGGTTCGCAGCGGAACTGTCCAGACGGCGGCTTGACGTATGAGCGTTCTTCATGCAAAGGGGCTCGGCCGCCTTGGAGGTCGGTCCGGCGGACGGCGAACCGGCCCGAGCCCACCGCCCGCACATGCCGGTGCGTTCAACTGCCGCCGCGCGGCAGTTGAACGCACCGGCCGCCGAATTCGGGCCGCCTGTCCGCGCCCCGCCCGGGCGCGGTCCGGGAGCGGTTACGCGTCCCTGAGCTGCAGTGTCACCCCGCCGACGAGCAGGGCGCCCACGGCCCATAGGGCCAGCACCCCGAGCCCCTGCCAAGGGCCGATCGCGAGCTGACCGGTGTTCACCGTCGCCTGCACCTCGAGGCAGGCCGGCATCGGCGCGATCCGCTGCAGGTGGCGCTGCCAGTCCGGGTTGGAGATCACCTTGATCAGGATCGGGAAGACGAAGAGCAGCGCCAGGACGACACCGGTCGCCGTCGCGGAGTTGCGGAGCGCCGTCACCGTCCCCAGGCTCAGCAGGGCGATCAGCAGCAGGTAGAGCACCGACCCGGCCACCGCCAGCGTGCCGGCCACCAGCATCACCGCGGTCAGCACCGCGGCCTTGGCCGTCAGCACCGCGGACCGGCGCGGCATCGCCGCCAGCGTGGTCCGCATCATGCCCGTGTGGTACTCGTTCCCGGCCGCCAGCACACCCAGCACGGCGGCCACCACCTGACCGGCCGTCGCACCGGTCAGGCTGACCCGGGGGCGTCCACACCGCAGTGCAGGGCCGGGCACCTGGTGGTCGCGGTCACCCCCGCGCTCACCGCGACGGTCAGCACGGCGGCTCCCAGCAGCAGCCAGCTGTTGCCGGCCTCGGTACGGAGCTTGGTCCACTCCGCGAAGGCCTCGGTGATCGCCGGCAGGCTGAGCAGCGTCGCGCAGGCGGCACCGAACCGAGGGTGGTCGCCGATCGGTCGCACGGCCCTCAGTCCGCTACGCGCCGAAGTCCTGGATCACCTCGGCCAGTTCGGCGGTGACGTCGAAGGGCTCCGGGGTGGCGTCGTAGTCGGCCCACCACAGGGCCGGGACGGTGGGGGCGAGGTCGCGCAGCAGGGTGTGGACGATCGCGAGCGGCGGGTCGAGCGGGTCCTGGTCACGGAAGACGAAGACCTGGTGGTCGGCCTGGTAGGTGAGTTCGCAGCGGTTCTGCTCCACCCGGACGTCCAGGTCGAGGTTGTCGTCGCCGGCGTCGGTGACGGTGCTCTGCGGCCACCGGCGCAGCAGCGCCTCGCCCAGCTGGGCCGCGGTGAAGGGCCAGGCCGCTCCGCTCGTGCGGTCGGCGCTGATGAAGTAGTGGGATCCCACCGGTGTTCCTCTCCGTGGTGCCGGCCCCGGGCGGGGCCACTGCTCATGGGACTACCCGGGTCTCCCCGGGGACCTTCTTGGCTGCCATCATCGCGGCGTAGTAGGCGGCGGCCTTGTCGTCGTTGGTGACAACCTCGAGGTGGTTGACCTGGTTCCGGGGGTCCTGGAACGCGGAGGCGTACTTGTCCATCTCCTCGCCCTGGCTCTTCATCGTCGACTCGTAGACGAAGTCGGGCACCTCGTCGACATTGCCCAGGCGCAGAGGCGACTTGCAACTCGGCTGCGTGCCGACGTACTTGGCGTCGATGGCGGCTCCGTCCTCGGGGCGGACGCCGTCGGCGTTCATGCTCTTCTGGCCGCCCTTGCCGTCGGGGATGTCGGTGTAGAGCTGGTACTCGGTGTCGCCGGCGACGCGCTGCTGGTAGGCCCGCCGCGCGTCGATCTTGGGTTTGCCCATCGGGCCGAGAGCGGGGCTGGTCCGGCCGTCGGCGCCCATCCGGGTCATCCAGGTGCGCATGTCCTGCTGCTGGCCCGGGCCGAGGACGGGGTAGCGGCTGGACGGGTCGGGCGGCAGCGGCCCGATGCCCGGGGTGGGCGCCGCCGGCGTGGGCGCGGCGTTGGCCCCGGGGGAACCGGCCCCCGCGATGACGAGCCCGCCCGCGGCCGCCACGCCGATTGGGATCAGCCGCGCGGCCGCGGCGTCCACGACGGCGGCCGCCTCGGCCAGCACGGCGACTTCGGCGCTGGCCTCCAGCTCGGCGGTCAGCGCGAGCGCGGCGGAGCCGGCCTCGGCCGCGATCGCGGCCTCACCACCGACCGCCGCCACGTCCGACCCCCCGAGGGTGAACAGGGTCAGCGCGACACCGGCGACCGCGACGCCGCCCGCGACCAGGGCGAGGTCCTCGAGCTTGTCACGCAGGTCGTCGATGCCCTTGGCGTACGTCTCGCAGGCCTCCCCGAGCTGGTAGGCGGTGCTGGTGAGCGTGTTGAGCAGCGGCCCGGACGGGGCGCAGCCGTCGTGCATGGCCCGCCAGTTGGTGGCGAAGGAGTCGACCGCGCTCGCGGTGCTGGAGGTGGTGACGGCCTGGGCGAGCTGGTCGCCCTCGGTACCGAGACGGCTGACCAGCTGGGCGAGCCGTTTCCAGTCGGTCCCGGCCTGCCGGAGCTTGTCCGGGTCCCCCTGGGGCCAGAAGCGGGCGATGATCTCGCGGACCGCCCAGTTCTGGTGGCCGACGGCGGTGGGGATCTGGACGTCCTTGGCCTGGTCGTCGCACTGGGGGTCCGAGGACTGGGGCAGCTGCTCGGGCTGCATCATGCTCGCGGCGATGTCGGCTTCGGTGCGGGTGTAGTTGACGGCCATCGTGTAGAGGCCGTTGGCGGTGCCGCCGAGCTGTGCGACGGCTCTCCCCAGGGCGTTCACCACCGACTGGGCGACGGGATCGTACTTGGTGGCGAAGGCATGCCCGGTGTCGTCGTCACCGGCCATCCCGGCCGCGTCGTCGAGCGACCCGACCAGGCCCCGGTGGATCTGGGCCGCCCAGGTCTGCAGGTCCGTGAACCCCGAGGAGGAGACGAGCATCTTGGGAGGGTCGACATGAAATCCGCTCACCGGTCCCCCTGACCGTCGGCATGGAAGTCCACCCGCCCCGGATCAACACACCGGCGGGCCCGCACCCACCCTTCCGGCACCACACCCCCGGGACCAGGCCACACCGACCGGCCGTCCGTGGCCGGTCTCCCTGACCTGCGCGGACTCTGCCCGCAGGCGCCTGAGCGCCTTACCGGCCACCGTCGGTGAACCCGCGAAGGGTGGCCAGGAAGCCCGCCAGCAGCGGGCCGCCCTCCTCCCCGGAGCGCCAGCAGGCGGCGACGCGGGTGCGCTCGGTGCCGGGAGTGATCCGGCGGTAGGCGACACCGGGCAGACGCAGGCGGCGGATGCCGGCGGGTGCCAGGGACACCCCGAGCCCGGCCCCGACCAGGGCGGCCACCGTCTGCCATTCGACCGCCTGCTGCCCGAGGTCGGGGGTGAACCCGGCCGAGCGGCAGACGTCGAGGATCCGCTCGTGGACCGTCGGCGCGACCGCACGCGGCATCAGCACGAAGGGTTCACCGGCCAGAGCCGCCAGCGGGACGATCCGCTGCCCGGCCAGCGGGTGGCCGGCGGGCAGCACCGCCACGAACTCCTCGGTGAGCAGGGTCTCGATGCGCAGTCCGGCCGTCTCGGGCGGCTCACGCAGCAGCCCCAGGTCGATCCGCCGCTCTTGCACCGCGGCCAACTGCGGCGCGGTGGTCATCTCGCGGATCTCCAGCTCCACCGCCGGCCGGTGCTCGCGGTAGCGCCGCAGCAGTTCGGGCAGCACCGTCAGGGCGAGCGAGCCGGCGAAGCCGATCCGCAGCCGGCCGGCCTCGCCCGCCCCGGCCCGCCGGGCGGTGTGCAGCCCGGCGGCCAGCTCGGCCATGGCCCGCCGGGCAGCGGGCAGCAGTTCCTCACCGGCCGCGGTGAGCGAGACCCGGCCCGGCTCACGGTGGAACAGCGGATGGCCGACCTTGGCCTCCAAGCGGCGGATCTGCTGACTCAGCGGCGGCTGGGCGATGCCGAGCCGCGCGGCGGCGCGGCCGAAGTGCAACTCCTCGGCGAGCACGGCGAAGGCGTGCAACTGCTGCAGGCCGAGTTCGGGCCGGTTCATGGCAGCAGCCTGCCACAGCCGTCCTCCTCGCCACGGACGGGAGCCCCGTCAGCGTCCGGTGGCCCGGCTGAAGCTCGTTGCCGTCAGGTTCACCACGAGCTCGCCGCGCAGTCGGCCCACCGGTGGCGTGGCTCGGCCTGCAGCCACGCCGACCGGTTCACGATCCCGTGTGCGGTGCCGGTGCGGGTGGGGCATCAAAGGGCTTCGGCTCCAGCCGTCAGCTGCCGTACGGCCGGTTCGAGTTCGGCGTGCAGGGCAGGGATGTCGCCGGCCAGGAAGCGGTCGCGCATCGCGGTGCGCTGGATCTTGCCGCTGGTGGTGCGGTGGACGCTGCCGCGCCGCACCAGCAGGAGGTTGCGGACCGGCGCACCGGTGGCGGCGGTGAGGCGGCGGACGACAGCCGCCGCGACGGCGGGCAGTTCCTCGGCCGGTACGGTCGGGCTGACCTCGTGCACCAGTACGATCCGCTCTTCCGGGGCCTGGACGCCGAAGGCGGCGCCGACGAACCCCTCCAGCGCCGGGTGGGCGGCGCGCGCCTCGTGCTCGATGTCGTGCGGGTAGAGGTTGCGGCCGTTGACGATCATCACCTCTTTGAGCCGGCCGGTGATGAACAGTTCGCCGTCCGCCAGGGCACCCAGGTCGCCGGTGCGAAGCCAGCCGTGTTCGGCGTCGTCGGCACCTGCGGGGCGGGCGTGGAAGGCGCGGGCGGTGAGGTCGGGCTTGTCCCAGTAGCCCCGGCCGACGCTGTCGCCGCGCAGCCAGATCTCGCCGACCTCGCCGGCGGACAGGGGGCGCAGGGTGGCGGGGTCGACGATGAGGGTGTCGAAGGCCTGGGGGCGTCCGACGCCGGTGATCTCCTTGCTCCGGCCGTCATGGGTGGAAACCAGCGCGGGGCGGTCGGCGTCGGCGAGGCGCTGGGCGTCGGCGACCATGACGGTCGGCTGGAGCGGGATGGGGGTGCCGCTGGCGTAGACGGTGACCTCGGCCATGCCGTAGCCGGCGACCATGGCTTCGGGGCGCAGGCCGATGCTTGCGAATCGCTTGGTGAACGCGGCGATGGTGGGGGCGTGGATCGGCTCGGAGCCGTTGCACAGGAAGCGCA
This sequence comes from Kitasatospora sp. NPDC002227, assembly GCF_040296285.1. NCBI lineage: Bacteria > Bacillati > Actinomycetota > Actinomycetes > Kitasatosporales > Streptomycetaceae > Kitasatospora > Kitasatospora sp. NPDC002227. The sequence goes on from NZ_JBEOWY010000067.1 coordinate 28,579, forward strand.
GCGGCGACAGGTCGAGCCCCTCGAGGTGCTCGTCCTTGATGAGGCGCAGCGCGACGCCGTACGCGAAGTTGGGGGCGGAGCTGGCGGTGGTCCGGAACTCGTTCATCATCCGGAACCATTCGACCGGCTTGCGGGCGAACACCGTCGGCGGCATCAGGACCGCTGTCGCGCCGTAGAAGAGTGCGGCGCTGAGCTGGAAGAAGAGACCGAAGTCGTGGTGCAGCGGCATCCAGCTGCCGAACGAGTCCTCACCGTTCAGGCCCATGACGGAGCGCAGGGCCTCCAGGTTCGCCTGGACGTTCCGGTGGGCGAGCATCACGCCCTTCGGGGTGCCCGTGGAGCCGGAGCTGTACTGGATGACGGCGAGGGTGTCCGGGTCGGCCTGACGGTCGCGGAGCACCGCCGGGTCTGCCTCACCCGCCGGCACGGGGCCGGCGGCCCGGACGGGGACGTTGCCCAGGCCCTGCGCGAGGAAGCGCTCGGTGAGGGTGTCGAGGTCCCCGGCGTCGGCGAACACCAGCCCCGGGGCGCAGTCCGCCGCGATCGTGGCGACGCGCTGGGCGGCGCTGCTGGAGCCGGTCACCGGCGGGGCGGGCACTGCGGTGACACCGGCCAACTGGCAGGCGAGGTAGAGCTCGACGAACTCGGTGCAGGTGGGCAGCGCGATGAGGACGCGCTCGCCGGGGGCCAGCTGCTGCGCCAGGTCGGCGGCACGCAGGCCGGCCCGGCGGGCGAGTTCGGCGTAGCTGAGGCTTTCGTGCTCGGCCTCGGTGGAGCTGCGGTAGATGACGACCGCGGTCTTGTCGGGGTGTTGGGCAACCCGCGCGGCGAACGCGTCGCCGAGGTTCCGGTAGCTGGTCAGCTCGAAGGCCATTGCTTCTCCCTGGGCTTGGCGCTGCGCCGGTCTGAGCGGCGCGCGGACATGCACGGCGGCGCGCGCCGCGCGGCTGGGCGGTGTCGTTCTCGACTGTCGCGATCAGGCTGTTCGGCCGCGGCTGTGCCCACGGTCCCTCGGTCCGGTCCAGGCGTCCCGACATCCGGCCTCGCCGAACTCCGTCGGTTCCTGGCGACGCAGACCACTATGCCCCAGCTCCCGGCGATGGTGCGGGTGTTCAACCCGGTGCAGATGATCAGCGCGGGCGTTCAACTGCGCACTCGCGTCAGTTGAACACTCCCTGGTCCCGGGCCCGGTCCTGCTCCTGGCGGCGGATCTGTCCGCCGGTGGAGCGGCCTACCTCGTGGATGACATCTCCGCGTACAGGCGCAGCGCCTGCTGGAGTGCGAACTCCGCCATGCAGAGCCGGAACGCGTCCATCGGCTCCCCGGCGATGTCGATCATCCGCCGGTTGGCCACCACGGCCTGGCCGCGGATCCGGTCCAGGCTCCGCTCAATGGCGAGGTCGAGCTCGTCGGGCTCGTGGACCTCGTCGATGAGCAGGGCGGCCTCCGGTTCGCCCGCGTGGACGCGGCGTCCGCCGAGGACGACCTGGCGGGACAGCCGGGGCCCGCCGATCGCGCTGAGGCGGAAGTTGGCGCCGCCTGGCACCGCCCCCTCCTTCGCGGCGGGCAGGCCGAGGTAGGAGTCGGTGGCGGCCAGCACGTGGTCGGAGACCAGCAGCACCTGCATGCCGCCGCCGATCGCGAAGCCGTCCACGGCGGCGACCCAGGGCTTCTCCACCCGCGCGGGGCGCCAGCTGGTGCTGTCGCCGGTGATCAGACCGCGCTGGATCTTGTGGAGGTAGCCGAGTTCGCGGCGCAGCAGGAAGTCGACCAGGGAGATCCCGCCACCGGCGAGCGCCTCGAGGTCGAGGCCGGCGCTGAAGATCCGGCGCCCCCGGTGGCGGGGGTGGGTCGTCTCGCCGCCGCGCAGCAGGCAGACCTCCACCTCGGGGTCGAGCATCGCGAGGTCGACGGCGGTCTCCATGGCGTCGACCTGCCGGCTGTCCTCGGTGTTGAGCCGGTCGTGGCCGGTCATGGTGAGCCGGGCGACGGCGCCGGTGCGTTCCAGCTGGACCGGCCCGAGGTCGATCCGGCCGGTGGCAACGTACTGGTCCAGCAGGTCGAGTGCGCGCCGGGTCGGGCGCAGCATCGACTCGAGCAGGTGCGTCCCGGCCACCGGCGAGCGCAGCAGGTGGCTGAAGAAGAGGCCCTGGTCGATCTCGTGGCCTTCCTTGCCGGCCTGGGTGCGGGTGCGTTCCTCGTCGAGCTGGGCGGCGGTCGGCACCAGCCCGGGGAAGGCGTGGGCGGCGGCCTCGGCGAGTTCGGCGAGCCGAAGGTGGCGGGTGCGGCCGGCGGTGAGCTCGTCGTGGACGGCGTCGATGTGGGTGCGCAGGAACATCTCGCGCAGGGTCCGGGTGACGTCGATCGCCTCGGCGGCGACGGTGCGTTGACCCGTGGTGCGCTCGGCCGGGACGGGCAGGATCGCCAGCAGGTCCTCGGTGTGGGCGGCGGCGTCGGCGAGGGCCGCGCGGGCGGTGGCGAGGTCGCCGCGCATCGCGCGCAGGTCCTCCTCGGGCGCCTGCGGGTGGCCGGCGGCGGTCGGGTCCTGGCGGGTGGTCACAAGGCGGCTCCAACGGTAGCGCGGCGCAGGGTCCGGTCGACCACTGCGAGGTGGACTCCGAGGGCCCCGTCGAACGCCGGCCCGTTCAACCCGGACGCCGGCTGGACCCCGGCCGGTGGCTCGACGAGGCCACGGGCAGTGGCCGGTTCGGCCCCAAGATGTGCGGCCACTCCAGCACGCACCGCGCCTTCGGCACCACACCCGCGTCCGTGCAACTGCCGCCTGGCGGCAGTTGCCCAGGGCCGGTGCTCGGCTTCCCGAAGTACCCGCCCGCGGATAGGGTCACCGAGTTGAGGGATTGACCTGCCCACGGCCGGCGACTGAGAGCGCCGAAGCCCCGTCGGCCGCGATGCGACGGAGATCCCCGACCGCGGCCGACCCGGAACACCGAACGCGGTCAGCACCACAATCCCCGACTTCCCAGGCATGTGCTGACGTGCCGTCAGAAAATGAGGTAGGTCTCCATGGCGATGACGGGCGGGCCGGGCTACGGCCCCCTTGGACGGCTCGATGACGATGTGATCACCAAGCAGCGGGTGAGATCCGGGACGGTTCGCCGGATCCTCCCCTATGCCAGCAGGTACCGCTGGCCGTTGGCCCTGCTGCTGCTGACCACCGTCGCCGATGCGGTCATCACGGTCAGCACCCCGCTGCTCCTCAAGATGATCATCGATGACGGCATCGTGCCCCGGCGCATCGACATCGTCGGCCGGCTGTGCGGCGTCATCACCCTGCTGGCCCTGATCGGCGCGGCGGCCGTGTACCTGCAGTCCTGGTGCTCGGGCCGGATCGGCGAAGGACTCGTCTTCGACCTGCGCAGCAAGGTCTTCTCCCACGTTCAGAAGCAGCCGGTGGCCTTCTTCACCCGGGCGCAGACCGGCTCACTGGTCAGCAGGCTCAACGCAGACGTCGTCGGCGCCCGCCAGGCCGTGACCACGCTGCTCTCCCAGTCGGTGTCCACCTTGCTGACCATCGCCATGGTCATCGCCGCGATGTTCTACCTGTCCTGGGAGATCACCGTCGCGGCCCTGGCGGTGATCCCCTTCTTCCTGCTGCCCGGGCGCTTCATCGCCCGCAAGCTGCAGCGCATCACCCGCGAGACCATGCAACTGGACGCCGAGATGAGCTCGATGATGAACGAGCGCTTCAACGTCTCGGGCGCCATGCTCGCCAAGCTCTACGGCCGTACCGACGACGAGTTGCGGCTGTTCCGGAGCAAGGCCGGCCGGGTGCGCGACGTGGCCGTCGCCGGGGTCGTCTACGGGCGGACGCTCTTCATCATCGTCACCGTCCTCACCTCCCTCACCACCGCGCTGGTCTACGGACTGGGCGGCCGCCTGGCCATCGACGGCACCATCGAGCTCGGCACCCTGGTGGCCATGGTCACCCTGCTGCTGCGGCTGTACGGGCCGATCATCCAGCTCTCCACCATGCAGGTCGCCGCGATGACCGCCCTGGTCAGCTTCGACCGCGTCTTCGAGGTCCTCGACCTGGAGCCGCTCATCGCCGAGCGTCCCGACGCCCGGGAGCTGCCCGCCGCGGAGTCCTGCCAGGAAGCCCCTGAGGTCGAGTTCGACCAGGTCCACTTCCGGTACCCGAGCGCCGCCGAGGTCTCCCTCGCCTCGCTGGAGTCCACCACGCTGCGCCGCCCCGAGCGGGCCGACGACTCCTGGACCCTCCAGGAACTCAGCTTCCGCGCTCCCGCAGGCAAGTTGACCGCCCTGGTCGGACCTTCGGGCGCCGGCAAGACCACCATCACGCAGCTCGTACCGCGCCTCTACGACCCCAACCAGGGGAACATCCGGATCGGCGGCCACGACATCCGCGAGCTGACCCTGCAGTCGCTGCGCGACACCGTCGGAGTCGTCACCCAGGACGCACACCTCTTCCACGACACCCTGCGGGCCAATCTCGAGTACGCCCGCCCGGGCGCGACCGAGCAGGAAGTGATCGAGGCCTGCCGGGCCGCGCTGATCTGGGACACCATCGACGCGCTCCCCGACGGGCTGGACACCGTGGTCGGCGACCGCGGCTACCGCATGTCCGGCGGCCAGAAGCAGCGCATCGCGCTGGCCAGGCTCCTCCTCAAGGCTCCGCCGATCGTCGTCCTGGACGAGGCCACCGCGCACCTGGACTCCGAGTCCGAGGCGGCCATCCAGCGCGCCCTCAAGACCGCGCTGGCCGGCCGGACCTCGTTGGTGATCGCGCACCGCCTCTCCACCATCCGCGAGGCCGACCAGATCCTCGTCGTCGACGCCGGCCGGATCCGTGAGAGCGGCACCCACGACGAACTGCTCGATGCCGGCGGCATCTACGCCGACCTCTACCGCACCCAGTTCGCCCAGCAGTCCCCCGCCTGAGTGCGTAGGACAGCGAGCCGGTGCGGGTCCGCACCACCGGTCAACCAACCACCAAGGAGATATCCCCCCATGAGCGTTCAGCAGGGCTGGGCACCGCAACGGTTCACGCCCGAGAGCACCGGCGCCGAAGCGACCACCCGGGGACTGACGGAGTACCTCGACTCGGTCGATGTCGGCGAACTGCTGGGACGTCACCAGGCCCTGCTGTTCCGGGGTTTCGACGTCAGCGAGGCGTCCTTGGCGGACGTGATGCCCGCCCTGCTGCCCGAGCGCCTCGCGTACGTGCACGGCAACACACCCCGGACCAAGGTCTCCGACAACGTGTACACCTCGACGGAGTACCCGCCGGACTACGCGATCTCCATGCACAGCGAGCTCTCCTACGCCCACGCCTGGCCCGCCCGGCTGCTCTTCTCCTGCATTCAGCCGGCCACCACGGGAGGCGCCACTCCGCTGCTGGACGGCGCCTCCTGGCTGGCGGCACTCGATGAGCGGATCCGCGCGGACTTCAGCGGCGGGGTCTGCTACCGGCAGTACCTGCACGGTGGCAGGGGCTTCGGCAAGAGCTGGCAGGCGACGTTCGAGACGGACGACCGGGCCCAGGTCGAGAAGCTGCTGGACGAGGCGGGCGTGAGCTGGGAGTGGACCGCCGGCAATGCGCTGCGGACGCGCCAGGTCCGGCCCTCGACGCTCCGGCACCCGGTCACCGGCGAGGAGGTCTGGTTCAACCAGGCGGACCAGTGGCACCCCGCGACGCTGGGCGAGGAGACCATGCGCGAACTCGCGGCCATCGTCCCCGCGGACGAGCTGCCGCAGTCGGTGACCTTCGCCGACGGCTCCCCCATCCCCGACGAGTACGTGCTCGAGATCCGCGAGAAGGGACTGGCGCTGGCCGTCGACGTCGACTGGCAGCAGGGCGACGTCCTGGTCATCGACAACGTCGCCGTCGCACACGGGCGCAGGGCGTTCGGCGGAAGCCGCCGAGTCCTGGTCGCCATGTCGCGTTGAGCGCACCGGGCACCCGATCAAGGCCCGTTGAACGCCTTAACGTGGCGCAATCGACCCTCCTATCATTCGTACGACAACCGGTCCAAGAACTGGAAAGGACCTGATTCGATGTCACATACGCTTAAATGGCAGGTCGTTGATGGCAGGCCGGCCTTCACCCAGGTCACCGGTCTCACCGAGATGACACAGGTCCTCGCGTGGCTCGAGGATGTCCGTCCACAACTGACCGCGGCTCTGCGGGAATACGGCGCGGTATTCCTGCGCGGTCTGCCGATGGCGACCATCGAGGACTTCGCGCAGATCCGGGACACGCTCATCAGCGAGCGGACGCCGTACCGGGAGAAGACCACTCCCCGCAGCCGGCTGGGCGACGACGTCTTCTCCTCGACCGACCTCCCGGCCGCGCAGTCGATCCGGATGCACAACGAGAACAGCTACACGCTGACCTTCCCCGGCCGGTTGCTGTTCGGCTGCCTCGTCGCACCCTCGCAGGGCGGGGCGACACCCGTCGCGGACTGCCGGAAGGTCCTCGACGCGCTCCCCGACCGGGTGGTGGAGAAGATCCGGACCGCCGGGTGGCGACTCTCGCGCAGCTACTCCGAGCACATCTCCACCGACTGGCAGACCGCGTTCGCCACCGATGACGCGGACGAGGTCGCGCGCTACTGCGCGGACAACCTGGTCGGCCACCAGTGGTACGAGGACGGCACCCTGAGGACGAGTCAGATCCGTCCCGGCATCATCACCCACCCGTCGAGTGGCGAGGAGGTGTGGTTCAACCACCTGCTCTTCTGGAACGAGTGGGCGCTGGAGGAGGACCTGCGGGAGGCGCTGGTCGACGAGTTCGGACGCGACGGCCTTCCGTTCAACACCGAGTTCGGTGACGGGGCCGCGCTGAGCAGCGAGGACCTCCAGGCCATCCAGGCGGCCTACGACGCGGCCACGGTGCGCGAGACCTGGCAGCCGGGCGACGTGATGCTGGTCGACAACATCCTGACCGCACACGGCCGGGATCCGTTCCGCGGGGACCGGAAGATCGTGGTGGCCATGGGCGACCCGGTCGAGCTCTCCGACTGCCGGCCGACCGTGGAGCCCGCGCCCGCGTTCGCCTGAACCTGACCGGCGCCGTCGGACCAGGCCGGTCCGACGGCCGCGCCATGCCCCAATCCCGTGCACAAGGAGCTCGTTCTCGTGACTGACCTCGCCCAGCAACCGGTTGACCTGGTAGCACGCTTCCTCGCTGCCGCACAGCACGCCCCGGACCGGATCGCGGTACGGGGCACGGACGGTGAGCTCACCTTCGCCGAGCTCGACCGGCGGACCGCACAGCTCGCCGGTGCCCTGGCCTCACGTGGCATCGGCGCCGGCGACCTGGTGGGGGTCAGCCTGCCGCGCACCACCCAGCTGGTCGTAGCCCTGCTCGCGGTGTGGCGGGCGGGTGCGGCCTACCTCCCGCTGGACCCCCGCTACCCGGTCGAGCGCCTGGAGTTCATGGTCGAGGACGCCGGCATCCGGGTGCTGGTGGGGGCGCCGGGCCACGCCCTGCAGGCATCCGGTCTCGAGATCGTCGCCCCGGACTCCGTGGCCGGCGACCTCGAGGCCGCCGGCCCGAAGCCGGCGGCCGCCGATCCGCTCGACCCGGCGTACGTGATCTACACCTCTGGCTCGACCGGTCGGCCCAAGGGCGTCCAGGTCGGACGGGGATCCGTCGCGGACCTGGTCACGGCCCTGGAGCTGGCCGGTGTCTACGCGGAGGAGCCGCGGGTCGTCGGCTGGAACGCCAGCGTCTCCTTCGACTCCTCGGTGAAGCAGTGGGTGCGGGTCTGCCGCGGCGACACCATCGCCGTCCTCGACGAGGACCAGCGCACCGATCCCGTCCAGCTCCGGACCCTGCTCGACGCGTACGGCATCCAGGACCTCGACCTCACCCCCTCCCTCTGGGAGCTGGTGCGGACCTGCCTGCTGGACGGCGGTACGGACGGCCCGCTGCCGCGTCTGTTCATGGGCGGGGAGCCGGTGCCGGAGCGGACCTGGCAGGAGATAGCCAAGGCGACCGCGGACGGGCTGCTCGAAGCGGTGAACCTCTACGGTCCGACCGAGTGCACCGTGGACGCCACCAGTGCCTGGATCACCGGCGAGGGGGCGCACATCGGCCACCCGCTGCCGGGCACCCGGGCGTACGTGGTCGGCGACGACCTCCGGCAGGTGACCGCTCCCGGTGGGACGGGCGAGCTTTACCTGGCAGGCGAGGGCCTGGCCCGGGGCTACCTCGACCGGCCGGCCCTGACCGCCGAGCGCTTCGTCGCCGACCCGTTCGCGGCGGACGGCACCGGGCCCCTCCTGCCCGGCGGCGGGCAGGGAGGGAGGATGTACCGCACCGGAGACCGGGTCCGCCTGCGCGCCGACGGTTCGCTGGAGTTCATCGGCCGGGTCGACCGCCAGGTCAAGATCCGCGGCTACCGGATCGAACTCGGCGAGGTCGAGGCCGCGGTCTCCTCGCACCCCCGGCTGACCACCGCCGTGCTGACCGCCTACCGGGACCCAGCGCTCGGTGACCAGTTGGTGGCCTACTACGTCGCCGACGAGCCGCCGACCGGCTCCGAGCTGCGCGACCACTGCGCGGCGGTGCTCCCCGAGTTCATGGTCCCTTCGGTCTTCGTGGCGGTCGACGCCGTTCCGCTGACCGTCAACGGCAAGGTCGACTGGGAGGCACTGCCCTCGCCGCAGGCGGCACCCGCCGAGCAGTTCGTCGAGCCCCAGGGAGTGGTCGAGAAGCTGCTCGCCGAGGTCTGGTCCGAGGTCCTCGGCCGGGACCGGATCAGTGCCGACGACAACTTCTTCGCGCTGGGCGGCCACTCGCTCGTCGCGCTGCGCGTGATCGGCCGGCTGAAGCGCGAGCTCGGCCTCGCCGTGCGGACCAAAGAGGTGTACCAGCACCCGCAGTTGCGCGAACTGGCCGAGTACGTCGAGGCCAAGCTCGCCGCAGCACCTGAGACCTCCTGACCCTTCACATCACAAGGAATCCCGCCCATGGCTACCGCTACCGCCCAGGACCTCATCGTCGTCCGATCCCGCCGCACCGAGAACGCCGCCCGTACCCTGATCTGCCTCGGCTTCTGCGGCGGCGGAACCGGGCAGTACCACCAGTGGGGCGGCATGCTCCCGGCGGACGTCGACCTCGCCGCCGTCTGCTACCCCGGCCGGGAGGGCCGCTTCCTGGAGGACTTCGCCCAGACCTGGGACGCCCTCGCCGAGGACACCACCCAGGCCGTGCTCTCCGCCGCGGCCGAGGGCCCCTACGTGCTCCTCGGTCACAGCATGGGCGGCTGGATGGCCTTCGACGTCACCGTGCGCATCGAGCAGCTCGGCGGCCCCGCGCCCGAGACGCTCGTGGTGTCCTCCGCCAACGCGGCCCACCGCGGGCTGAACGCCCAGGACGGGTCCCCGACCCAGCAGGACACCGACGAGCAGCTGCTCGGCTGGATGAACATGCACGGAATGCTGCCCGAGCACGTCGTCAACGACCCGGACCTGCGGGAACTCGCGGTCGAGCTGATGCGGGCCGACGTCCGGGTCCGGGACACCTTCCGCTACGTTCCCGGCTCGAAGGTCAGTGTGCCGCTGCAGGTCCTGACCGGCGAGACGGACACGGTGATCGAGCCCAACGCCGGCGCGTACTGGCGGGACCTCACGACCGGTGACTTCCGGCACGACGTCCTGCCCGGCGGCCACTTCTACACGCCGGAGGTCTGGAGCCGGATTCCGACCTACATCCCGGCCCTCTCCGGGGCGTTCAGCTCCTGCTGACACTCCCCCGGGGCTCTCGGACCACCAGCGCGGGTGCCAAGGCTGAATCACAGCCCCGGCACCCGCGCTTCGGCGTTCCCGCCGGTCTGCCGGGTGATCGGCAAGAGCCGCCCCTGCGGGGAGTCCCCCCGCTGGAGCGGCTCTTGCCGGCGCTTCCGCACCTACCTGGCCCCGGTACAGCGCAGAGCCGCACTCACCGAGTGCGGCTCTGCGGATCCGGGCTCAGGACTTGTGGCTGTGGCCCACCCGGGTCAGGATCCGGCGCTCTGTGTCGACGAAGGAGCGACGCCCGTGCAGGTACCGGGTGTTGTCCAGCACGACGATGTCGCCGGCCTGCCAGGCCATGTCGTAGGTGACCGCCGCGGCCTCGGCCTCGATGCCGCGCAGCATCAGGTCGGGGATGGCCGAGCCGTCGCCCATCGCGGCGGTGCTGTTCGCATCGCTCACGGTGACGAGCACGGAGTTGCAGAACGCCTCACGGAGCCCGTCGCCGGGGCGGGTGACGAATCTGGTCCGGTAGGCGCCCTTGAGCGTCTCCCCCTCGAACTCCCCGCTGAGGAAGCCGCCGTCGCGCGAACGGTCGTTCATCGCCTCGATCGCGGTGAACGCCTCCTCCTGGGTGGTGACGCCCAGGGCGGAGCGCCAGAGAGCGGGCGAGGCCTCCCATCTCCAGACCAGGTCACCGCTTCGCAGGAAGTCGCGCGTCGACTCGTCCAGGGCCTCGAACAGGGCGACACCGTCGCACAGGGTGGTCTGCCCGCCGTCGGCCGCCGGCGTCTCGCAGAGGAACATCAGCAGGTCGGGTGCGCCGGGCGCGTACGACAGCTCCCGGTGCAGCGGGATGTTGCCCTGGCCCTTGTTCACCGTCGCCGTCGTACCGTCCGCGCTCACCGGCTCACGTTGCATGTCACCGACCGCCGGGTGTACCAGCGGAGTCATCAACTCGTCCGCCAGGGACTCGAACTCCGCCAGCGACCGACCGCCGGCCCGGCGCAGCAGGACCGCCCCACGGGCCTTGAGACCGGCACGCACCTGTTCGGCCGAAGCCTCCTCGAGCAGCAGCGGGGCGCTGGCCCCCTGAACGGTCTGCGCCTGGTTGCCGATTGCTGTTGTCATCTGTCTCTCCGGATGATTGGAAGTCACATCGTGGTTGCATGCTTACGAGCACGGTCTGACGGAGCGGGGCCGCACGGCGTCAACACCTTGACAGCGGCCCCGCTCTGGTTCTGGTTCGGACTGGCCCTGCTACGACAGGACCGAGCCCAGCCACCCCTCGACAGCGGCCCACACCTGGCCCAGCGTGAGAGGCCGCATCATGTCGGCGTGTGTGAGAGGAAGGTTCACCTGGGTGATCTCCCCGGAGATGTACGGCTCCCACCACTTCGCCAACGGCACATCGGTCGCCTTGCCCTGCGCCGCGACCACCATCAGGGCATCCCCGTGGAACCGACCGCTCCGGTGCTCCGCCAACAGCTGGCTGTTGTTCTCGAAGACGCGCAGGACACGGCTCAGCTCCTCGTCCGAGATCCCGCCGAGGACAGCGCCCATGTCCTCCCGGAGCTCCCGGAGTTTCTGGGTGTGCACGTCGTTCTCGTCGGACGTCGACGAGCTCGCCGGGTCGTCGGACCGGTCTGCCTCGCCGGCGCTGCGGGATGCCTCGCCGACCTCGGCGGGATCCGCGTCCTGCTCCGCCGGGTAGGCGTCCAGCATGACCAGCGCGGCCACCTGCTCGCCCGCGGCCTGGAGTTGCACCGCGATCTCGTGCGCGACCGTCCCTCCGAAAGAGTAGCCCACCAGATGGTAGGGGCCGCTAGGTTGAACAGATCGAATTTGCTCGATGTACGCCGCGGCCATCTCCGCGGCACAGGTTGCGACTTCACTCGTGCCGTCGAGCCCGTCGGCCTGCAGCCCGTAGAGCGGATACTCCTTCGGGACGTGCCGGGCCAGCGGCAGGTAGCACCAGCTCGAGCCGCTTCCGGGATGCACGAAGAAGAACGGCGACTTGCTGCCGCTCGGCCGGATGGAGAGCATGCCGCCGAGCGCGTCCTTGACCGACGACAAGGACATCCTGCTGAGCAGTCCCGCCGCAGTCGGGTTGGTGATCACGTCGCGCACCGACACCGACACACCACGCGACTGCAGCTCGGCCACCAGCGACACCGCCAGCAGGGAGTGCCCGCCCAGGGCGAAGAAGTCGTCGTCGAGCCCGACCCTCTCCAGCCCCAGCAGCTTGGCGAACGCCTCGCACACGGTCTGTTCGAGGGCACTGAGCGAGCCGGCGCCGTCGGGAGCCTTCGCGCTCACGGCATACTGCGGGGCCGGCAGGGCCTTGCGGTCCAGCTTGCCGTTCACGGTCAGCGGCAGCGCGTCCAGCACCACCACCGCCGACGGCACCAGGTAGGACGGCAACCGCTCGGCAACGAACGCACTCACGGACGAGGCCAGTTCGACATTGCCACCATCCTCCGCGGCCTGCGCCACCTGCGGGTGCGCGGCCACCACCGACTCCACCTCGGCCGGCTCCACCCGGAACCCACGGATCTTCACCTGCTCATCCGCA
>NZ_JBEOWY010000068.1:0-38789 GCF_040296285.1 Kitasatospora sp. NPDC002227
CACCGCGGGATCGTCCACCACAACCCGGGCCACACCCTCCGGCACCAGCCCGGCCAGCCCGGCCGTGCTGAGCACACACACCGGCCCGGCATCAGCGAGAACGGCCTCGATCCGACCGGCCGGATACTCCGGATCCACCGGCAGATACGCCCCACCGGCCTTCACCACCGCCAGCAGCGACACCACCAGCTCGACACAGCGCTCCATCACCACCGCGACCACCGACTCCGGGCCCACACCGCGCCCGATCAGCAACCGCGCCAGCCGGTTCGCCCGCGCATCCAGCTCCGCATACGACAGCTCGACACCCTCGAAGGCCAACGCCACCGCATCCGGCGTCCGCGCCACCTGTGCGGCGAACAGCTCCGGCAGTGTGGACGGCTCGATCTCGAGCGCCGTCGCGTTCCACTTCTCGACCACCAGTCGGCGCTCAGCCGGATCGAGTACGTCCAGTGCCGCGAAGCGGGTCTGCGGGTCTTCCTCCAGCGCGGTCACGAGCTGGAGCAGGCAGGTGTGCAGCATCGTGGCCACGTGCTGCGCGTCGGCGGGTGCCACCGCGTCGACGGCCAGGCTGAAGCCGGTGCCGTCGTCGTCGACGTGCGCGACCAGGGGGTAGTTGGTGCGGCCTTCGGAGCCGAGGATCCGCACGTCCTCCAGCCCGGTGCCCAGGCCCGTGCCGGGCTCGGTGGCGCCGGCGCCGTTGCGGTAGTTGAAGAGGGCGGTGAACAGCGGGCTGCCGCCCGCCACCCCGCTCGCCTGCTGCGCGAGCACCAGCGGCGCGTGCTCGTGCACGAGCAGCTCGGCCAGCTGCTTGCGCATCCCGGCCAGGGCCTCGCCCACCGCCGGGGTGGCGAGCCGCACCCGCACCGGGAGGGTGTTGAGGCAGGGGCCCTGGAGCCGGTCGGCGCCCGCGCCGGCGTTCATCCGGCCGAACAGCACCGTGCCGAACACCACGTCCTCGCGGCCGCTGACCGCGGCCAGCACCCGCGCCCACGCCAGGTGGAACACCGTCGCCGGACTCACGGCCCTCTGGCGGGCGACCGCCCGCAGCCGGAGCGCGAGCTCGGCCTCCACCGAGGAACGCGCCGACACCACGGCCGTGCCGTCCCCGTGCACGTCCAGCAGGCCGAACGGGGCGGTGGTCTCGGTGACGTCGCCCAGCAGGGCGGCGAAGTACCGCTCGTGCTCCTCGCGCGGCACGCCGAGGCGGGCCTGGACGACGAAGTCGCGGAACGGCAGCCCCTTGGCCAGGGACTCTCCCCGCCCGGTCAGGAAGGCACGCACCTCCCCCAGCAGCGCGTCCGTCGTGGTGTCGTCCCGCACCAGGTGGTGGACGCGCAGCAGGGCCAGCCAGCCGTCGCCGTCCGGTTCGGCGGCGATGTGCACGTCCATCAGCGGGGCCCGGTCCAGCGCCATCCAGGCGCCGCCGAGGGACAGCAGCTGCTGCGCCGCGTCCGCGCCCTGCGCCTGCAGCACGACCTCCCGGACGGGGAGTTCGGCGTGCCGGGTCACGACCTGGACCGGCTCGCGCAGGCCCTCCCACACGATGGCCGTGCGGTAGACGTCGTGCCGGTCGACCACCTGCTGCAGCGCCTCGAGGAACGCGTCGAGCCGTGCCCGGTTGTCGAATCCGAGCACCATCGGCCCGGCGTACACGTCCCGCTCGCCCGCGCTGCCGGCCTTGACCAGGTGGTGGAAGAGGATCCCCTCCTGGAGCGGGGCCAGCGGGTAGACGTCCGCGACGTTCGCGGCACCGCCGGGCACCTTCGCCACGACCAGCTCGAGCTCGGCCTCGGTCAGCTCCACCAGCGGCAGCATCTCGGGCGTGATGTGCGTGGCGTCCTCGGGGATGAGGTTCGCCGGCACGACCACCTGCTCCGCGCCCGCCTCGAGCGCCAGGCCCGCCGGGGTCGACGTCTGGAACAACGCCTTCACCGACACCGACACCCCGCGCACCCGCAGCATCTCCACCAGCGACACCGCCAGCAGCGAATGCCCGCCCAGGGTGAAGAAGTCGTCATCGACGCCGACGCTCTCCAGCCCCAGGACCTCGGCGAACGCCTCGCACAGGATCTCCTCCCGCACCGAGGCCGGCCCGCGGCTCGACACCCCGCCCTTGGCCGCGAAGTCCGGCGCGGGCAGCGCCTTGCGGTCCAGCTTCCCGTTGCCCGTCAGCGGCAGGGCGTCCAGCACCACCACGGCGGAGGGCACCATGTGCTCCGGCAGCCGGGCGGCGACGAAGGCCCGCACCGCATCCGCGAGCGTCTCGTCCACATCCTCCGGGTCGTCCGCGACCACATAGGCGACCAGGCGCTTGTCCCCCGGGGTGTCCTCGCGGGCGATCACGGCCGCCTGGGCGATCAGCGGGTGAGCCGTCAGAGCACTGGCCACCTCACCCGGCTCGATCCGGAAACCACGGATCTTCACCTGCTCGTCCGCACGGCCCAGGAACACGATCTCGCCCTCGGCCGACCACTTCGCGCGGTCACCCGTGCGGTACAGCCGGCCACCCGCGGGCCCGTACGGGTCGGCGACGAACCGCTCCGCGGTCAGGCCCGGGCGGCGCACATAGCCGCGCGCCAGCTGCGCACCCGCCACGTACAGCTCGCCGGCCACACCCACCGGGACCGGGTCGAGGCGCTCGTCCAGCACGTAGAAGCGGGTGTTGGCCACGGGCGAGCCCACCGGCACCACCCCGCCCGGCGTCAGACGGGTGGTCGCCACACCGATCGTGGTCTCCGTCGGACCGTAGTGGTTGAACACCTGCCGCTCGCCCGCGGCGGCCAGGAGCTCATCGGCCCAGCCCGCCGAGGCGGCCTCGCCACCGAGCACCACCGACCGGCCCGGCAGCACCCGCTCCAGACCACCGACCGCGCCAAGCGCCGCCAGGTGCGAGGGCACCACCTTCAGGAAGTCGATCCCGTGCTCGGCCAGGTAGTCGCCCACCACGCGCGGATCGGTGACCGCCTCCTCGTCCAGGACGTGCAGCTCACCGCCCGACAGCAGGCTCGCGAACAGCACCGTGTTCCCCAGGTCGGTCGCCTGCGCCTGCAGCAGCGCGTACTTGCCGCCCGGCGTGCCGAAGCCGACCCGGGCCGGCACCGAGGCCACGTAGTTCGCCAGACCGCCGTGCGTGACGGCCACGCCCTTGGGCTTGCCGGTCGAACCGGAGGTGTAGATCACGTACGCCAGGGACCGCGGATCCACCGCCACACCGGGCGAGGAGGCCGGCGCCGCCGCCAGCTGCATCGCCGTCAACGTGCCGTCCACCGCCACCAGACGCACACCCACCGACGGCAGGTCCTCCAGCACCTCGTCGGTGGTCAGCACCAACTGCGCCCGCGAGTCCTTCACCGTGAACGCGACCCGCTCGGCCGGCTGGGAGACGTCCACCGGCAGATACCCGGCCCCCGCCTTCCAGACCGCCAGAATCCCCGCGATCATCTCCACGCCACGCGGCAGCGCCAGCCCCACCAGCGACTCCGGGCCAACACCCTGGCTGACCAGATAGTGCGCAAGGCGGTTCGCCCGCGCATCCAACTCCGCGTACGACACCGGCACGCCACCGGACACCACGGCCACCGCATCCGGCGTCCGCGCCACCTGCGCCTCGAACACCTGCGGCACCATCAGGCCGGGCCCGGCCACAGCGGTGTCGTTGAACTCCGACAGCACCCGGCGACGCTCGTCCGCGCCCAGCACGTCCACCGCGCCGACCCGGGCCCGCGGGTCATCGGCCATCGCCGTCAGCACCCGCACCAGGCAGCCCGCGACCCGACCAGCGACACCCTCGTCGAACAGGTCCGCCGCCGCCGTCAGCATGCCCCGGATCCCCGCCGGCGCGCCCTGCGCACCGAACGCCTCACCCACGATCACATCAAGGTCGAACTTCGCCATCGCCCGGCCCAGCAGCAGCGGTTCGGCCCCCAGCCCAGGCAGGTCCAGCGCACCGCGATCGGCCACCAGGCCGGTGTTCTGCAGGGTCAGCACGACCTGGAACAGCGGGTGCCGGGCCAGCGAACGCGCCGGCGCCAGCTCCTCCACCAGCTTCTCGAACGGCACATCCTGGTTCTCCAGCGCGCTCAGCCCCGCCTCGCGCACCCGCCCGAGCACCTGCTCGAACGTCGGGTCCCCCGACAGGTCCGTCCGCACGACGACCGTGTTGACGAAGCACCCGACCAGATCGTTCAGCGCCTCGTCCGTGCGCCCGGCGATCGCCGACCCGATCGGGATGTCAGAGCCCGCACCCAGCCGGCTGAGCGTCACCGCAACAGCCGCCTGCAGCACCATGAACATGGTCACCCCACGCTCACGCGCCAACTCCCCGAGACGCCCGTGCAGTTCCGCCGGAACATCCAGCTCCACGGTGTGGGCACGGTGCGACGCGACCGCCGGACGCGGCCGGTCGAACGGCAGCGGCAGCTCCTCCGGGGCCCCCGCCAAGGCCGCACGCCAGTAGGCCACCTGGCGCGCCATCACACTGGATGAATCCCGCTCCCCGCCCAGCAACTCGCGCTGCCACTCGGCGAAGTCCGCATACTGCACCGGCAGCGGCTCCCAGCCCGGAGCCACGCCACCCAGCCGCGCCGCGAACGCCGTCGACAGGTCCCGCACCAGCGGCGCGCTCGACCAGCCGTCCATGGCGATGTGGTGCGACAGCAGCACCAGCACATGCTCGAGAGGGCTCACCGCGAACAGCGTCACCCGGAAGGGAATCTCGGACGAGAAGTCGAACGCGTACCGGCCCGCCTCGGCCAGTGCCTCCTCGAGCCCCTCCGGGGCCACCTCGACCACCGAGAGCTCGAACCCGCACTCCTGGACACCCAGAACCCGCTGGTACGGCTCACCGTCGACCGCCGGGAACACCGTCCGCAGCACCTCGTGCCGCCCGATCACGTCCCGCAGCGCCTGCGCGAGAGCCTCCCGGTCCACCTGTCCGGACAGGCGCAGAGCCATCGGAGTGTTGTAGGTCGCGCTCGCGCCCTCCAACTCGCCGAGGAACCACAGACGGCGCTGCGCGAACGACAACCGCACCCGCTCCGGACGCTCCGTCGCACGCAGTGCCAACCGGCCCTCACGGGCCTGCCCGAGCCGTCCCGCCAGACTCGCCGGCGTCGGCGCCTCGAACAGCTCGCGGACCGCCAGCTCCACACCCAGCACCGAACGGATCCGGCTCAGCAGCCGCATCGCCAGCAACGAGTGACCGCCCAGCGCGAAGAAGTCGTCATCGACCCCCACCGCCGGCAGACCCAGCACCTGCGCGAACGACTGGCACAGCAACTCCTCCTGCACCGTCGCCGGCGCCCGGCCCGCACCCGCCGCGTACTCCGGCGCGGGCAGGGCCTTGCGGTCCACCTTGCCGTTCACCGTCAACGGCAGGCCGGCCAGCACCACGACCGCCGACGGCACCATGTACGCCGGCAGCCGCTCAGCCATGAACTCCCGGACAGACGTGGCGAGTTCGATACCGTCGCCGTCCCCGACGACGTACGCCACCAGGCGCTTGTCACCCGGCACGTCCTCACGGACCACCACCACCGCCTGCGCCAGGCCCGGGTGGGTGGCCAGGACGGCCTGGACCTCGCCGGGCTCGATCCGGAAGCCTCGGATCTTCACCTGCGAGTCCGCACGGCCCGCGAACACCAGCTCGCCGTCGCCGGACCACTTCGCCCGGTCACCCGTGCGGTACAGCCGCCCGCCCGGCGCCCCGAACGGCGAGGCCACGAACCGCTCCGCCGACAGGCCCGGACGGCCCAGGTACCCCCGCGCCAACTGACCGCCCGCGACGTACATCTCACCGGTCACACCCACCGGAGCGGGCTGCAGGAACTCGTCCAGCACATACACGCCCAGACCCGGGATACCGCGCCCGATCACACTGCCCGCGACGCCCTCACCCGAGGACAGCTCGCGGAACGTCACATGCACCGTGGTCTCGGTGATGCCGTACATGTTCACCAAGCGCGGACCACCGTCACCGTGACGGCCCCACCAGCCGCTCAGCCGGCCCGGATCCAGCGCCTCGCCACCGAACACCACCGCACGCAGCGACGCCACCGCCCCGGGCCGCTCCTCCTCCACGGCGGCCAACTGGTAGAACGCCGACGGGGTCTGGCTCAGTACCGTCACCCGCTCGCGCTCGATCAGCGCCAGGAACTCCTGCGGCGAGCGCGACACCGCGTGCGGGACAACGACCACCCGGCCGCCGTGCAGCAGCGCACCCCACAGCTCCCACACCGAGAAGTCGAACGCGAAGGAGTGGAAGCACGACCACACGTCGTCCGCCCCGAACCCGCCGAACAGCGGCCCGGTCTGCGCGAACAACCCGGTCACGTTCTCATGGGTCACCACCACACCCTTGGGCCGACCCGTCGACCCGGAGGTGTAGATCACGTACGCCGGATGCCCCGGCGACGCCACACCCTCCACCGGCGCGTCGTCGAGCGCCGCCAGCTCTCCGGCCACCGACGGCTCGTCCAGCGCCGCCACCTCGACACCGAACCCGCCCAGTCGAGCGGCCAGTTCGGCCGAGGTCAGCACCAGGCGCGCACCCGCGTCACCCAGCGTGTACCCGATCCGCTCGTCCGGGTACGCCGGGTCGACCGGCAGATACGCACCCCCTGCCTTCACCACCGCCAGCAGCGCGACCACCACCTCGACCCCGCGCTCCAGGCACACTCCGACCACCGACTCCGGGCCGACACCGCGCCCGACCAGCAGCCGCGCCAGGCGGTTCGCCCGCGCATCCAGCTCCGCGTAGGACAGCTTGACGTCCTCGAAGGCCAGTGCCACCGCGTCGGGTGTCCGCGCCACCTGCGCGGCGAACAGCTTCGGCAGCGTGGCCGGTTCGACCTCGACCGCCGTCGCGTTCCACGCCTCCAGGAGCAGGCGACGCTCGTCCGCGCCCATCACGTCCACAGCGCTCAACCGCGTCCCCGGCTGCGCGGTCACCGTCTCCAGGACCTGGACCAGCCGGCCCGCGATCCGCTCGACGGTCTGCGCGTCGAACAGGTCCGCCGCCGCCAGGAGCGCACCGCGCAGGCCGGCCGGCGCACCGTCGGCGTCGAACGCCTCGCTCAGGTTCACGTCCAGGTCGAACTTGCTGTGCACCAGACCGGTCGGCACCCGTCCGACGTGCAGACCGGGCAGCTCGAACCGTGCCGATGCCGTGTTCTGCAGGGTGAGCACGACCTGGAACAGCGGGTGGCGTGCCATCGACCGGACCGGCGACAGCTCCTCCACCAGCCGCTCGAACGGCACGTCCTGGTGCGCGAACGCCCCAAGACTCGCCTGGCGGACCCGCTCCAGCACCTGGTCGAAGGTCGGGTCGCCGGACAGGTCGGTCCGCACCACCAAGGTGTTCACGAAGAACCCGACCAGGTCGTTCAGCGCCTCATCCGTACGGCCGGCCACCGGCGACCCGATCGGGATGTCCGCGCCCGCGCCGATCCGGTTCAAGGTGACCGCCAACGCCGCCTGCAGCACCATGAACAGGGTCACCCCCCGCTCACGCGCCAGCGCCGCCAGTGCCTGGTGCGTCTGCGCGCAGACCGCCAGCTCCGCACTCTCACCGCGGTACGAGGCGACCGCCGGGCGCTGGCGGTCGGCCGGCAGCTCCAACTCCTCCGGTGCCCCCGCCAACACCTCGCGCCAGTACGCCACCTGCCCGGCCAGCACGCTCCCCGGGTCCTGCTCGTCGCCGAGCAACTCCCGCTGCCACAACGCGTAGTCCGCGTACTGCACCGGCAGCGGCTCCCACACCGGCGCAGCACCGCCCAGCCGTGCCGCGTACGCCACCGACAGATCCCGCAGCATCGGCTCCGTCGACCAGCCGTCACCCGCGATGTGGTGCATCAGCACCACCAGCACGTGCTCCCGCGGTGCCAGGGCGAACACCGTCGCCCGCAGCGGGATCTCCGCCGACAGGTCGAACGCGTGAGCCGAGGCCTCGGCCACCGCGCCGTCCAGCTCCTGCGACGCCACCTCGGCCACCGCGAGCTCGAACCCGCACTCCTCCACCGCAAGGACACGCTGGTACGGCTCGCCATCCACCGCCGGCAGGACCGTGCGCAGCACCTCGTGCCGCCCGATCACGTCCTTGAACGCCGCCGCCAGGGCCTGCTGGTCCAGCTCTCCGTCCAGTCGCAGCGCCACCGCGGCGTTGTAGGTGACGCTCGGACCCTCCAACTGCCCCAGGAACCACAGGCGGCGCTGCGCGAACGACAGCGGCACCCGCTCCGGACGCGCCACCGGCACCAGCGCCGCACGCCCCTCGCCGGCTGCCGACCCGGCCAGCCAGGCCGCGACCCCGGCCGGCGACGGCACCTCGAAGAACACCTGGATCGGCAGCTCGACGTTCAGGACCGTCCGGATCCGGCTGATCAGCCGGATCGCCAGCAGCGAGTGGCCGCCCAGCGCGAAGAAGTCGTCCTCGACCCCCACCGCCGGCAGACCCAGCACCTGCGCGAAAACGCCGCACAGGATCTCCTCCTGCACCGTCGCCGGACCACGGCCGACGGCCTTGGCGGACAGGTAGTCCGGAGCAGGCAGGGCGGCACGGTTCAGCTTGCCGTTGGCCGTCAGCGGCAGCGCGTCCAGCACCACCACCGCGGAGGGCACCAGATACCCCGGCAGCCGCTCGGCCAGGTACACGAACACCAGCTCACTCAGGCGCACGGCGTCAGCCGTCCGCGCGGCGGCGGCGGGAACGACGTAGGCGACCAGGCGCTTGTCGCCGGGGACGTCCTCACGGACGACCACGGCGGCCTGTGCCACCGACTCGTGCGCGGCCAGCACCGCCTGCACCTCACCCGGCTCCACCCGGAAACCGCGCACCTTCACCTGCTCGTCCGAACGGCCCAGGTGCACCAGTTCACCCTCGGCGGTCCACCGCACCAGGTCGCCCGTCGCGTACATCCGCTCGCCGGCCGGGCCGAACGGGCAGGCCACGAACCGCTGCGCGGTCAGGCCCGAACGCCCCACGTACCCGCGCGCCACCTGCGGACCGGCCACGTACAACTCACCCGCCACACCGACCGCAACGGGGCTCAGCGACCCGTCCAGCACATAGGCACGGGTGTTGGCCACCGGCACCCCCAGCGGCACCACACCCTCGGCGAGCGACTGCTGGCCGAGCCGGCCGGCCACCACGCCGATGGTCGTCTCGGTGGGCCCGTAGTGGTTGAACACACCACGCTCACCCGCCACGTCGAGCAGCCCGGCGACCAGCGCCGGCGAGGCAGCCTCACCGCCCAGCACCAACGCCCGGGCCGGCATCAGAGCGGCCAGGCCGGCTGCCGCGCCCAGCGCCGCCAGGTGCGAGGGCACCACCTTCACGAAGTCGATGCGGTTGTCCGCCAAATACTGGGCCACGGCCGACGGATCCGTCACCGCACCCTCCTGCAGGATGTGCAGCTCACCGCCGGTCGCAAGGCTCGCGAACACCACCGTGTTGCCGAGGTCCGTCACCGTGGGCTGCAGCAGCGCGTACCGGCCGCCCGGCAGGCCGAAGCCGACCTGCCCCGGCACCGAGGCCACGTAGTTCGCGAGCCCGCGGTGCGTCACGGCCACGCCCTTGGGCGTGCCGGTCGAACCGGAGGTGTAGATCACATAGGCCAACTGGTCGGCCATCAAGTCGAGTTGCGGAGCCTCGGTGGGTCGTGCGGCCAGCTCGGCCAGCACCGCCGGGTCGTCCAGGGCGATCGAGCGCACACCCTGGGCCGCCGGCGCCCCGATCAGCGCCGCCTCGCCCAGCACGTGCCCGGCCCCGCTGTCGGCCAGCAACTGGCCGAGCCGCTCCGCCGGGTACGCCGGGTCCAGCGGCAGGTACGCCGCCCCCGCCTTCCACACCGCCAGGATCGCCTCGATCGCCTGCAGGCCGCGCGGCAGGCACAGCGCCACCAGCGAATCCGCACCGACCCCCTGGGCGATCAGATGATGCGCCAACTGATTGGCCCGCACGTCCAGTTCGGCGTAGCGGACCGCCGAGCCGTCGGCCACCACGGCCACCGCCCGCGGCGTCGCGGCCACCTGGGCGGCGAACCGCTGCGGCACCGGCAGAGCCTCGCCGGGGACCACGGTGTCGTTCCAGGTCTCCAGCACCAGCCGCCGCTCAGCCGCGTCGAGCAGGTCGACCGCGCCGACGGAGGCGGTGGCCGGAGCACTGCTGAGCCACTCCAGCACCGCCAGGTAGCGGCGGCTCACCGACGACGCCGCTTCGGTGTCGTACTGCTCACGGTTCATCTCGATGACGGTCTGCACGCCGCCCTCGAGCGCGTCACCGAGCACGTCGATCTTCATGCCTTCGGCAGGCCCGCTCGCCAGGCCGGTCCGAACAACCCCGCAGTCGCCGAAACCGATCCGGCGCTCGCCCACCATGACATCGACGATCATGTCGTACAGCGGGGTCCCACCGACCCGCTTCAAGTCCCTGAGCAGGTCCGGATACTGGTAGCGCTGATGACGCAGACCGCTCTGGACCGCCCGCTGCGTCTGACGCGCGAGCTCCTGCACGGACATGCCCGGCAGGACCTTGAGCCTGATCGGCATGATGTTCGCCGTCATGCCGGGGATACCCACCTCACGCATGCTCGTGCGGCCACTGGCCGACACCCCGAGCACGACGTCCCGCGACCCGGTCGACCGGTGCTGGTAGACCGCGGACGCCGCGATCACCAGACCGGCGAAGCTGACCCGAAGCCGCTTCGCGGCAGCCCGCAGACGGGCGGTCGCATCCGCTCCGAGATCCTGCTGGTGGGTCACCGACCGGCCGGCCAGGCGCCGACCCTGCGCAGCCTCGGACGCCGCCTCCCCCTCATGGTCCGAGAACGCCTCCAGCCAGAACCGCCGGTCCCGGTCACGCTCCTGCGAACCCCGGTACACCTCGTCGGTCCCGATCAGCTCCGACACCGACCGCAGAGCACTCCCGGCCGGATCCCCACCCGCGCGAAGCACCGCATATACCTGGGACAGCCGCTCGGCGAACTGCGACAAGCCGTTGCCGTCGAGAACGATGTGGTGAGCACGCTGGTACCACAGGAAGCGATCCGGCCCGAGCACGAAGAACGCGTGCCCCGACAGCGCCCCGCCCACCAGCTCCACCGGCGTGTCCAGATCGGCCTGGATCCACTCCTGCGCCACCGCCCGCGGGTCAGCCTCCCCCCGCAGATCCGCCACGTGGACCGGAACATCCCCGGCATCCCCCAGGAACTGCCGCGGCGTCCCGTCCTCCACACACAGGCGCAGACGCAGAGTCTCCGCCTCCTGCACCGTGCGGCGCAGCGCACGCACGAAAAGATCCGGGTCGAGGTCACCGTGGATCTCCGTGCAGTCACCGATGTTGTACGCCGGATTGTCAGGCGCGATCTGCTGCGCGTACCAGACGCCCAGCTGGCCGGACATCAGATCCCACAGACCCTGCGCGGAGGCACCCATTCCCGTATCCCTCAATCGATTCGACGCAACGTGCACTAAGAGCTCTGAAAACCCGTCAGACAGACGGCAGTTCGGCCATCAGGCCGGCCAGGTGAACGGTCAGGGCCGCAACCGTGTCGACATCCCAGACGAGAGTCGGCTCCACGGTCACACCCAACTTGTCCTCGATGTCGCCGCAGAGCGCGAAGGCGTACACCGACTCCAACCCGTGCTCGGCGAGCGAGACGTCCGGGTCGATCTCCTCGATCGGCGTCTCCAGGTAGTAGGACACCCGCTCCATCAGCCACTGCTCGATGTCCTCGGCCGACACCCGGACGCTCATTTCCTGATCAGTCATCGAAGTCCCTCTCTCATCCCGAAACATGACGTGCGGACAGGTCGAAGAGCCGCCTGTCCTGGAAGCGCTCGACAGCGAGGTCGAACAGCGCCTGCTCGGCACTCGCCCGCTCGTCCGGCGTCAGCACCGAGGCGCCACCGAGGCGCCCGGAGAGCCGGTCGAGGATCCCGAGGAGTGCCGCCTCCGGCTGACTGCCGTCGCTGCGCCAGACCGCGAGCGCGGCGGCGGCGGCGAGCAGCACCGTGTACCGGTCGGCCGCCGCGTAGGCCTCCGGAGAGGCCCCGATCGTGAGGTCCGAGGGAGCCAGTGCGGCGCACCGGTCGCGCAGCGCGACCACCTCGTCCCTGAAGCGCCCGGCGAACCGCCCGACCGGGCTCCCGGCCGGCTCGCGCTCGGCTGTCTCGGCCAGCACGCCGATCAGCCCGTCTCCGGACAGCATGCCGACGGCGAGCTGGTCGAAGTCCAGCGGCGGCAGATCCGCGCCGAGGTCGAACAGCTGCTCAGCGGCGGCCGGGTCGGCCAGCCAGGACTTCCGTGCCAGCCGCGGCAGTTGCGGCAGGATCAGCACCAGGCAGGCGGAGCGCGAGATGTGGGCGAAGGTGGCCGGAGCGGCGTCCCTGACGAGCTTCTGGAACATGGCGTAGGAGCCCTGGCGGAGGTAGCCCTGGGCGCCCATGACCGCGCGCAGATCCTCGAAGGCGTCCAGCACGATCCGTGACGTCAGGTACTTCACCGCCGGCGCGTAGAGCAGCGTGGCCTCCGGGGCCAGGTGCAGCGCCCGGAGCGCGACGCCGCTGAAGGCGTCGACGGCCAGCAGGTCGGCGTAGGCGCGTGCGAGGGCGGAGCGCACATAGGGCAGGTCGGCGGCGAAGCCACCGTAGAGGCGCCGCTCGTGCACGCACTCCAGCGCCAGGCGCAGCGCGGTGTCCAACGGCCCGACGAGGACGGCCGGGATCACCACCCGGCTGAGCTGGTAGGCGCGCAGGGCGTTCTCGATGCCCTGGCCGGGCCGGCCGAGCATCGCGGTGCCGGGAATCGGGCAGTCGGAGAACCGCAGTCCGCCGAGTTGCACTCCGTTCATGCCGGAGCTGGGGAACCGCGGCAGATCCAGCACGCGGTCGGCCGGCAACTCGCCCCGGGTGACGAAGAACTGGCTGTGGCTGCGGCTGCCCGCGTCCTCACTGGTCCGGGCGAAGAGCACCATGGCCTCGGCACGGCGCAGATTGGTGACGATCTCCTTGCGCCCGGTCAGCAGCCAGCCGTCCCCGTTCGGAACGGCGGCGCACTCGGCGTGCGCGAAGTCGTTGCCGTGGTCGAGTTCGTGGAAGGCGGCCGCGATCCGGCCGCCCCCCAGCAGGATCTCGGCTGCCTTCGTACGCTGCTCGTCCGTACCTGCGGACCAGATGTTGACCGATCCGAGGAGGGAGCTGAAGCCGTAGCCGAGGCCGAGGCAGGGGTCGCGTCGCCACAACTCCCGCTGCACCTCGGCGAGGCGGTCGGCCCGCACCAGCCGGCCACCGTACGCGGCGGGCACGAACTCGGCGTTCATGCCGTAGGCGTCCAGCAGGCGTTCGCCCTCGGCGAGCATCTCGTGCCGCTCATCGGCGGCGAGGATGGCGGCGTAGCCGACCGGGTTGTCCGCATCCCGCGGGTTGCCGAACAGTGCGTCCAGTTTCTCAGCGCTCACGTGAGTCCTCCCCCTGCTGAATCGTTCGCGGCGCCCGGGCCCCGAACGGGGTGATAGGGGCACCGGTGGTCGCGGCGTCGACGACGAGACGGGCCAGCGCGCCGTCGAGCAGGTCGTCGCCCGGCGCGGCGACCGGCAGCGGCATCCGCAGGACCGCGGCGAGCCTGGCCAGCAGGGCGCGCAGTGCCGCCCGAACCCAGAGGCCGTCCTGCCACAGCGGCTCCGCCGCGTGCTCGGACTCACCCGTGGCCCACAGGTGCAGGCAGGCCGCTCCCGCGTAGCAGAGCTCATAGGCGGCGGCCAGCTCGTAGGCGGCCATGGCGGGACGGGCGGCGGGCGCCACCTCGGCCATCCGGCCGTGCACGTACTCGGCCATGGCTCCCAGTGCGACGGCCTGGTCGGCGAGCCCGGTGGGGGCGGGCCGGCTGCCGATCGACTCGACGAGTGCGGGCAGTGCCTGCACGACCGAGCATCCCTGCCGGGACACCATGGTCAGTGCGCCACGGTCGACGGGTCGCAGCGGGCCGCCGACCGACACGGCCTCGGCCAGTCCGCCCGCATCGACGGTGCCGCCGGCGAAGCCACGGACCAGCTTCGGGAACTGCTGCACCAGGGCGGCCCGGTTCACCGGGGTACTGCCGTCGAACACCGCCACGATCTGGTGGTCACGCCACACCTTCTGGAAGGCGCCGTACTCGTAGACGTCGGAGAGGAAGGAACGTGCGCCGAGCAGTTCGGCGAGCTCCCCGAGCGTGTCGTCGACCAGCGTGGGAGCGAGTGCCTTGGCGACCACCGAGGTCACGCTCATCTCCGCGGTGAGGCTGTGGATCGAACGGCCGGCGACCAGCGCGGTCGCTTCGACAGCCGCCAGCAGCGCAGCGCTGCGGGCCAGGACCGATGCGGGGAAGGGCCGTTCGGCCAGCGGGCGCTTCTGGATGACGCGCGCCGCGGCGAACCGGGCGGCGAGCCGCAGCGCGTGCTCACCGGCGCCGAGGGAGATGGCGGTGCACGTCGTCCGGGTGAACTGGAGCGCGAGCAGCACCGTCTCCAGGCCGCTCCCCTCCCGGCCGAGCAGTGCGCCGGCCGGCAGCAGCGCACCGTCGAACTCGATGCCGGAGATGTCGATCCCGCGGATGCCGTGTGTCAGCACCTTCGACAGCGGCCGCCAAGTGCCGGGCTGCAGCGCCGACTTGTCGACGAGGAAGAGGCTCTGACCACGTCCGGACCCTGCCGGTCCGGTGCGCGCGAGCAGTACGAGGTGGCTCGAGCGGGTGGCATTGTTGATCGGCCACTTCACGCCGTCGACGCGGTAGCCGTCGGGCTTCGCCGTGGCGGTGACAGAACCGCTCAACAGGTCTGCGCCATGCTCCGGCTCGGACAGCGCCCAGGCCACCGGGGCCCCGGACAGCACCGCGTCGGCGGCGGCCCGGGCCTGCTCCGGGTTTCCGGCGATCCACACCGAAGCCACGCCCAGGTACGTCTTGGCGTGGGCCGTCAGCGCGCTGATGTCACGGCGGGCGACGGTGCGCAGGAGCCGGATCAGCTCCTCGTGGTCGGACAGCGCGCCGCCCCACTCGGTCGGCACGTAGTGGGCCGGCAGGCCGAACCCGTCGAGGCGGGCACAGAAGTCGGCGGGAAACTGCTCGTTCTCATCGAGTTCGACGGACCGGCGAGCCGTCTCGTCGAGGAGGCCCAGGGCTTCGTCGAGGGCCGCCTCGAGCCCGGCTCCCGCGTGGGTGGCGGTCATGTGAGGTCTCCCGCCGCCAGGCGCCGTGGCGAAGGCGCCCCCAGGCTCTGGTCGCCGCCGAGATTGAAATCCATTCTGTTCCCCTGCTGCTCCGTCAGTCACTGTTTATCCGGGGTGCGACGAACCGTTCTGATTCCTAGAATTCTTACCCTCGCCGCATGCCGAGGACCAGGTGATTTTCATCGAATTCATTGGACAGGTTCGTCAACGTATATCGTTCTCTCCTCTGTTCTGACGACAGAGGGCGCGAAGCGCAGATCACCGGCATCGGTCGTATCCGTATCAAGGATCATGACGGGGCCGCCGACCACTATGCCCCAACGCTCGTCGCTCGGTAAGTGGCAGAGAGCACGCTGGCCCTGAACACCCGGGTGGCACAGGAATGCCGGGATAAAAGGCGGGCGTCCAACTGCCGCACTCCACCGGTTGAACACCCGGCCGCCCGGCCGGTCCGTGCCGGGCCCGCGTGCGACCGCCACGACGGGCCCGGCACTACCCGGTCAGCCGGTCAGCCGGTCGCGGCCTGGTCCACCGCGCGGACCCGCTCGTCCACCTGCTCCGCGAACTCCAGCCAGGTCTCGGCGCACTGCCGGGCAAGGTCCACCACCAGGGCGCCGCAGTGCGCGGGCACGACCTGGGTGAGCTCGGACCATTCCTTGGTCCCGATCGCGTTCTGCTGCAGCAGGCGCAGCAGTTGGCGGCCGTCCTCCTTGTGGCGCAGCGCCGGGTCGCGCAGGAGCTTCTCCAGCACCATGGCCGGATCGGACCGCACCAGCCGCATGTGCCGGGCCGCGGTCTCGTGGGTCCGCTGGGCCGGGAGCACCACATCCGGGTCGCCGTCGCCCGCCCGAGCGGCGGCCGGGATCTCCCCGGCCGCCAGCCGGCGCCGGACATCGCTGACCGTCGCCGGGGAGATCCCGGCCAGCCTGGCGACTTCGCGCAGCGAGGCCTCCGGGCGCTCGGCCAGCAGCTCCGCGGCCCGACGGCGCCCTTCCGAACTGTTCAGCGGACGGACCTTGCCGTCCCGACCGACCCTCACCTGCGCCTGCGGTCCGTCCGCGCTCTCGGCCACCCGGCGGCGGATCGCCGCCACCGCCTTGGCGCCCAGCCCCGCGGTCCGCGCTATCGCCCGGTCGGAGAGGTGCGGGTGCGAGGTCACGATCCGCTCGGCTGCTGCCCGCCGGTCGGCCTGGGAGAGCGGCAGACCATGGGCGACATTCGCCTCGACCGACTTCAGGAAGGCGTCCGCACTGCTGCCGTCGAAGAACTCGACCTCGATGGCCAGTTGGCCCTTGGCGAGCGCGGCCAGCAGCCGGTGCGTCCCGTCGATCACGCGCATGGTGTGCCGCTCGACCAGGATCGGCGGCAGCGGGCCGTCCAGCTCCGCCAGCCTGGCGATGTGCTCCTCGTCCCGGCCGCCGGTGCGCGGTGACTCACCTAACTGCAACACGGCGGCCGGCACCACAACGGTCGATCTCAGGTCTCTAACAGTCCCCGTCAAGTGGTCCCCCTGATTCTTGTCGGCTCCGAACTGGGCCCAGGCGCGTGTCGATACTCCACAGAGACGTCGGCAGGTGGACGCGTCCCAGTCAAATTCCTATGTTTCGATCATGGCTTCCACCCAATGAACTGTCGAGCATTCAACCAGTTAATCGCGTGAAGATCCTGCGAACGGTGATGCCTCGGCGAGCGTCAATTGTTTGCGCAATCCGGAACACCCTGGACGGTGTGGCGAACGCCAAATCGGCAGAAGTTCTTCTGGCCACCGAAAGAAACGGAGAGTCCCGGGTCGCAACTGCCGGCCGACATGACCCGCCCGGCTGTTCAACTGCTCACCCGTGGCGGTTGGACACTTGCGAGTCGCCGCTGTCGCGTTCGCCATCAGCCCCGATTCATGATCAGCGTTCGGGGTACACCTGTCGAGGTGTTACGGGCGCTCCTTGCCAACCCGGCCGAATGGTGCGTTCAACTGCCGCACCGCCTCAGCTGAACATCACCGACCGGCCACCGCTCTCACCCTGAACGGCCTTGCCAACAGAATGGTTTGATGACCAGCGCGACGGGGTGCCAAGGTGGGTGCAGCGGAGCCGGATCGGCGGGCCGCCTCCACCTCGATTCCCTCTCGCCAAGGAGTACTGACGCCATGCCCCAGGTGAGCACCAACGGCATCCGCCTCTCGTACCAGCGCTCGGGCCAGGGCGAACCCGTCCTGTTCATCATGGGTTCGGGGGCCGCGGGCCGCGTCTGGACGATGCATCAGACTCCGGCCGTCATCCAGGCCGGCTACCAGGCGGTCATCTTCGACAACCGGGGCACCGGCGGCTCCGACGCTCCGGAGGGCAAGTACTCGCTGGCCGACATGGTGGCTGACACCAAGGGGCTCATCGAGGCGCTGGACCTCGGCCCGTGCCGGATCGTCGGCTACTCCATGGGCGCCATGATCGTCCAGGAACTGGCCATCGAGGCACCTCATCTGGTCCGGTCGGCGATCCTGATGGCGACCAGGGCCCGGTCTGACGCGATGCGCCGGGCGATGCTGGAGAGCGAGCAGCTGATGCGGGAGCAGCGCGTCCAGCTGCCGCCCAAGTACGACGCGGTCCGCACCGTCCTGGAGATGCTCTCCCCCGCCTCGCTCAACGACGACACCATTCGCTCCTGGCTGGACATCTTCGAACTGACCGGCGGCAGCAACACCGCCTACGGCCAGGCCTGGGCCACCCAGACCGGCGACCGGCGCCAGGCGCTGGGCGCGATCACCGCGCCGTGCCGGGCCATAAGCTTCGCAGACGACCTGATCTGCCCGCCCCACCTTGTCCTGGAGGTGGCCGACGCCATCCCCGGCTGCGACTTCGTCGAGATCCCCGACGCCGGACACCTGGGGCACCTGGAGCGACCGGAGGCGGTCAACCTCGCGATCACCGAGTTCCTTGACAAGTACTGACCTTGTCATTCCTCCAGCAGTCGGGGCCTGATGCCCTTCTTGTGGTGGGCGGGTCTGGTGTACGCCTCGCCGGTGGCAACCGCCGGCCTCACGTCGACTGCCCTACCGCGTAGCCGGGTTCAGGATCACGTGAAGGCCGTTCAATCGTCCTCTGAACCCCCGTACGAGTGGCTCGAGAAGCGATGGTCGCGCACTTCCGCTGCTCCGTCGAAAGCTCTGAAGGCGATCTCTATCCGACCAGGCGGCGGCGCCAGTCGAGGGGCGCAATGGTGATGGCCCGGCCGGGATCGCGGTCCCACTCGACGGGGAGGCCAACCGCTTCGAGGGCAGCCACGACCTCGTGGCCGACGGCCGCCGTGGCCTCGGACGAGCCGTCGAAGCCGCCGTAGAGCAGCATCAATCCGTGGCCGGCCGCAGCGGAGTCCGTGCACTGCGTATGAAAGTAGACGAAGCCGCGGGCGTTGGGCCCGCCTTCGGCGCCGATCTCGGACTGGCCGCAGCTGCGGCAGCAGGTGAAGTGCTCGCGCGCGGTGATGCCCGCCTCCTGCAGGGCGGTGAACGCGCGGGTGAGCCGTTCAGGGTCGGTCTCGCCCTGCCACTCGGTCTGCTCCGCGACGCGCTCCAGCCACATCCGGTCGGCCAGTGCCGCCGCCTGCTCACGTGAGACGGGCCGATGGTCCTCCGTGACCAAGTACTCCTCGGCAAGCTCCGCCAGCTCGGCACGGGAGGCGTAGCCTCCGACCAACACCTCGCGGACCCGCTGCTCCAACTCCTCACGCCGGTCTTCATCGAGGTCGAGCGGCGGCACTTCCCTGACCGGCCCCATGTCCAGCAACGACCACGCCAGACCACTGTCCCAATCGGACTTCCCGCCGGCCCAGCCGGTCAACGCCGCGATCACGGCCTCGGGGCCGTCGACCATCACCTGGAAGTGCCGATCGGCGGCGCCGTCGCGATGCTCCAGCGTGTAGTCGCCGCCGGACTCGTGCCAAACCTGGGCAAAGACGTCCGGCAGATCGGGCACCCGCTGGACGGTCAGGAACCGGTCACCGTCACCACCGATGCGCCGGACCAACTCGGCCAACTCCCCGGCGGACACGCGGACGTGCCGCTCCCAGTTCTCCGTCTCCACCACGATCTCGAGCATCCGCAGACTCTGACACATCCCCCTGACAGCAGCGCGCACCGCCTCGGAGGTTGGACGGCAAGCCAGACCGCTTCTTCAGTTGATCAGTGCGCGTGGTTTCGCCTCGGAAGGACCGCACTTCCAGCCAGTTCCACGGCGATGCCGTGGGCGGTACGTACATGAGCTTCTCGAGGGCGCCCCGACCGGTAGACGGCCACCTTGTGACGGGACCGGCCGCCGAAGGTGAGGGGGGCCGGCGCGTGCGGACCGGCAGACCTGGTGATGACGTCCAGGACCGGCGCCCCGGCCTCGGCTCGTTGCCCGAGCTGCGGTCAGCGCCCCGGCGAAAGAAGCAGCGGATCCTGAACGCCATGTGGCGCTCCCGCCGGCGTGGGGCCGCGCGGACGGCTCAGTCGCGGGCCGTCCGGGACTGGGACTTGATGAACTGCGCCAACCGCTCCATCCCCTCGGCTATCTCCTCGTGCGTCAGGTAGCTGACTGACAGCCGGAGGGCGTGCTCGCCACCGCCGTCCGGATAGAAGTAGGACATCGGGGTCCAGATCACACCGAACTCCTCGGCCGAGCGGATCAGCGCCGCGTTGTCGGCCTGGAACGGCACGGTGAGGCTGAGGAAGAAGCCACCGGTGGGCTCGTTCCAACGCACCCCGAGGGCCTCCCGCTCAGCGGCGGGGAACTGCTTCGCGAGCTCCTCCAGGGTGACCCGCATCGCTTGGCCGTAGTAGGCGGCGGTCTCGCCGTTCAGCTCGGAGGTCCGGCCGTCGGCGGCGAGCAGCATGCCCGCCACCACGGCCTGGCTGACGGCCGAGGTATTCACCGTGATCATGCTCTTGATCTTGGCGAGCTCGTCGGCCAGCAGGCCGGTGCGGCCATCGGCATCCACCACCGTCTGGTCGGCCACCACGTAGCCGACCCGGGCGCCGGGGAAGAGCGTCTTGGAGAGCGATCCCAGCTGCACCACCCGCCGGTGGCGGTCCAGGGACTTCAGCGTGGGCAGCTGCTGCCCGGGGCTGACCATCCGGTACGGGCTGTCCTCCAGCAGCAGGATGTCGTGGCGCTGCGCCAGGTCGAGCAGGTCGAGCCGGGTCTGCAGCGGCATCGTGGTGCCGGACGGGTTGGAGTGGTCGGGGATCACGTAGAACGCCCGGGGGCGGCGGCCGCGGGCCCGCTCGGCCAGGACGGCCGCTTCCAGATCGGCGCAGTCGAAGCCCGACTCGCGCTCGGCCACGGCGGTCGGGGTGACGTCCAGCAGTCGGGCCGCGCCGGTGATCCCCACGTAGCAGGGGCTGGAGACCAGCAGCACGTCCTCGGGTCCGGAGATCAGCGCCCGCACGGCGAGGAACATCGCCTCCTGGCACCCCACCGTGACCACGACGGACTCGGGGGCGACGTCGGTGTTCTCGTCCTTGCGCAGCGAGTCCGCGATCAGCTCACGGATCTGGCCGCTGGTCGGCCCGTACTGGAAGAGCGCGGAGCGCACCTGTCCGGGCGAGGCTCCCTGCGCTTCCAGGTGGTCGAGGTAGCGCCGCAGATGCGTGAAGATCTGCTCGGTGTCGAAGAAGCCGTCGTACGGGCGGCCGGGGGCGAACGAGACCGCCTGCGGATAGCGGGTGGTGACCTCGTTGAGGAAGTTCATGGTGTCCAGCACCGGATCACTGACACTGCCGTGCAGTTCGGCCTTGCGCAGGCCGGCGGCCAGCGTGGTCCGGACCGCGCTCGGCGCCGGGGCGGCCGCGAGTTCCGCGCCGACCAGGGCCGGCCCCGCCTCGGCTACGGACGGGGTCCCGGTGAGTGCCATGGCTTCGACCAGCTCCTCGGTGATCAGCTCGAGTAGGTGCGCCGCGCCGTTCTCGCCGTCGACCGCGAGGCCGTGCAGCACCGGACGGCCCAGCAGCACCGCGTCAGCGCCCAGTGCCAGGGCGGCCAGCACGTCGGCACCACGGCGAATGCCGCCGTCGACCAGTACCGGGCACGCACCGCCGACCGCCGCGGTGACCTCGGCGAGCACCTCCAGGGTGGCCGGCGCACCGTCCAGTTGGCGGCCGCCGTGGTTGGACACCACGATCCCGTCGACCCCGGCGCGCAGTGCCGCCCGGGCATCGGCCGCGCTCAGAACTCCCTTGACCAGAACGGGGAGTGAACTGATCTCACGCAGCCAGCCGATGACCGACCAGTCGAGCGCGGGATCGAACTCGGTGAGCGCGTGTGCGCTCGGGGAGGCGTAGTCGCCGCCGGTGAGGTTGGCCGGCACCATCCCGTCCGGCAGCCGGAAGTCGTTGCGCAGGTCGCGCAGCCGGCGGCCGAGCCGGGGGGCGTCCACGGTGAGCACCAGCGCCTCGAATCCGGCCCGCTCGGCCCGTTCCACCAGCTGCCGGGTGGTGGAACGGTCCCGGAAGCAGTACACCTGGAGCCAGAGCGGCGCACTGGCGGCCTCGGCGATGGACTCGAAGGTCCGGCCGGCGAAGGTGCTCACCACCAGCGGCAGACCGGCCCGGCCGGCGGCCCGCGCGGTGGCCACCTCGCCCTCCGGATCGGCCAGGGTGTGGTAGGCCATCGGCGCCACCGCTATCGGCGCCGGCCAACTGCGGCCCAGCACCGTGGTCTTGGTGTCCGGAACCCCGGCTCCGGACAGTGCCCGCGGCCGCAACCGCACCCGGTCGAACGCCGCCAGATTGGCCGCCAGGGTGCGCTCCTGGCCTGCACCACCGGCGATGAAGTCCCAACTCCCCTGGCCGAAACGGGCCCTGGCAGCTTCTTCGTAGTCCTTCAGGGAGAACAGACCGATGGTCTCCGGGCGTTCGGCACTCATCACGAGGTCAGCCGATCGCGCTCCACCGCTTCGTACAGGGCACGGATGTTGGCACTGCCGAAGCCTCGCGAACCGTTGCGCTGGATGAGCTCGAAGAAGAGCGTGTTACGCGGGTAGGGCGAGCGGGTGAAGATCTGCAGCAGGTCACCCCACTCGTCGCGGTCGGCCAGGACCTTGGTCTCGCGCAGCTCCTCGATCTGGGCGTGCAGACCGCCGAGCCGCTCGCCGAGCATGTCGTAGTAGCTGTCCGGCGTGTCGAGGAACACGACGCCCCGCTCACGGACCTCGCGCACCGAAGTGATGATCTCCCCGGTACGGAAGGCCAGGTGCTGCACCCCCTCGCCGCCGTTGCGCTCCAGGAAGTTGTCGATCTGCCCGGGCTCCTTGCCGGGGTCCGGTGCGACCAGGGTGAAGATGACACCGCCCGAGTCGCTGCGCACCACGATGGAGTCCATCGCCTGGGCGCCGACCGCCACGTACTCCGAGGAGTAGCGGGAGAGGCCGAAAGCCTCGCGGTAGAAGTCGGCGTACTTCTCCAGGGTGCCACCGTCGACGCAGACCGCGATGTGGTCCAGGCCGGTGACCCGACCGGTTGCAGCCGTCGCGGTGACCCCGGGCGTGGGAAACCAACTACGGGTGGCGGGAAGGCCGTTGACCAGATGATCCGTCGGCAGCAGGGTGTGCACGACGTCTCCGAAACCGGACACGACCGGCAGGCCCTGCGGGGACCGGGTCACCGTGGCGCCGGCGGAGGCCGCAGCCGCGGCGGCGGCCTCCACGTCGTCACAGGTCAGCGCCACGTCGGCGATGCCGTCGCCGTGCTGCTCCAGGAATCTCACGATCCCCCGCCCGGAGGTGACCACCAGGCGAACCTCTCCCTGCTGCAGGAGCACCGAACTCCGCTCCGGCTCAACCGAGTCGGCCACCCGGGTGAACCCCAGGGCGGACACGAAGTAGTCGACGGTCGTCGCCTTGTCTCTCGTGTAGAGCTCAACATAGGCGATGTCGTGCGCAGCCATGGAAGTACCTCCGACAGGGGCTGAGAGCGGAATTCGGTAAGGGGTTCGCCTGGGGCCTGCGGTCGCGCTCGGCCTGCTACCAGCGCCACTCCTGCTGCTTGAACAGGTGGCCGGCCGGGATGTCGCGCTCCTTGCACCAGCCGAGGAAGTCCTCGATCTGCTTGATCTGGTAGGTGTCCGGGGTATAGGTGGTCGCCATCACGTGGCCCAGCCAGTCCTCCTCGCCCATCGCGTAGACGTAGGCCTCCTTGGCGCCCAGCTCGACCATGATCGCGGCGGCCTGCTCGGCGTTGGATCCGGACAGCTTGCGGGAGTTGCTCATCTTCTTGGTGACCGGGATGGTCAGCAGCGCCTGGTAGAGCCAGGTGAGCGGAGCTCCGTCGCACTCCATACCGAGGAAGGCGAAGTCGGCGGTGCCCAGGTGGCCCTTGACGTAGCGGTAGAGCTTCGGGTCGATGCCGGAGGAGTCGGCGCCGATGAACACCTTCTTGCCCGCCAGCTCGGCCCAGTAGGTCGACTTGGCGCGGATGTCCAGGTCACAGTGCTCGCCCAGGAACGGGGTGGCGGTGATCTTGCCGCCCGGGAACTCGACCTCGTCGAAGTCGTCGACCTCCACCACGTCGAAGCCCTGGTGCTTGAGCATCAGCGCGATCGACGGGTCAGCCAGGTTGCCGCGGGAGTAGCGCGGGCAGACGATCTTGCCGACCCGGCCGCGCAGTTGCAGCAGGGTCTCCATGACGATGTGGTCCTGGTGGCCGTGGGTGATGAGTACCAGGTCGATGTAGTCCGGCAGGTCGTCCAGGGTGTAGCGGTCGTCGGCGTCGCTGTCCGCGCTGATGAACGGGTCCGTGACGATGGCGGCTTCGGGCGTCTGCAGCACCAGGCAGGCGTGGCCGAAGTAGCGGATCCGGCCGCCGGACTCGATGTGGCGGTCCTCGTTCAGGGCCGGGGTCTCACTCAGCATGGTGCGCAGGACGGCCGCCTGCTCGTCGTTCAGCTCCAGGGCCTCACGCAGGTGGGCCAGCGTGGTCGGCTTGACACGGGCCTTGAACAGCTCCGTCAGACCGGGGTGCCGGAACGGGATGTCCAGCTCCAGCACGTCCTCGGAGGGCAGTCGCGGGGTGCTCAGGATGAACGGGCGCTCGATGCCGGTCTCGAAGGAGAGCTGTACCGACTGGCGCGACTCCTGGTAGTACGGGCTGCGGTAGAGCACCGGCTCCATGAAGCGCAGCTGCGCCTGGTTGTCGGTGTCGTAGGCCAGCTCGACCAGACCACCCAGCTCGTCCGGCAGCTTCGGGTAGAGCGGCGTCAGGTCGAAGCCGGTGGCGTTGGCCCGCAGCAGCTCCTGGCCGGCGGCGATCGCCTCGGCGAACTTCAGCATGTCGGCCCGGTCACGCTTGATCGTGGCGAGCAGCTCGCGCACCTCGTCGGCACGCTCCTCCGGGATGTTGATGAAGTAACCGCCGCGCAGGTCCGGGTTGTTGCTGGCCGCGACGTGTACCTGTGGGGACTGCAGGTACGACTCGAGCAGCGGGACATGCAAGAACGCCAGGTTCATCGCCGCCTGTACCGGCGCCATGGTGTGCGGCTGGGCGACAAACCTGTCCACCAGCGGCTCGATTATGACCTTGGACCGCAGAAACAACTGCTCATCAGTCATCTGCACCCCTCCTTCCCAGAGAAAACAACATCATCGACAGGGCCGCCGACGATTCGGCGTACCCCGGCCAGGAATAATTCCATCCGAGGAGGGAACATAGCCTCCCGGCGCCGAAGAGATCAACACGCCTCAATGACTCTGAACACCGCTCGACAGTGGTGTTCAAGTGCGCTTTTGCGGCACTTGAACAGGCCGCTCGGACGAACTGGAGCGGGTGGCTCGGAAAACCTTGACGCTACGCGAAACAGCATGCCACCGTGAAATCAACCCTTAGACCCCTGCGAGGCATCGCGTGCAAAGCAAGCCGATCGAGCCACCACTTATCAACCTGGTCGATCCAGAACTCTATTCACACGGCGACCCATTTGTGCAGTGGCGGTGGCTGCGCGCCAA
The DNA here is from genome assembly GCF_040296285.1 of Kitasatospora sp. NPDC002227. NCBI lineage: Bacteria > Bacillati > Actinomycetota > Actinomycetes > Kitasatosporales > Streptomycetaceae > Kitasatospora > Kitasatospora sp. NPDC002227. The sequence continues at coordinate 25,171 of NZ_JBEOWY010000068.1, forward strand.
CGACCCGGCCCACTGGCATGAGCCGGCCGAACTGCCCGGTTACTGGTCGCTGACCAGGTACGAGGACATACGGACCGCCTATCGCGATCACGAGACCTTCAGCTCCGCGCAGGGAATCCTGCTGCGCCCCGCCGACCACGGAGCCGACCCCGGAGGCGGCCGCACCCTGGCCCTCACCGATCCGCCGCGCCACCGCCAACTGCGCGGCGTGGTGGACGAGTGGTTCACCGTCCGGTCGGTCCGGACCCTCGAGGAGGAAATGCGGGACATTGCCCGCGCCGTGGTCGGCAGCGCCCTGGCCCAGGAGTCCTGCGACTTCGTCACGGAAATCGCCGCCCGCATTCCGCTGTATGTCATCTGCAAGATGATGGGCATCCCGGAGTCGGACTGGCAGTATCTGTACGATCTCACCAGCAAGGCCTTCGCCGATGGCGACCCACTGACCCAGCGATTCGCACACCTCGACATCATGGGGTACTTCGAGCAGCTCGCGGAGGAGAAGGCGGAGAATCCGGGCGACGACCTGGTGAGCGCACTCGCCACCGCCGTCATCGACGGCGACCGGCTCAGCCCGGACGACATCATCCTGAACTGCGACAACCTGCTCGTCGGCGGCACCGAGAACACCCGGATCTCGGCGGCCGGCGGTATGCTCGCCTTCCTTCAGCACCCCGAGCAGTGGGACATCCTGCGGGCGGACCCGAGTCTGCTGCCGTCCGCCGTCGAGGAAGTGCTGCGCTGGACCTCGACCGCCACCCACATCATGCGCACCGCGGCCAAGCCGATCGAGATCCACGGCAAACAGATCGAGCCCGGCGACCGCGTGGTGTTCTGGCTCCCGTCGGCCAACCGCGACGAGACGGTGTTCAACGATCCGGACCGCTTCGATGTGCTGCGCAAGCCTAACCGCCATCTGGCGCTGGGCTTCGGCGAACACTTCTGCCTCGGCAGCGTGCTGGCCAAGGCCGAACTCCGGCTTGTTTTCGACGAGCTGCTCAAGAGCGGGGTGGACATCGAGCTGGCCGGAGAGCCGAAGCTGCTGGAATCGATCGTCGTCAACGGCCCCGAGTCCCTTCCGGTCCGCCTGAAGCCGCGGGGCGCGTGACCCCGCGGGGCACATAACGGTCTCGGTCCTGGCCGGCGGCACCTGCCTGGCCAGGACCGAGACCGAAAACGCCACGCTGGTGGCCCAGTTGGACACCAGCAACGGGTGGATCCGCAGTCGTACCGGCATCGCCGCACGGCACCGGGCGGCCCGGGGGCGTCATTGCAGGACCTGGCCCGCGTGGATCCGATCCGCGCGGGCCGTTGCGACGTGGCGCCGGCGGGCGGCACCGTGACACCCCCGGCGGCCGCCGCCATCGGCCAACTCATGTAGCTCCCAAGGAACTCGGCGGATCCGGCCGGCGCTTCCCGGGCCGTTCGACGAGCGGCACAACGGTTTCGTCCTCGGCGAGTTCGGATCCGTTCCGTGCGTGGTTCCAGGGGCGGGTGCAGTGCACCCTCGCCACGGCGGGGGTGCAGTGCACCCTCGCCACGGCGGCAGTAACGTCCGCTTCACTCAGGATGGGCCCCACCAGGCCGGGATCGCCCGGCACAAGCCCGGCCCGGGCACGGCGAGTTGACCTCCGAGCGCGCGTGGCTGCCGGCCTTCCTCCTACCCGCCTGACAGCGCCGCACCGGTCTGACCCCCGGCACCCCGAAGGCCGCTTCCACGAGGGGAGCGGCCTTCGGGGTACCGACGGGGCTGCAGGCCGATCAGCCCTGAGCCATCGCAGCGATCAGGCTCTTGGGGCGCATGTCGGTCCAGTTCGCCTCGATGTAATCGAGGCACTCCTGCCGGGCGGCCTCGCCGAACACCGAGGTCCAGCCGGCCGGCACCTCGATGAAGACCGGCCACAGCGAGTGCTGGCCCTCGTCGTTGACCAGGACCCGGTAGTTCGCGTCAGGGTCCTCGAACGGGTTCGTCATCACGTCGTCCTTCCTACGGGCATGATGTGGACCGTCCGGTCCAACCGCGAACCACTATGACCCAGGGCCCCGAGTCGGAGTCAACCAACCACCGTGCCGAGCACGTTGTGGCCCTGATTGTCCGTCCAACTGCGGCCCGACACCGGTTGAACAGGGCACTTCGCAGCGTCTGCGGCCGGTCTTGATCCAGGGTCGCACAGGGTGCCAAGGTGGCCGCGGCGGAGCGTGCCAACGCTCGATGGCCCTTCACCCAACTGCACGTCAGGTGCACACGATCCGGAGACGCGGATGGACTTCAGCCTCTTCTACTTCGCCAACAACGACACCGATCAGCGGGACAGTTACCGACTGCTGATGGAGGGCGCGCGCTTCGCCGACGACCACGGCTTCACCGCGGTGTGGACCCCGGAGCGCCACTTCCACGCCTTCGGCGGGCTCTACCCCAATCCCGCGGTCACGGGCGCCGCGGTCGCCGCGGTGACCAAGCGGGTGGCCGTGCGGGCCGGCAGCGTGGTGGCACCGCTGCACCACCCGATGCGGATCGCCGAGGAGTGGTCGGTCGTCGACAACCTCTCCAACGGGCGGGCGGGGGTGGCGATCGCCTCAGGGTGGCATGCCGCCGACTTCGCGCTGCGCCCGGAGAACTACGAGACCCGCAAGAGCGGACTGATGGACACGGTCGACACGATTCGCCGGCTGTGGCGGCGTGAGTCGGTCGAACTCGTCGACGGCGCAGGCGAGTCGGTGTCGCTGCAGGTGTTCCCGCCGCCGGTCCAGCCCGAGCTGCCGATGTGGCTGACCACCGGCGGATCCCCGGCGACCTTCGTCCAGGCCGGACGGCACGGCCTGGGCGTCCTCACCCACCTGCTGGGCCAGGAGGTCGGGACGCTCGCACAGCGGATCGCCGAGTACCGGGCGGCCTACCAGGAGCACCAGGGCGACGGGGCGCGCGCCCACGTGGCGGTGATGGTGCACACCTTCGTGGGCACGGACCGCGAGGCCGTCCGGGAGACGGTGCGCGAGCCGTTCTCCCGCTACCTCGCCAGTTCCTTCGACCTGCTGGTCAAGGCTGCCGAGGCCGCGGGAGCCGACGGCGCCGCGATGATGCGGGAGATGAAGAAGGTGAGCGAGGAGGACCGCCGCTTCCTGGTGGCCCAGGCCTTCGACCGGTACTTCGAGACCAGCGGCATGTTCGGGACCGTCGAGGAGTGCATGGCTACGCTCAAGCAGCTCGCCGACGCCGGCGTGGACGAGGTCGCGTGCCTGGTGGACTTCGGCGTGGCGACCGACCAGGTCGTGGACGGCTTCCAGCACCTCGCCCGACTGCACGACACCTGGCGCGCACACACCGGGCGCTGAGGGCGCCCGTAGGCCGACACAAGTGTCCCGGGGCGCCCGAGAAGCCCCGGGACACTGTGCTGCAGACCGCCCGCCGTTGCAGACGCCATGCCGAAGCCGGCGTCGGGACGACAGGATTCGACCGCCAGTCAAGTGCTTCGACTCCTGCCACCGGCCGAGACCTCAGGGCCTCGGCTTTGCGCCTCAACTTCGGTACACTGAAGGCAAGTTGAAAGGCACAGGGCATCTGCCCACCAGTGCCCATGGACGCCCATCGCGCGTGGTCCCGCACTGGTCCCCAAAGACGGGAAGGCGGCCTTCACCGACGCGTCCGGTGAAACAGTCGAGGTCTCGCTCGCGGCCGGCGAGACGATGTGGCTCCCAGCCGTGGACCACTCCACGCACAACACCGGAAACACCGAGGTCCGCTCACTGCTCTTCGAGCTGAAGTAGCGGCCCGCGCCACCGACGCAGCTGCGCCCCGCTCTCCCCGGTCGACAGGGATCGGTGACCTTCAAGTCGGCGTCAAACACCGCACGGAGCGGAGCAGGCGGCGGCCACATCCGGAGCCCGATTCACCCACGATGCGGATGCTCCGGCCCGGCAGCGGCGTTCGCACCAAGGCTGCTCCCGATGACTGGAACCCTGCCCGTCCGGGCACACCGCCGACACCGCCGCTGGCGGGTCCGGCTGCAACTCCCCCACGAGCACAACCGGACCCCCGACTGGCGGCCGGGCCTGGACGCGACTCCCCCACGGAGCAGCAACCGGGCCCGCACGCTGTTCACCAGCAACACGCAGCGTACATGCCATCTCCACGCAGCGCTATCGCACCGTGGCGCCCGTACCGGCAGGTGATCCAGTCGATGTGCTCGGCGAACGTCCGGCGCAGGCACGTCTGAGCAAGGCAGCGGAACCGGCGGACGCATGGCCTGCCCGGTCCTGGGCGGCCCGGCAGACGTTCCGCGAGCAGGTCCGCCAAGAGGATCACGAGGCAGCTGCACGGCCCAGCCGCCCTGCGGTCGGGGTTGGCCCTGGCTTCATGACAACCTTCGCTCGGGCTCTGGCCTCCCTGTAGTGGGTCGGCGCCGACGGCTGTCCCGACGCCTGGCGGTGGCGGATTTCAGCGGTCGGCAGAGAAGTGTGGTCAGGAGCGCGACGGCCACGCCGCCGACGGCAGTGGTTGCTACCAACCGGCCCGGGGTGGAGGTGTTGCCGGGGCGAACGGCTGAGGTCGGCTCCTCGGTGGCCGAGTTGGAGGCCGATCGGGGTGCGGGGACGGTCAGTACGGCTTCGCTGTGGCCCAGGGAGGGGAATGCGGCGTCGGCGGTGACGGTCCACTGCCCCGGGGCGAGGGCTTCGGTGGTGGTGTAGGTGCCGGTCTTCCCCGGGACGGGCAGGAGGGGCCATGGACCTGCAGTGCGGCCGTCCGGTGAGTGGGCGGTCAGGGTGGCGGCGAGGCCCTCGGTGACCGGGTCCTTGTCGTCCTCGAACGTGGCGACGGCCTGGACGTGGCCGTCGGGGCGGGTACTCAGCTCCAGGTGGATGGTGTCGCCGTGTGCTGCGGCGGAGGGGGCCGCACCGAGCAGGACGGCGGCGGCGAGGGTCAGCGCGGCCATCACGGTGGCGGGTCGGTTGTGCATGGTGTCCCGTTTCTCGGGTGTGTGCCCGTGGCCCGGCGCACCGCTGCGGGTGCGCCGGGCCACGGGTCGTCGTGCGGTCAGCCGGCCGACTGGAGGGTCCAGTTCTGGTAGCCGTTCTGGTTGGGCGACTGCAGCTCGAGGAGCCAGCCGCCGTAGTACCAGCGGTTGCTGGGGCCGAGGACGAGCGATCCGCCGGGGGCGGTGAGGGTGTAGCCGTTGCCGCTGCGGGTCAGCGTCCAGCGCTGGTCCGCCCGACTGGCGTCACACTGCGCCTGGTCGACGTACTGGCCGGGGGCGAGCGGTCCGGCCGGGGTCAGGCATTTGCCGGACACCGCGGACCTGAGCCGCACGGCTCCCGCGCCGGCGTCCTCGAAGGTCCACTGCTGGTTGGCGTAGCCGGTGCGCTGGTCGGCGATGAGCGGGGTGGTGTCGTCGACGCGTCCGCTCCACAGGTCGGCCGCCTGACCGGTCAGGCTGTTGACCAGGAGGACCGGGGTGGCGGGCAGCGCCGTACCGCCGGCGGGCGGGGTGTGGAAGACAGCCGGGTGGCCGGGAGCCGAGGCGTGGCCGGCGCTGTCGGTGACGGCGACCGTGAAGGTGTAGTCGGTGTCGGGCTGGAGGTTGACGAGCCGGATCGAGGTCACCTGCGTGACGGGCAGCGCCTGGCCGCCCAGCTGCGTCTGGTAGCCGGCCGCGCCGTCCACCGCGGGCCAGCCGAGGACGGCGGAGTTCTCGGTGATCTCACTGGCCGTCGCGTCCGGGCCCGTCGCGCCGGCCGGGCCCGGGGTGGGCGTCGGGTTCGGGTCCGGCGTGGGGCCGGCGCCGCCGCCCGCGATGAGGAACGCGTTGTTGGCGATGTTCCAGTGGGTGGAGAGGTAACTGCCGGGCTTCGGGCTGGTGTTGAAGTAATCGTCCTTGCTGCAGTCCAGCCGCGTCTTCGCGGTCTCGTCGGGGCACAGCACCTGCATCTGCGGGTAGTTGGGCGCGTCCGAGTAGCACATGACGTCGTTGGTGTCCGTGCAGTGCCCGGCGTGCGTGGAGTGCGGGGCGCTGTTGTTGACCGCGCCGAGGTTGTGGCCCAGCTCGTGGGCGAGGGTGAAGGAGTTCCAGCAGCCCGAGTCCGCGCGGGCGTACGAGGGGCCGAAGTTGCTCCGGTTCTCCGGGCCCGGGGCCTCGTCACCGGCCATGGTGCCGATGCCGCAGTACATCTGGGCGTCGGTGAACATCATGTACTTGCGGTCGGTGCGGTTGTACCCCAGGCCGGCCAGCGTGTCGTTGGTCTGCCCGAAGTCCCCCGGGGTCCCGGTGGGGAGCTCGACGTCGAGAACCGAGACGGTGCAGTCGGGCTCGGTGACGAAGCGGATATGACGCACGCCACCGGTCTGCGCGGCGCTGGCGTTGTAGATGGCGTCGGTGCCCGCCGCCCACTGCTTGAACGAGGGCAGGTACTGGGCGAGGCGGTCCTGGCCGGGCGCGTGCACGTACATGACCTGGACCCGGTTGCCGGTGACCCCGTCGCCGTCGCAGACGACCGCGGACCCGTCCGCCGCGGCGGGCGCGGCCGTGGTGCCGCTCTGGGGCGGGCTCGCCACGGCCTGGCCGGTACGGGCGTCGACGACCGGGCGGGCCGCCGTCAGCAGCTGACCGGTGCTGGGTGCGGCAGCGCCGGGTACGCCGAGATTGGGGGCCTTGGCCGGCACCGGCGCGATGGGCGGGGTGTCCTTGTGGACGTCGATGCCCTTCGGCGGGACGTCCGGCCCGTGCGTGCACAGGCTCGCGTGCGAGACTCGGTAGAGCCCCACGCAGCGGTCACCGGCCGGTGCGGGCCGCAGACCGGTGTAGACCAGGCCGCGGGCCGGGTCGGCGGCGGGCGCGACGGCCGGCAGCGCGGACGCCGACGGCCGGGCGCTCTTCGAGGCCATCGGGCTGTTCGGTGCGACCGGAGCGACGGCTGCTGCCGCGGCAGGCCGTGCGTGTGCCCTCGTCAGGAGCGGCACCGTTGAACCATCCCTACCCTCGGGGGTCGCGAGGGCGACGCCGGCCGCCAGCACTGTGGTCGCCGCCAGCCCGGCGATCACGGCTCCGTTCCTCCTGTGCCAGGGCCTTGGGTTCTTGTGTCGGGGCACAGCTTTCCTCGGGTCTCTTCGAAGCGGCGGAGACGAGCACCGCGGCGGCGGCGGCTCGCAGACAGAATTCAGCGGGATGAGGCCTGGCGGCACGTCAATCGCCGGGCGTGGGGCCGGGCGGACATGCGAGGCCACTCCCCCACAGGCCCGCCCCGGCCCAGCAACGGCAACGGCGGCGATCGGTGGTTCCCGGCTGCGCGCGCTGCCTGGGCCGCGGTCAGGGCGGAATTCGCGCCCCCCGGAGCCCGTAGCGGCACCGTACGGATCTCGTTCGGTGCCGCCCGGTGATCACTCTCGCGCGCGCCGGGGCGTTGCGGCTATCCGGTGGCCCTGAACTGCGGATACGCAAAGAACGGCGCGCCGTTTCGCCCCGTGGTCGACGCGCTTCGCACCAGGCGCCCCGGGCGGTCAGCCTGCCGTCGGCGGCTGCGCTTCCTCGAGGCCGGCCTTCGCCAGCTCCTGGCGGGACTGCACCCCGAGCTTGCGCAGCGAACGGGCGACGTGCTGTTCCACCGTCCGGGGCGAGAGGTGAAGGGTGGCCGCGATGTCGCGGTTGGTCAGGCCGCTGCCGGCCAGGACGGCGACCTCCCGCTCGCGTGGCGACAGCAGTTCGCCGTAGCCCGGACGGCCCGGCGGGCGCCGTTCGGCCGAGGTGTCGTGGACCCGCAGGGCGGCCCGCACCCGGGTCGCGTCCCAGACGGCGCCGAGGTCCTCCAGCCGGCGGGCGGCCTCGCGGAGCTCGTCCAGCCCGTCCGCCAGCGCGCTCTCACCCGTGACCGCAGCGGATTCCGCCAGCGCACAGAGCCCGGCGCGTTCACGGGCGAGTGCGGTCTCGTACGGGCGGGGCAGTGCCTCGTAACCGGCCACGGCCTCCCGGTAGTGCCGGGCGGCGGCGCCCGGTTCGCCGCCCGTCTCGGCGAGGCTGCCACGGCACCGGGCCAGTGCGGCCGTCGCCATCGGCGCGTCCCGACCGACCAGCCCGGCGGCGAACTCGGCCACCATCTCGACCGCGTCCGGACGCCGGGTGCGGGCCATCGCCTCGACGGCCCACGGGGCGAGCTCCGCGCCCCAGACCCACACCCCCTTGGCCCGCAGCCGCCGCCAGGCCTCGGCGGCCTCCTGCGCGGCGGCGTCCAGATCGGTGCGGGCCAGCGCGAGGCGGATCCGCACGCCCGAAGCCGCGGCCACCAGCGGGACCGCGCCGTCGTCCCGGGCGGGCGTGCTGGTGCCCGACACCCACGTCCCCACCTCGGCCCACTCCCCCTTGGCCAGCGCGAGCAGTCCGAGGACGAGGTGGGCGTCGGCGGCGATCAGCGGCATCTCGCCTGCCTCGCTCACCAGCTCCCTGGCCCGGCCGGCAAGGCCCTCCCAGCGGCCGGCCGCCCAGTCGAGCAGCAACACCGTGCTGCGCCCGGTCCGCTCGGCGTACGACTGCCCGCTGCGCGCCGCGAGATCGATGCCCTCGGCCAGCAGCTCGGCGGCCCGCTTGTACTCGCCCAGCCACGCGGCCGCGTCCGCCGCGTTGCACAGACCGCGCGCCGCGTGCTGGCGGCACGCCAGATCGGGGGAGTCGACGGGGAGCTGTTCCACCAGCTGCCAGGCAGCCGGATCTCCCGCGTTCATCAGGACGGCCACCCGGTTGGCCGCGACCGCGGCCCGGACGGGGGCGTCCTCGCTCTCGGCCGCCGCGGCCTCGGCCCGCTCCAGCCAGGCGAGGTTCTCCGCCAGCGAGCCGCCCGGCCAGTACGGCATCGCCAGGCCGGACATGGCCCTGGCCGCGAGGGTCGGCCGGTCGTCGAGTTCCTCGGCCGCCCGCTCCAGCTCCTCGCGGCCCTCCGCGCCCCGGCCCACCTGATTGCCGAGCAGCAGGCCCAGATCGAGCCGGATCTCCCCGCGCACCTCGGCCGGCAGGGAGCTGTCGTCGACGATCCGGCGCAGCACCGCGACCGTCTGGTCCGAGCGCAGCCCCACGACCGCGTTGCGCGCCAGCAGCAGCGCCAGCTGCGCCCTCGTGGGCTTGGGGACCGACGGGTGTCCGAGCGCGTCCTCGAGCAGCGCGATGGCGTTCTGGTGTTCGCCCGCGTCAGCGGCCTGGCGGGCGGCCGTCTCCACGCTGTCCAGCCACGCCGGCACCTGGCCGCAGCGGCTCTGGTGGTGTGCCAGCCGGGTCCAGGGTACGGGTTGCCTGCGGGCCAGTGCCTCCGCCGCCCGGCGGTGCAGGTCCTGGCGGACCGGGCCTGGGAGCGGCTCGTACACCGCTGCGGCGGCCAGTGGAACCCGGAAGCCGTAGCGGTCCGTGCCGAGTTCGTCGAGCGCGGCGCGATCCAGTGCCGCCAGCAGTGCGGCTCGGCCGCCGCCCTCCGACAGGCCGGCGACGGCGGCCAGCTCCGCCGCGCCGGCCGGCTCGTCGAGCACCGCCGCCGCCCAGACCACAGGCCGGTGCTGCTCGGGCAGCGCCGCAGTCCGACTGAGCATCAGCTCGCCGAGGCGGACGGGGACGGCCTGCGCGTCCACGTCCCTCGAGGTGTGGCGCGGCCGGCCGCCGGAGCCGTCCGCGTCGCTCAGTTCTCGCAGCAGATCGTTGACCACCTGGGCCACCCCGCCGGACCGCTCGTGCAGCCGGGTGACGAACTCCGCCGGGCACCGGGACTCGCCCAGGGCGCCCGCCGCGAGCCGCTGCACCTCGTCCATCCCGAGGGGATCGAGCCGTACCCGCAGGACGGAGAGCTGCGGCGGGTAGGCGACGGCCGCCCCCAACACAAGTCCCGGGACTGCCAGCTCCTCCGGCCGGTAGCTCAGCACGACGGCGAGACGGCCGGGCGGCCGCTCCAGCAGGCCGCACAGCAGCCCCCGGGCGGCCTCGTCGGCCCGGTGCACATCTTCCGCCACCAGCAGCAGCGGCTCCCCGGTGCCGATCAGTGACTCCAACTCGGCAGCGAGATCGCCGAGTTCAGACCAACCAGGATGACCCGCGCCAGGGCGGGCCGGTCGGCCCGCCGGGGTGCCCGCCTTCCCTGGAGCCGCCGTCGGCCCGGCCCTGGAGGGTCCTGGTCGCGCCGGGTGGCTGAGGCCGCGCACGTACGGGGCGCCGGCGGCAGAGAACGACACGACCAGCCGGGATCCGGACCGCGACTGCGGGAGGTCGAACAGCCACTGCACCAGGTGGGTCTTTCCCGTCCCCGCCCGGCCCTCGACGAGGATCAACGCCGGATCGCCCGTGGCCGCGGCGGAGAGCAGCTTCCGAAGCCGGGGCTCCCAGGTGGCTCCACGCACGGTCATCTCCTGCTCTCCTCGCTCGCCGCGATCCTGGCCGGGCCGTGGCGCGGAGCACCCGCCCCGGTGGCGCGGCGGGCCGGGCGGCACGCCGTCGACGAGCGCGCCGACGGCGGCAATATCGCAGGTCACCGTAGTGGGCGGGGGCCGAGGGCTGTCCAGAAGGTCCGGGGTTCTTTGCGTGTCCGTATTTCAGTCTCCCTGATTGCCCGGACCGTGGCGTGCCGGTGACCGTTGGTGGAACGGGGGTCGGTGCGTCGGCCCCGCGAGGGCGGGGCTGCGACCGCCGCGAAGGGGTCCCGGACACACCTCTCCTGCGGGGCCCGGGCCACAGGGGAGGCCCGGGCTCCGCGGATCCCCCACCGCCGGGCCCACCAGCCCCCGGTTCCGTGTGGTGCATGGCTCCGGTGCCCGGGGCCGCCTCCGCCGTACACGCCCCCACACACCCCGTCGGCCTCGCCCGGCCGGGTGCCAGGAGTCGCACATGATCACCATCGAGCACCCCGATCCCGCGGCCACCGCGAGCCGCCTGCCCGGCGCACCCACACCCGGCGGCAGGTCGGCACTGTGCGTCATGCCGTCGGCTCCGGCATCGGTACCAGCTCTCCGGCGCTTCGTCCGTGATCTGGCCAGGCGGTGGGGGCTGTCCGCCGCGGACGAGGCGCTGTCCCTCGTCGTCACCGAGCTAGTGACCAACGTGCTGCTGCACAGCGGGAGCCCGGACGTGACCCTGCTGGTCACCTTCGACCGCACCACGCTGACCGTCGTGGTGAGGGACACCGGGCGGTGGCAACCACGGGCCGAGAAGCGCCGCGCCGCGGAGGACGCCGATGCGCGCTGCGGCCGGGGCCTGCCACTGGTCGCCGCCCATACGACCCGCTGCGCCGTGTTCCGCTCCGAGCGGGGCACCCGGGTGGTCGCCGAGCTCGCGCTGCCAGGGGCCGGATAGCCCGCGCGCCCATCGGCAGGCTGTCCACTCTACGTATTTTATTGCTTTACGTTGACATATGTTTGATTTTTCCCCAGGATGTTCCGAAAGTCCGACATATTCGAACATTTCAGCATCAGTCGTCTCGCTGAAGCCACTGAAAGGCCCACCGATGAATCTCCGCCCCTCCCTGGTCACGGCCAGCGTGGCCGGTGCGCTCGCCTTCCTCGGCGCCTGTTCGGCTGGGGCGGCCAAAGACGGACAGCCAGGTCAGGACGCAAGCCCCCGCGTCTCCGCCGGCACACAGTCCGGCCGGCAGCCGACACTCTCCCCGTCCTCCGCGCCGCCGAACCGGCCCGCCGGCGCGGAGCCGCTGGTGATCCCCGGGGCGTCGGACAACAGGACCTACAACTGCGAGGGCCGACCGGTCACGGTGACCGGAGCATCGAACACCCTGCTGCTGTCGGGCACCTGCCCCTCGGTCACGGTGTCCGGCGGATCCAACCGGATCACCGTCGAACTGGCCGGGAAGATCGCGGTGACCGGTGCGGACAACCAGATCGTCTGGAAGAACGCGATCAACGGCCGGTCAACGGTAGAGGTCTCCGGGAACGCCGCCTCGGTGTCCCGCGCCGACGGCACCTGACCCGTCCGGTATCACCACCGCACACCCATCCATGCGTCAGGAGAACGCCTTGTTCAACGCACGGGTCGCTGTGACCTGCCTGCTGACCACCGCCCTGCTGGGCGCCACCGCCACCGCCCACGCCCAAGGAGCCGACCGGCCCGCACCCTCCGGCGCGGCCGACCGACCCTGGCACCTGTCGCGGATCGCCCCCGACGGTCTGCCTGCCGACGGCGGCAAGGACGTGGACGTGTACGTCGTCGACTCCGGTATCCGGGCCACGCACAGTGAGTTCGGCGGCCGCATCGCCCCCGGATACAACACCGCCCCCGACAAGCCCGAGAACGACAGCGGCGATTGCGCCGGGCACGGCACGTTCGTCGCCAGCCTGATCGCGGGCAAGACCTACGGGGTCGCGAAGGCGGCCACCGTGCACCCGGTCCGGGTGATGGACTGCAACAACGCCTGGAAGGACGACAACCAGGTGGTCAAGGGCATCGACTGGGTCACCGCACAGGTCAAGCAGAAGCTCAAGGAGCCCGGCGCCAGAACACCGATCGTCAACCTCAGCCTGGAGTCGTCCGGCAGCGACCCCGCGCCCGTACTGGACCAGGCACTGGCCCGGCTGGTGGACGCCGGAGCGATCGTCGTCGACATCGCCGGTAACTTCGGCCGGGGCGACTGCCTCAACTCACCGAAGGACCCACGGGCCATCACCGCCGCCGCCACCGACCGCGACGACTACCGCAACTACGCGCTCAACGCCTCCAGCTACGGCCCGTGCGTGACCGTCTTCGCCCCCGGAGCCGGGATCACCGCCGCCTCCCACGAAGGCGACGCCAAGACGATCGGCCCCTGGAGCGGCACGTCCTTCGCCGCGCCGCTGATCGTCGGGGCGCTCGCCCTCGGGGTCCAGAAGCACCCGCGGTTGACCATGGCCCAGGCCAAGCAGTTCATCACGGAGACCGCGTACCCCGGAGCTCTCCACGAGATCGGCAAGGGCTCACCCAACCTGCTGCTCCACATCACCTGACCCCCATCGCCACCCCGCATCGCCCTCCACGAACTGCGCCACCTCATGACCAGCTTCGCCCTGGCCGCCGGCGTCCCGCTGCGTCATCTCCAAGACCCTGCGCCACCGCACCCTGTCGACCAGCGTGAACATCAATGCCGACCTCACCCGCCCCGCCGCCCGCGCGGCCGTCGACACCGTCGCCTGGATCCTCGACAACGCCGACCGTCCCCTGATCGGACGCCCCATCTGCCGCGCCCACCGCCCCTGCCGCCCGCACCCCCGCCCCCACCGCCACCTGCCCGCCTACCAGCAGCCCCGAACAGACGAACCATTCACGTCCTGGCCGAAGTGGCCCGGCGACCACCATGCGACCACCATCTGATGCAACAACAAGAAGAGCCGGCACCTGGTTTCCCAAGTACCGGCTCTTACAAGCTACTTCACAGTCGGGACGACAGGATTTGAACCTGCGACCCCTTGACCCCCAGCCGGATCGGCCTGCACGACCTGCGCCACACCGCCGCCAGCATCATGATCGCCGAAGGCATCCCCCTCGCCATCGTCTCCAAGACCCTGCGCCACGCCACCCTCGCCACCACCATCAAGAGCAATTGTCAATAGTTGTGGACCGAGTGACGCGTGATCAGGCAGCAGCGGCCTCCTCACGTTCGACCAGGACGCCGTTCTCGAACTTCGCGCC
>NZ_JBEOWY010000069.1:0-37525 GCF_040296285.1 Kitasatospora sp. NPDC002227
AGGGCGAGCAGGGTCTGCCGGGCGGCGGCCATCGCCCCGGTCGGCGGCTGGTCGGGGAGGCTGAGCCCGGCCGGGTCGGGGGCCGCCCGCGCCCAGGCCCTCGACGCGCTGGCCGAACTGACCACCGCCGCCCGCACCCAGCTGGCCGACCCCGACCTCTTCCACCGTCCGCGCTGGCGCCCCAAGCTCCACCAGAAGCGCGTCGCCGGGATCGAACCGGCGCAGCTGGCCGAGCAGCTCGCCACCGCCGCCGAGAGCCGCACCACGGCGGGCCTGCTGGCCGTCCACTCCGTCCGCGCCGAGCTGCTCGAAAGCCCCGGCCGGCGCCCCTGCTTCACCCCCGACGCCCTCGCCCAGCTGCACGGGCTGCTGATCGCGGGAGATCCCAACATCACCGCCCCCGGCGGCTTCCGCAGCACTCCCATGACCATCACCTGGCCCGACGGGCAGCGCTTCTCAGTCGCCACCGAGGCCGGTCCGCAGCTGACCGAGCGGATGGAGCACTGGCACCACTGGGGCACCCACACCACCTCGCACCCGCTCGACGCCGCCGCGATCGCCATGGTGGCACTGGTGACCATCCACCCCTTCCCGGACGCCAACGGCCGCACCGCCCGCCTGCTCGGCCAGTGCGACCTGGTCGGTGCCGGGCTCCTCCCCGGTCTCCTCCTCGACCTCGACGCCTGGGTCGAAGCGCACCGTACCGAGCACGACACCGCCCTGATGGCCGCCGCCGACGGCGATCTCCAGAGCTGGGGCACGCTGTTCGCCCGCGCGGTGACCGAGACCGCCCGGCACCGGACCAGCACCCTCGCCACCTACGGCGAACTGCTCGGCGCCGCCGTCGCCCAGATCGCCGGCGACCCCGCCGCCACCGCCGTCCTCACCCAGCTCCGCGCCGCCCCGGCCCTCTCCGCCGACTCCCTGCAGGGCCGCATCCCGCACGACCCTCGGCCGGCCCTGGACCGCCTACGAGCAGCGGGCATCCTCACCGACCACCCCCGCCTCCCCGGCGCCCTCATCCACCCGGAGCTGCTCGAACTCCTCGACACCCCCTACACCGCCTAGGAGTGCACTGACGATCTTGAAATCGCGCCCAGCTTGCACCAGATTGCCCCGATCGATATTTTCCGGCGAACTCGGGCAAGGCGGGCGGCCGGAGAAAGATCTTCAGCAAACTCCTAGCCCACCCAGCGTCCAAGGGTGAACTCACCTCCCTCCCGACGCACTTCCACCGCCCCCGTGCCGCCGAAGTGCGCCGGGATCACCAACTCCCCCAGCTCGGCGGCCCGTCCGAGAATCCGCTGCCGGCTGGCCGCCGCGCCCGCCGGGTCGAGGCAGAGGCAGCTGCTGCACGAGGGGGCCAGGATCTGCACCGGGCTGTGCAGCAGGTCGCCGACGAACACCGCCCGGTCGCCGCCCGAGTCGAGCCGCAGCACGGCCGAGCCAGGCGTGTGGCCGGGCGCCGGCTCCAGGCTCAGGTGCTCGTCAATGCGGTGGCCGCCGTCCCACAACTCGGCCTGGCCGGAGGCGAGGACGGGCGCGATGCTGTCCTCGAAGATCAGCCGGTCATCCGCGCGCACCCCCTTCGCGTGCCCGTTCTCCGGGCCGAAGTGGTGGACGTCGGCGGCCGGCAGCAGGTACCTGGCATTGGGGAAGGTCGGCACCCACGTTCCCCCCTCGTCCCGGGTGTTCCAGCCGACATGGTCGCCGTGGATGTGCGTGTTGACCACCACGTCCACCTCCTCCGGGCGGACCCCGACCTCGGCCAGCCGCCCCAGGAAGTCCCCCTCCCGCCGGTGGAACAGCGGATTGCCGGGCCGCTCACGCCCGTTGCCCACGCCGGTGTCCACCAGGACGGTCCGTCCGCCACTTCGCAGCACCCAGGTCTGCAGGGTCACGGCGGCCAGGCCGCTCTCCGGGCTCCAGTGGTCCGGCGCCAGCCAGCCCGCGTTCTCCTGCCACAACTCGGCGGGCGCGTCCGGGACCAGCTCCCGGCCGGTGATGAACTCCCCCGCCCACTCGACGACTCGAATGATCTCGACATCTCCCAGCGCGATGCGCTGCACGCTCTCGTCCATGGGCTCAACGCTAGAGAGCACGGCTGATGCTCTCAATGCTCCAACGGATCATCCGGATACGCCAGAAGCTCACCTCTGCGGTCATGGGTACGCTGGCCCGATGGACGTGGTGAGCGACGCGATATCGGCCGTCCGGATCGGGCGGCCCTCCTCCAACCGGCTTCGGGTGAGCGGGAGTTGGTGCACCAGGCTGGCGCCGTACGAAGGCGCCGGGTTCCACGTCGTCCTCACCGGCGGCTGCCGGCTGCTGGCCGAGGACGGCACGGCGCTCACCCTCGGCGCCGGTGACGCGGTACTGCTGCCGCACGGCGCCGGGCACCTGCTCGCCGACGCCGAGGCCGGCGAGGCCGCGTTCGGGCGGGCGGTCCCGTTCGAGCACTGGCTCACCGGGAGCGCACCCCGGCCGGAGCGGACCGGCGCCCGCGAGGTGGAGCTGCTGTGCGGCAAGTACCGGCTCGACCGGCAGCGGGTGCACCCGCTGATGGCGGAGCTGCCGCAGGTGGTCCACCTCCCCGCCCGGGTCGGCAGCCGGCCCGAACTCAGCGCCGCGATCGACCTGTTGGGCCGGGAGCTGGACGGGCAGCGGCCGGGGGCCTGCATCGCCCTGCCGAGCCTGCTCGACCTGCTGCTCGTCTACATGGTCCGCTCCTGGCTGGCCGCGACCACCAGCGGCGCCTGGCCGGGCGTCCTGAACGACCCGGTGACGGCCGCCGCGCTGCGGGCCCTGCACTCCGAACCGGCCGCCCCCTGGAGCAACGACCGCCTGGCCGCCGAGGTCGGCGTCTCCCGCTCCACCCTCGCCCGCCGCTTCACCGCCCTGGTCGGCCGCCCGCCCATGGGCTACCTCACCTGGTGGCGCCTCACCTTCGCCGCCACCCTCCTGCGCGACACCCAGGACTCGCTCGCCACCATCGCCCGCCAGGTCGGCTACGGCACCCCGTACGCCTTCTCCCACGCCTTCGACCGCGAATTCGGCACCACCCCGGGCCGGTACCGGGCCGGCAACCAGGGAGGTCAGGACTAGGATCGTGCCCCATGGCAAGGATCGTCATCATCGGCGCGGGAGTGAGCGGCCTGGCCGCGGCCTCGCGGCTGGCCACCGTCGGGCACCGGGTGACGGTCTGCGAGGCGAGCGGCACCTACGGCGGCCAGCTCGGCCGCTACGAGCGGGGCGGCTTCGCCTTCGACACCGGGCCGAACCTGCTGACGCTGCCCGCCGTCTACCGCGACCTCGCGCTCAAGACCGGCAAGGAGCCGCTGGAGCAGCTGGTCACCATGGGCCCGGTCGAGCCGGAGAGCCGGCACCTCTTCCCCGACGGCACCGACCTGGTGCTGCCGAACGCCTCCCGGGGCGGGGTCGCCCAGGCGCTGGACGCCGCCTTCGGCCCGGGCCACGGCGAGCGGTGGAACGAGGTCTCCAACCGGGCCCGCACCGTTTGGGAGGCCACCCGCCGCCCGCTGCTCGAGGAGCCGCTGCCCACCGACCCGCGGCCGCTGCGGACCGACCCCTACCCGGCCGCCCCCCGCAAGGGGCTGGCCCGCCTGGGCCGCCCCACCCGCACCCTGGCCGACCTCGCCGCCCGCGAACTCGGCGACCACCCCGGCCTGACCGCCCTGCTGCACGAGCACGCCCTGCGCTTCGGGCTCGACCCCCGGACCGCCCCCGCCGGCGCCGCCGTGCTGGCGTACATGGAGCAGTCGTTCGGCGTCTGGTACGTGCAGGGCGGGCTCCGGGCGCTGGCCGAGGCGGTGTACCGGCGGTGCGAGGCGCGGCGGGTGGAGTTCCGCTTCTCCGCCCCCGTGACCGAGGTCCTGGTCGACGGCGGCCGGGCGGCGGGTGTCCTCGCCGGGGGCGAGCGGGTCGAGGCCGACCTGGTGCTCTCCGCGATCGACCACCACGAGCTGTACGGCCGGGGCATCGCCCCCGGCCCCGCCCCCCTCGCCCCCGCGCGGCCGTTCGCGCGGTTCAGCTGCCTGCTCGCGCTCCGGGGCGCCCGCCCGGCGGGCACCCCCTTCCGTACGGTGGTGCACGCCCGCTCGGCCGCCGCCGAGCTCGCCGCCCTGGCCGACGGCTCCCTGCCCCCGCAGCCGACCGTCCAGGTCCACCGCCCGGACGACCCCGCCCTGGTGCCGGACGCCGACCACGAGGCCGTCACCCTCTCGGTGACCGTCCCGGCCGGTGCCACCCCCACCGAGGCCTACGCCGGCCAGCTCCTCGACCACCTCGCCACCGCCGGCCTCGACCTGCGCGACCGCATCCTCTGGCGCCACCTGCTCCCCGCCACCCCCCTCGCCCCGCCCTCCCTGGCGGCCACCACCCTCGCCCCGGCCAACACCACCCCCCTCCCCGGCCTCCACCTCATCGGCGCCACCGCCCACCCCGGCGGCGGCCTGGCCCGGGCCGGCATGTCGGCCTCGATCACGGCCACCGCCATCGGCCCGGCATAGCCCTTCCCGCAGGGGTTCAGTCGCAACACCCAGGGGCGCGAGGAACTGCGCGAGTACGGAAGGCAACGGCCTGCGGCCTTCCGCTTCGCGCCAGTCCCCGCGCCCCTGGGCGTTGCAACTGGATCTTCGCGGCAGCCGGCAGGTCCGCTTCTTCCGGCCTCGCGCGGTTCCCCGCGCCCCTGGGGCGCTGCCCGGTCGTCAGGCAACACCCATCGCGGCAGCGAGCTTCCGGAAGCGAGCCCCTTCGGCAGCTTCGCCGCGACGCTCCAGCGTCCGGCCGAGCACCTCGTACGCCCAGCCGTTCCCCGGGTCCAGCTCGATCAGGCGGCGGAAGACGTCTTCGGCCCGGCCCAGCTGCGCGCTGTGGAAGTACGACCGCCCCAGCAGCTCGACGGCCGCACGGTGCCCGGGCTCCGCCTCGACGATCGGGGCCAGGATGGCCGCTGCTCCGGCGTAGTCCTTCGAGTCGAAGAACAGGTTGGCGCGCTGGTACTCCTCGTAGCTCACGGGGTCTCCTCCTGACACTGGCGTGTACAGACCCCAGAACCACCCGCCGAGCGGGTCTGTTCCCCGGCTCAGCCCTGGTACGGCTGCTGCTGGTACTCCCAGCCCTGCTGCTGCGGCACCTGCTGCTGCCACTGCTGCTGTTGCTGCCCGTACGGGTCCTGGTACTCGTAGCCGTACCCCGGCGCCGGCTGCTGCTGGTAGCCGTCGTAGACCACCGGCTGCTGCTGCCACTGCTGCTGCCCGTACGGGTCCACCTGGTACTGGTACTCGGGCTGGACGTACTGCTGCTGCTCCTGCGGGTAGTACTCCGCGGCGGGCGCGTAGACGCTCTGCTCCGCCGAGAGCTCCTGCATCTGCTCGTACTCGTAGCCGATTGCCGCCGGCGCCTCCGCCTCCACCGGGCCGACCTCGCCGACCGGTTCGGACGCGGCCACGGCGGCGGCCGCCACGGCGCCGCCGGTGGCGGCGCTGAGCAGCGGGACTCGCGCGAGCGGGCCGGGCAGGGAGCCGTCGGGGCGGCGCAGCGACCAGCCGACCGGGCGGCCCTGCTTGACGGCGAGGGTGACGAAGACCTGGCCGACGGCGAAGGCGGCGGCCCCGGCCCCGATCACGGGGACGGAGGAGAGGGACATCCCGGCGACCACTGTGAGGAACCCCACCAGGGCGAGCGCCCGCCAGTGCACCGGGGCCCGGTGCTGGAAGAGCAGCTCGGCCACCAGCCAGACCGCGACCACGGCGAGCGCGGCGTAGAGCAGCAGGTACCCGGCACTCATTCCGATGCCTCCAGTCGCACACGAGCCCCCGCCGCGCAGGAGCCCGCGCGTGCGGCGACTGTACAGGCTGCGGACCGCCCAGCCCAGTTCCCTGCCGACCGGCTCAGCGCTGGTGCAGGCCGAGGTTCTGGTAGATCTCCAGGGTCGCGGTCGAGTGGTTGAGGGTGATGAAGTGCAGACCGGGCGCGCCCTCGGCGAGCAGCTGCTCGCCCATCGCGGTGGCGTGCTCGATGCCCGCCGCGCGCAGCGCCGGGGCGTCGTCGGCCACCGCGCGCAGTCGCGCCTCGAGGGCGGGCGGGAACGGCGAGCCGCTGAGCTCGGGGAACCGCTCCAGCTGGCGGGCGTTGGTGACCGGCATGATCTCCGGGATGATCGGCACGTCACAGCCGGCCGCCGCGACGCGGTCGCGCAGCCGGAGGTAGTCCTCGACCTCGAAGAACATCTGGGTGATCGCGTAGTCCGCGCCCGCCCGGCACTTGGCGACGAAGTGCTTGATGTCCTCGTCCCAGTTCTCCGAGCGCGGGTGCATCTGCGGGAAGGCGGCCACGCCGACGCAGAAGTCCCCGATGGAGCGGATGAGTTCGACCAGCTCGTAGGCGTACGTGACGCCCTCGGGGTGGCGGACCCACTCGCCGGCCGGGTCACCGGGCGGGTCCCCCCGGACGGCCAGCACGTTGCGGACGCCCTGGTCCGCGTACTGGCCGATGATGTTGCGCAGTTCGGCGATGGAGTGGTCGACGGCGGTCAGGTGGGCGACCGGCGTCAGGGTGGTCTCGGTGGCGATCCGGCCGACCAGGTTGACGGTGCGGCCGCGCGAGGAGCCGCCGGCGCCGTACGTCATGCAGACGAAGTTCGGGTCGAGCGCCTCGACCCGGCGGATCGCTTCCCACAATCTGGACTCGGCTACGTCGCTGCGCGGGGGCATGAACTCGAAGGAGAACGAACGGTTCCCGGCCGCGAGGAGTTCGCGCACCGTCAGTGCGCGGTCGGTCCTGGTCGTGGGAATCCCGAGTGCCATGCTGGCAGGTTAGCGGGATCGGCGAACGGCCCGGCAATCCTCGTCCACTCTGTGAGACGGAACGTCACCTGCACCGGTCACCCCTCGGGACAGGGGTTGACGCGAGGGGCGTCCGGCCCCCGTTACGCTGGCTTGTCACCCCAGCAGCGATCCGGAGCCTCCTCGTGCCCTCGCCCACCACCCAGACCGCCAGCCCCATCGACGTGGAGGCCGTCCGCGAGCGGGTCAACGCCGCGCTCGCGGAGTTCATGGACGGGCAGAGCACCCTGCTCGACAAGATCTCCCCGCAGCTGGCGCCCGCCACCACCGCGCTGCGCGAGTTCCTGCTCGACGGCGGCAAGCGGCTGCGGCCGGCCTTCTGCTACTGGGGCTGGCGCGGCGCCGGCGGCGCGGCCGACGCCCCCGGCATCGCGGAGGCGGCCGCCGCGCTCGAACTGCTGCAGGCCAGCGCCCTGGTGCACGACGACCTGATGGACCGCAGCGACACCCGGCGCGGCCTGCCCTCGGTGCACCGCCGCTTCGAGGGCCTGCACCGCGAGCACGGCTGGCGCGGAGACCGCGAGCAGTACGGCGCCTCGGCGGCGCTGCTGCTCGGCGACCTGCTGCTGATCTGGTGCGACGAGCTGTTCGGGCGCTGCGGGCTGCCGGCCGAGCGGGTGCGGGCGGCCAAGCCGGCCTTCGACCTGATGCGGACGGAGGTCATGGTCGGGCAGTACCTGGACGTCCTGGAGCCCGTCGCGGGGGACTCGGCGGACGAAGGTGCGGTCGACCGGGCGCAGGTCGTGCTCCACTACAAGTCGGCGAAGTACACCATCGAGCGGCCGCTGCAGGTCGGCGCACTCCTGGCCGGCGCCTCGCCGGAGCTGGTGGCGGCCTACTCGGACTTCGGGCTGCCGCTCGGCGAGGCCTTCCAGCTGCGGGACGACCTGCTCGGGGTCTTCGGCGACCCGGCCGTCACCGGCAAGCCCGCCGGGGACGACCTGCGCGAGGGCAAGCGGACCCTGCTGATCGCGCACGCGATGCGGGGCCTGGCCCCCGCCGACGCCCGGCACCTCGACTCCCGTCTCGGCGCAGCGGATCTCGACCCGTCGGAGATCCCGGGCCTGCGCGAGCTAGTCGCCCGCAGCGGCGCGGCCGACGCCGTCGAGCAGCGGATAGCGGAGCTCATGCGGCAGGCCCTGACGGCCCTGGACACCGCCCCCCTCGCCGACGGCCCGGCCCGCGCGGTCCTCCTCTCCCTCGCCGAGGCGGCCACGGCCCGCAAGCACTGAGCTTCCTCTTCGGACACAGGGGCGAGTTGCACTGTCCAGGGGCGCGGGGAACTGCTCGAAGCGGGAGGCCGCAGGCCGGTGCCTTCCGCACTCGCGCAGTTCCCCGCGCCCCTGTGGTGCTGGCCCAGCGAAGGTGCTGGCCCGGCCGGGGTGTGGACCTGACGAGGTCTCAACCAATGCCGCGCTAGGGTGCCCCCGTGAGCCTTCATGTCGTCATAGGATTCGGGCCCGCCGGGGCCGCCACTGCCCGTCTGCTGGCCGAGCAGGGCCGTTCGGTGCGGGTCGTCACCAAGTCCGGCCGGGCCTCGGAGCCCGGCATCGAGCATGTCGCCCTCGATGCGACCGACCCCGCCCGGCTGACCGAGGCCGTCAAGGGCGCCGCCGCGATCCACGCCTGCGCCGCTCCCCCCTACCACCGCTGGGCCGCCGACTGGCCGCCGCTGGCCGCGGCGGTTCTCCGGGCCGCCGAGGCGAGCGGAGCCCCCCTCGTCCTGCTCGGCAACCTCTACGGCTACGGCCCGACCGCCCAGGGTCCCCTCACCGAGGACCTGCCACTGGCCGCGACCGGCCCCAAGGGCCGGGTCCGCGCCGCCACTTGGCAGCAGGCGAAGACGCTCCACGGCCAGGGCCGCATCCGCGCCGTCGAGCTCCGGGCCTCCGACTTCTTCGGCCCGGGAGTCACCGCCGGCGGCCACCTCGCCGACCGGGTGGTCCCCAAGGTGCTGCAGGGCAAGGCCGTCTCCGTCCTCGGCGACCCGACGGCGCCGCACAGCTGGAGCTACCTGCCCGACGTGGCCCGCGCGATGGTCGAGCTGGCCGAGACCGACAGTGCCTGGGGCCGCGCCTGGCACCTGCCGACCGCCCCCGCCCGCTCCGCGGCCGAGATGGTCGGCCTGCTGTGCCGGGAGGCCGGCACCGGACCGGTCGCGGTCAAGGGCCTGCCGCCGGCGGTGCTCACCCTCGCCGGCCTGTTCTCCCCGCTCCTGCGGGCGCTCAAGGAGATCAGCTACCAGTTCGACCGCCCGTTCGTGCTGGACTCCAGTGCCTACGAGCAGGCCCTGACCGTCCGGGCCACCCCGGTCGAGGAGCAGGTGGCGGCCACCGTCGCCTGGTGGCGCGATCGATCGGGCACCGGGGCGTGACCGCCGCGACCCGTGCCGGCCGTGCTGACATCGCGGTCGTGGGCATGGCCTGCCGTTTCCCGGGCGCGCGGGACCTCAACCAGTACTGGCGCCTGCTGACCGACCCGGCGCCGCAGTTCGCCGCCGTGCCGGACTCCCGCTGGCGCGCCGCCGCCTTCCGCAGCGACAACTTCCGTGACGCGGCGGCCGGTTACACCGACACCATGGCCCTGCTGCCCGAGGTGGGCCACTTCGACGCGGCGCACTACGGCATCCCGCCCCGCCGGGCCAGGTCGATGGACCCGCAGCACCGGCTGCTGATCGACCTGGCCCGGGAGGCGATCCAGGACGCGGGCTGGGAGGCGGGCGGCTTCGACCGCGAGGAGACCTCTGTGATCGCCTCGCTCACCGACAGCGGCTACCGCGACATCAGCGCGATGCAGATCAGGGTCCGCCAGCTGGCCGGCGGCGAGTTCGGGGCCCGCGGCGACAGCGCGCGCCTGCTCGAGAGCGCCCGCGCGGTGGACGGCCTGCACGGCACCTCGGTGGCCGGCCTGCTGCTCAACATGGGCCCCAGCACGATCAGTTCGGTCTTCGACCTGCACGGCGAGAGCTACGCGCTGGACGCGGCCTGCTCCGGCGGACTGCTGGCGGTGGCCAACGCCGTGTACGCGCTGCGGGCCGGCCGCAGCCGGATCGCCATCGCGGGCGGCGCCCAACTGGTGCTCACGCCCGACCTGTTGGTGGGCCTGTGCCGGATCGGCGCGATCTCCCGCAGCGGCCGCTGCCTGCCGTTCGGCGCGGCGGCGGACGGCTTCGTGCTCGGCGAGGGCGCCGGAGTGCTCGTCCTGCGGCCCCTCGAGGACGCGCTGGCGGCCGGTGACCGGGTCTACGCCGTGATCCGGGGCGTGGGCACCGCCAACGACGGCACCGTGCAGGGCGGCCTGCACCCGCAGGCGGCAGGGCAGTTGCGCGCGCTGCGCCGGGCCTACCGGGACGCGGGGCTCGAGCCCGGTGCGGTCGGCTACCTGGAGGCGCACGGCACCGGCACCACGGTCGGCGACCCGGTGGAGATCGGCGTGCTGGCCGAACTCCGTGGCGAACACGCCCCGCCCGCCCACCTCGGCGCGGTCAAGGCCGTGGTGGGGCACTCGCTGAACGCCGCCGGGCTGGCCGGGCTGATCAAGACCGTACTGGCCGTGCACCGGGGCGTGATCCCGCCGCAGCCCGCGTTCGAGCTGGCCGACCACAGCCGCCTGGACGCCGCCGCCCTCACCATCGCCACCGGGCCGACCGCCTGGCCCGACGCCGGGCAGCGGCGCCGGGCCGGGGTGAGCGCCTTCGGCTTCGGCGGCACCGGGGTCCACCTGGTGCTCGAGCAGGCCCCCGCCGTACCGGCGCCCGCCCACGCCCCCGGGCCGCACCGGCTGGTGCTGCACGCCCGGGACACCGCCGGACTCGCGCGGCATGCCCGGGAGTTGGCCCGCGCCCTGGCCGAGGACCGGCCACCGCTGGCCGCCGTGGCGAGCACCCTCGCCCAGCGGGCCCCGCTCACCGAGCGGCTCACCCTGCGGGCCGCCGACCTCACCGAGGCCGTCGCCCGGCTCACCGAGGCCGCCGAGGGCCGCCCCGCGGCCGACCACGGCCCGGCGGCGGACACCCCCCGCACGCCCCCCTGCACCCTCCCGCCCAGCCCGCTCGCCCCGCGCCACCACTGGGTGGTGGACACCACCGCCCGGGACGTCACCGAGCAGGCCGTACCGCTGCGCAAGGCCGAGGCGGCCCCCGCCGCCCCGGGCACGGGCGGCACTTCGGCGGCGGCCGTGGTGCTCGAGGAGGTCTCCCGGACGGGGGTGTTCCCGCTCTCCGAACTCGCGCCGCAGCAGAGCCTGGTGGCCGACCTCGGCTTCGACTCCCTGATGGTGCAGGAGCTGGCGGCCAACCTCGGCAGGCGAATACCCGGCTTCCAGCCCGAGCACCTCTACGCACCCGGCCGCACCATCGGCGAGCTGATCACCCTGGCCGCACCGTACTCCGGCGAGCAGGCCGTCCCGTACACACCGTCCTTCCCGCGCCAACGGGACGCCGCATGGGCTGCGGCCGCCCCGGCGGACGACTTCCCGGAGATCCGGGAGTTCGAGGAGCGGCTCGGCGCGATCAAGGCGAGCGGGGCGCGGTTCCCGTACTTCCGGGTGCACGAAGGCACCATCCGCGACACCACGGTGATCGACGGGCGGCCGTACCTCTCCTTCGGCAGCTACAACTACCTGGGCCTGTCCGGCCATCCGGCCGTCGGCCGGGCCGTGCACGAGGCGGTGGACCGCTACGGCACCTCCGTCTCCGCGAGCCGGGTGCTCTCCGGGGAGCGGGAGCTCACCGTCCGGCTCGAGCGGGCGCTGGCGGAGTTCCTCGGGGTGCCGGACTGCCTGGCGCTGGTGAGCGGGCACGCCACCAACGTGACGGCGATCGGCCACCTGCTCGGCCCGGGTGACCTGGTGCTGCACGACGCGCTCGCGCACGACAGCATCCTGCAGGGCTGCACCCTCTCCGGGGCGGCCCGGCGCCCGTTCGTCCACAACGACACCGGGCAGCTGGAGCACCTGCTGCGGGCCAACCGGCACCGGTTCCGCCGGGTGCCGATCGCGGTCGAGGGCGCGTACAGCATGGACGGGGACTTGGTGGACCTGCCGGCCGTGATCGAGCTCAAGAAGCGGTACGGCGCGCTGCTGATGGTCGACGAGGCGCACAGCATCGGCACGGTCGGGGCGGGCGGCCGGGGCGTCGGCGAGTTCTTCGGCGTCGACCGGGCGGACGTGGACCTCTGGATGGGCACCCTCTCCAAGGCCTTCGCCAGCTGCGGCGGCTACCTCGGCGGCTCGGCCCGGCTGGTGCGCTGGCTGCGGCACACCCTGCCCGGCTTCGTCTACAGCGTGGGCCTCACCCCGGCCAACGCCGCCGCCGCGCTGGCCGCCACCGAGCTGATCACACCCGAGCGGGTCGGCGCCCTGCACCGCAACGCCGAGCTCTTCCTCGGCCTGGCCACCGCCGCCGGGCTGGCCACCGGCACCAGCGCGCACACCCCGATCGTCCCCTGCCTGCTGGGCGACTCGGCCCGCACCCTGCTGGTCGCCGACCGCCTCTACGCGCGTGGCTTGATCGCCGACCCGATCTTCCACCCCGCCGTCGAGGAGGGTCTGTCCCGGCTGCGCTTCTTCGTCACCGCCGACCACCGCGAGACCGACATCCGCCGCGCGGTCGCCCTCCTCGCCGAGGAGGTGGCCCAGGCCCTGGTCTAGCCCCCGAGGGCCTGTCCGGCCGATCTTGTCGGATCAGCGCGCGACGTCGGGGCCCGGTTGTGCGTGCGCCCGGCAAGATCGGCCGGACAGGCCCTAGATCAGGGTGCGCTCGATCAGGCTGCGCCGGCCGTCCTCGCCGGGCCCGGCGGCCTGCGGCCCGTCGGGCTGCGGGCCGCCGACCCGCTGGGAGAGCAGGTAGGCGATGATCTCGGCCTCCTGCTCCTGGACGTCGTCGTAGGTGGCGCGCAGCAGCATGTCGCGCACCAGGTCGGGGTCGAGGTTGGGGAAGAGCAGCCGGGCACTGGCCTCGTCCAGCCCGCCCGCGCCCCGGTGGCAGCAGATGATGTGGCCCAGCTCGTGCAAGATGATGTGCTCCTGGTGCGCGCTGGTGGTGTTGGCGTCATAGAAGATCAGGTCCTCGTCGCGCGCGGCGACCCACATGCCGCACGGGTGCGAGGCAGGCATCGGCATCGGGATGAGCGTGATGGGGCGGCCCCGGATCTCGCCGAGGTAGCCGCAGAGTTCGACCACGTCCGAGACCTGGGGCAGGCCGAGCCCGGCGATCAGCCGCGCGCCGTCCTTGCGGAGCCGCTTGAGGCCCTTGCGGCGCCCCTGGTCCCCCGAGCCCTTCCTCGCGCCGATCACCGAGCCGTGCTCCTCACTCCGCCCCCGAGGAGTCGCTGACCGGCGGCAGGCCCTGCAACTGCCGGTACTGGTCCATGATGGCCGTGATGGCCTGCAGGTTCTCCTTCTTCATCCCGGCCGCCCGCATCGCCACCGCGCGGACCCCGGCCTGCCGCAGCGCCTCGATCGCCGCGACCTCGCTCAGCACCGACTCGGCGACCTGGTCGTCGAAGAAGTACGCCACCGAGACGCCGAAGAAGCGGGCCAGTGCGGCCAGCAAGTCCGGTGAGGGGTTGGAGCGTTTGCCCGTCCGCAGCTGCGACAGGTAGACCCCGCCGACCTTGAGCTCAGGGTTGGCCCGCTTGAGCTCCTCCGCCACCTCGGCGTTGGTCCAGTGCCGCCCCTTGGGCCGGACCGTTCTGAAGAGCTTGTCCAACCGCACGCCGAGCACGGCCCGTTCGTCGGCCTCCTGCCCAGGCCCCTGCTCGTCGACTGCGTGGTCGTCGGCCACTGCGGATCTCCCCCCGTCACCCCCTCGACAACTTAGCCCTTGGCTAATCGTCAGTTTCGCAGATTAGCTGTCAGTTGACAATCAGCCCGGACTCCGCCAACGTAGGTCCTCGCCGATAGCTGCCAGCTAACTTCGTTTACGGGGGTAGCCGAGTTGGCTTGCCGTGTCGGCCTGGCTCCACTGTCGGGGGACGGACGGAGCCGGGGGCCGGGCGGGGTACGCACACACCCGCCCGGCTCAACAGAAAAAACGGGGAACCCAAGAACGGGTAAACCCACGGGGGGCACCGGGGGAAAAGAGGGGCCCGCCCGGTCTGACGGGGGTGCAGACCGGGCGGGAGTCTCAACTCGCGCTGCTCATCCTACGGTAGGCGGAGGCCACTTGGGTGAGCCAGGCCACTTCTGCCGTGAAGTTGTCCGTGTCGCGGTCCTCGAAATCGCCCTCGTCCTTGCTCGCCACCGGTACGGTTCCGGTGCGCTTCGCGTGCAGAGCCCGGCGCAGCTGTGCCGCTTCGGTGAACGCCTGTCCGGCCTCCTCGACCGCCGGCCCGACCTGCTCGATCGCCGGCGCACCGGCCTGGACCGGCACCCGCTCGATGTACGGCCGCAGTTCGCGCCAGCCGTCCCGGATCTCCACCACCCGCCGGTGCAGACGGTAGTCCAGGTCGGAGACCGCCGCACCCGGCGGCTCCAGCGCGATGTCCGGCGAGGCCTCGTACAGGTCCCGCCAGAGCGGGTACAGCGCCCGGTAGGCGCGGTAGTTGCGGGCCCACTCCAGCAGCCTGGTGGCCGGCGGCCCCCAGGAGGAGATGGTCAGGCTGAGCGACAGCGTCACGATGCCCACCGCACTGAAGACGTTCGAGGCCAGCTGCCAGAGCCCGATGTCCAACCCGGCGGCGGCGGTCAGGATGTTGACCGTCCGCGCCGAGCAGTAGAGGAACAGGATGGCGGCCGTCACCGAGAGCATCCGCAGCGCCTGGCGCAGCGACTCCTTGTCGGCCATCCGCAGGTACGCCCCGCACTGCCGGAAGATCGTCACGCACGGCACGGCCTGCGAGACGATGAACACCAACAGGTAGAGCAGCACCAGCGGTTGGCCGCTGCCGGTGTTGAAGTCGGTGGCCGCCCGGCCCGGGCCGTCCACCAGGAAGAACAGCGCGACCAGCAGCACGTTGACCGCCACCCCGGCGATCAGCCAGCTGCGGCCGCGGCGCGCCGCCTCCTCCGGCGCCAATGCCCAGCGCAGCAGGATGACCTGCGCACTGACGCAGAAGGCCACGGCGGCCACGTGCATCAACAGGATCGCCAGGTTCCCCACCCCGAGGAACGCGCCGCCCCCCATGGCGACGGCCCCCATCGTGAAGGTGAGGCACTGCAGCAACAGCGTGACCAACAGCGCCCGGTAGGCACCGTCCCGCCAGCTGCGGCGCACCTGCGTGAGCCGGTAGACCAGCGCGGCGTACGAGGAGAGCGCCGCTATGACGAAGCAGAGGGTTCTGGTGGTGTTCACAGCTCGTTCTCGTTGAAGGGCACTTCAAGTCCCACGCCCTCGGCCGCCACCGCGATGGCGAAGTCGAAGTACGCGGACTCGTCCCGCACGCTGTCGTGGGTGCGGCTGAAGACCTGGAAGACCAGCAGGCCGACGAGGCTGCTCCAGAGCACGATGCCGCGCTCGATCAGGTCGGCGTAGGGAGCCTCGGGCACGCCACCGAAGAGCTGGACGGCCTCCGGCAGGAGCAGGCTCTGCCCGGTCAACGGGCGCTTCGGCGGGGTGAGTTCGCCGGCCTCCAGGGCCGATCGGACGATCCCGGCCAGCACCGCGGGGGTCCGCGAGGCGGGTGGCACGGTGTCCATCGGGGCGTGGTAGCCGGGCACCGGCGAGCCGTACACCAGCGTGAACTCACCGGGGTTCTCGAACGACCAGGCCCGCAGCGCCCGGGTCACCGCCAGCAGTCTGGCCCCCGCGCCCGCCCCGGCCTCCCGGGCGGCCCGGTCGGCCTCCTCCATCGCCTCGCCCGAGGCGTTGTAAGCATCGATCAGCAGAGCGGTCAGCAGTTCGTCCCTGGTCGGGAAGACCGCCTCCACCTCAGCTTCCGTGAGGCCCGCCTCGCTCGCGACGGCCTCCAGTGACAGGTTCCCGGCGCCCAGCTTCACCAGCAGTTGACGCGCTGTCGCCTTCATGACATCCATGCGGCACACCGTAGCCGGTCGGTCACACAGCACAACACCCAGGGGCAGCAGCTGCGTTACCCAGGGGCGCGGGGAACGGCGCGGCCAGCCGCGCACGGCCTTCGGCCTGCCTCGGAGAGCCAGTCGCACGATCCAGGGGCGCGGGGAACTGCGCGAAGCGGTAGGCCGCAGGCCGGTTCCTTCCGCACTCGCGCAGTTCCCCGCGCCCCTGGGTGTTGTGACTGGCCCTCGGCTGATCAGCGCAGCTTCGCGGCCAGGGCCGCCGCCGCAGCAGCCGGGTCTGCCGCCGCCGTGATGGCCCGGACGACCACGATGCGGGTCGCACCCGCGGCCAGCACCTCGTCCACGTTCCCCAGGTCGATCCCCCCGATCGCGAACCACGGCCGGTCCGTCACGGCGGCCGCCGCGTAGCGGACCAGGTCGAGCCCGGGAGCGTGCCGCCCCGGCTTGGTCGGGGTGGGCCAGACCGGGCCGGTGCAGAAGTAGTCGACGCCCGGTTCGGCGATCGCCGCGTCCACCTCGGACTCGGCATGGCAGGACCGCCCGATCACGACACCGTCACCCAGGATCGCCCGGGCCGCCGGCACCGGCAGGTCGTCCTGCCCGAGGTGCAGCACCTGCGGCCTGGCCGCGTGCGCCACGTCCGCCCGGTCGTTCACCGAGAACAGCTTCCCGTGCCGATCGGCCACCTCGGCCAGCACCGCCAGGTACTCGAGCTCCTGCCGGGCCTCGAGCCCCTTGTCCCGCAGCTGGATGATGTCCACCCCGCCCGCGTACGCCGCGTCCACGAACGAAGCGAAATCGCCCCGCTCGCGCCGCGCGTCCGTGCACAGGTAGAGCCGGGCGTCGGCCAACGCGCCCCGGGCGTCCGTCATCAGATCAGCTCCGCCTGGGCCCGGCGCTTCACCTCGGTGCCCCGGTTCTCCCGCAGCGCCTGGATCGGGCTGCCCGGCAGCGACTCGTCCTCGGTGAACAGCCACTCGATGATCTCCTGATCGGAGAAGTGGCAGTCCCGCAGCACCGTCAGCGTGCCGACCAGGTGCTTCACCGGCCCGGTCTCGTCGATGAACGCGGCCGGCACCTGCAGGGTGTTCCGCTCCCCACGCTTCACCGCGATCAGCTGGCCCGACCGCACCATGTCGCGCACGTCGAGGATGGAGACGCCCCACTGCTCCGAGATGTCCGGCAGGTGCAGCCACGCCGGGACAAGGGCTTCAATCTTCGCTTCGATCTCACTCACACCACACAGCCTCCCACAACGCGGCCTCAGCGAACGCTCGCCTTGAGCTGCACCGCCGGATCCGCGGCCAGCGCCGGGTCCAGCTCCGCACCCGCGGCGATCAGCTTGCGCCCCTGGTTGAGGTCGCGCGGGCGGTCCACCGTGAACAGCGCGACCAGCCGCCCCTGCCGCAGCCAGAGCACCGCCCAGGCCGCGTCGTCCTCCCCGCCGCGCCGCACCACCTGGTCGGCCTCCGCGTGCCGCCCGGCGTACTGCACCATCCGCCCGAACTGCTCGGACCAGAAGTACGGCACCGGGTCGTACGGCTCGCCCGCCCCGAGCACCGAGGCGGCCACCGCCCGGCCGGACTGCAGCGCGTGGTCCCAGTGCTGCACGGTGATCCGCTGCCCGGCCCGGGCCGAGGGGTAGGAGACGCAGTCACCCGCCGCCCAGACTCCCGGCAGGCAGGTCCGCAGCTGCTCGTCCACCACCACCGCGCCGCGCGCGTCCAGCTCGACCCCGCTGCCGGCGAGCCAGCCGGTGGCCGGGCGGGCGCCGATGCCGACCACCACCTCGTCGGCCTCCACCCGGGTGCCGTCGCCGAGCACCAGCACGCCCGGCTCGACGGCGGCCACCGCCGCGCCGCAGCGCAGTTCGATCCCCGCCTCGGCGTACCACTCGGCCATCCGCAGCCCGAGCTCGGTGGGCAGCGCCCCGGCCAGCGGCACCGGGGCCGCCTCCACCACCGTCACCTCGCAGCCCAGCTGCCGGGCCACCGTCGCCGTCTCGGCGCCGATCCAGCCCGCGCCGACCAGCGCGATCCGCGCCCCGGGCACCAGGTGCGGGCGCAGCTTCAGCGCGTCCTCCACCGTGCGCAGCACGTGGTGGCCGTCGGCCCCCGGCAGCGGCACGGCCACCGAGCCGGTGGCCAGCACCAGGGCGTCGTACGGGAGGTCGCCGGCGTCGGTGTGCAGGGTGCCGGGGGTGAGCCCGGTGGCCCGGCGGCCGGCGAGCAGCTCGACGCCGAGCTGTTCCCAGTCGAGGTCCAGCGTGGTGGTGTCCCGCTTGCCGAGGAGCACGTCCTTGGAGAGCGGCGGCCGGTCGTAGGGGGCGTGCGGCTCCTCGCCGACCAGGGAGATCCGCCCCCGCCAGCCCCCCTGCCGGAGCAGCAGCGCGCACTGCGCCCCCGCCAGCCCGGCCCCGACGATTACCACGCGATCCGCTTCAGTCAGCTCAGCCACGCCAGCACCCTACCGAGGCCCGTCCACCCCTCGTACGCCTCTTCGGGAGGAATGCCGCGCGGAGTTAAGGTGGGTGCGTTCCTCATCACGGGAGCCCGGGCGTACCGGGCTGAGAGGCGGGCTGGTACGGCCTGCGACCGTCCGAACCTGATCCGGGTCATACCGGCGAAGGGAGAATCCAGACCTTGGCACGCACTCAGGACGTCCTGGTCGTCGGCGGCGGCATCATCGGCCTCGGCGTCGCCTGGCGCACCGCCCAGCGCGGCCTGTCCGTGACGGTGCTCGACCCCGCCCCCGGCGGCGGCGCGGCGCGGGTCGCGGCGGGCATGCTGGCCCCCGTCACCGAGCTCCAGTACGGCGAGGAGCCGCTGCTGCGCCTGGGCATGGCCTCCAACGAGCGGTACGCGGCCTTCGCCGCCGAGCTCCGGGAGGCGACCGGCCTCGACACCGGCTACCGCGCCACCGGCACCCTCGCCGTGGCGCTGGACGCCGACGACCGCGAGGAGCTGCGCGAGCTCCACGCGTTCCACCAGCGCCTGGGCCTCGACTCGAGCTGGCTCACCGGCCGCGAGTGCCGCAAGCTCGAGCCGATGCTCGCCCCGGGCGTGCGCGGCGGCCTGCACGTCGCCGACGACCACCAGGTCGACCCGCGCCGCCTGGCCGAGGCCCTGCTCGCCGCCTGCGCGGCGGCGGGCGTGCGCTTCGAGCGTGCCGAGGCGGCCGGCCTGCTGACGACGGACGGCCGGGCCACCGGCGTCCGGCTGGCCGACGGCACCGAGCTGACGGCCGGGCAGCTGGTCCTCGCCGCCGGGCCGCGCAGCCACCTGCTGCCCGGACTGCCCGCCGGGGTGCTGCCGCCGGTGCGCCCGGTGAAGGGCCAGGTGCTGCGGCTGCGCGTCCCGCCCGCGTACGCGCCGTTCCTCTCCCGCAACGTCCGGGCCGTGGTGCGGGGGCAGCACATCTACCTGGTGCCGCGCGCCGACGGCGAGTTGGTGATCGGGGCGACCAGCGAGGAGCAGGGCTTCGACACCACCGTCACGGCCGGCGGGGTGTACGAGCTGCTGCGCGACGCGCACGAGCTGGTGCCCGGCCTGACCGAGCTGCCGCTGGTGGAGACCGGCGCCGGGCTTCGCCCGGGCTCGCCGGACAACGCCCCGCTGCTCGGCCCCACCGCCCTGCCCGGCCTGACGGCCGCCACCGGGCACTACCGCAACGGCGTGCTGCTGACGCCGGTCACGGCCGACCTGATCGCCGAACAGCTCGCCACCGGCCGCACGCCGGAGCTCGCCCTGCCCTTCTCCCCCGACCGCTTCAGCTCCGCCGAGCGCCCCGAGGACACCCGATGAACACCATCTCCCTGACAGTCAACGGCGAGCCCCGCGAGGTGGCCGCCCCGGCCTCCCTCGCCGAGGTGGTCGCCGCCCTCAGCAAGTCGCCGACCGGGGTCGCGGCGGCGCTCAACGAGACCGTGGTGCCGCGCGCCTCCTGGGCCGCCACCGCGCTCAGCGCGGGCGACCGGGTCGAGATCCTCACCGCCGTCCAGGGAGGCTGACCCGATGGCCGACGACCTTCTCACCATCGCCGGGCAGACCTTCTCCTCCCGGCTGATCATGGGCACCGGCGGCGCCCCCAGCCTGGAGGTGCTCGAGCAGGCCCTGCGGGTCTCCGGCACCGAGCTCACCACCGTGGCGATGCGCCGGGTGAACGCGAGCACCCAGGGATCCGTCCTGGACGTGCTGGCCCGCAACTCGATCCAGGTGCTGCCCAACACCGCCGGCTGCTTCACCGCGGGCGAGGCCGTGCTCACCGCGCGGCTGGCCCGCGAGGCGCTGGGCACCGACTGGGTCAAGCTCGAGGTGATCGCCGACGAGCGGACCCTGCTGCCCGACCCGATCGAACTCCTCGACGCCGCCGAGACCTTGGTGGACGACGGCTTCACCGTGCTCCCCTACACCAACGACGACCCGGTGCTGGCCCGCAAGCTGGAGGACGTCGGCTGCGCGGCCGTCATGCCGCTCGGCTCCCCGATCGGCTCGGGCCTGGGCATCCGCAACCCGCACAACTTCCAGCTGATCGTGGAGAACGCGGGCGTGCCGGTCGTGCTCGACGCGGGCGCCGGCACCGCCTCCGACGTCGCCCTGGCGATGGAGCTCGGCTGCTCGGCCGTCATGCTCGCCTCCGCCGTCACCCGTGCCCAGGACCCGGTGCTGATGGCCGAGGCCATGCGGCACGCCGCCGAGGCCGGCCGCCTGGCCTTCCGGGCCGGCCGCATCCCCCGTCGCTTCCATGCCGAGGCCTCCTCCACCATGGCCGGCCGCGCCGACCTGGACCACCGCGAACGGCCGGCGTTCTAGCCCCTGCCGGCGCGGCTGAGCCACCGTCTAAGCTGTGCCGGTCCGACAAGTCGTGTGGCAGGGGGAGACCGTGGCCGTATCCGGGATCGGCAGGCGTGGGCTCGCCTGGCTGGTGGACTTCGCGCTGGTCATCGGCCTCGCCTGCCTGCTGGCGGTGCTGACCTTCCACCGGATCGGGGCGCTGCTCACCGACGTGCCCAGCCTGGCGGCCAAGGGCGGTTGGGGGCTGCTGACCTCGCACGGCGACTACGTCGGCACCGGGGAGAAGGTCGGCATCTCCCTCTGGCACTCGGCTGTCAGCGACGTCCAGCAGGGCTTCGCCGCCCTGGTGGTCTGCACCTTCCTCTACCAGTTCCTCTGCATCGCCTTCGGCCGCCGCACCTTGGGCAAGCTGATGCTCGGCCTGCAGGTCCTGCCCGCCGAGGTCGGCGCGCTCGGCAAGGGCCGCGCGGCCGCCCGCGCCCTCGTCACCACCGTCGCCGACGTCGCCCTGATCTCGGTCGCACTCGCCGCCCTGGTCCGGGGCTCCTTCGTCGTGGCGATCTTCTGCTGGGCCCTGGCTATCGCCGGCTTCTGGGCCAACGCCCTCCCCGTCCTCTTCCCCGGCCGCCGCTCCCTCGCCGACCGCCTCGCCCGCACCGTCGTCGCCGCCACCGCCCTCCCCACCTGGCAGGACGTCCAGCAGAGCGCCCAGCAGACGCTCCAGCAGAGCGCCGCCTACGAGCGCCTCCGCCGCTGATCGCGGAACCACTCCCCCGCTCCTGCAAAAATGGCCGAATGGACACCTCACCGCACGCCCCGCTGATCGGCACCCTGCTCGACGGCCGGTACCGGATCGAGCAGGTGATCGCGGTGGGCGGGATGGCCACCGTGTACCGGGCCACCGACACCCGGCTCGACCGGGTGGTGGCGGTGAAGGTGATGCACCCGGACTTGGCGGGTGACGCCGAGTTCTCGGCCCGGTTCATCCGCGAGGCCAAGGCCGTGGCCCGGCTCGC
This sequence comes from Kitasatospora sp. NPDC002227, assembly GCF_040296285.1. Lineage (NCBI taxonomy): Bacteria > Bacillati > Actinomycetota > Actinomycetes > Kitasatosporales > Streptomycetaceae > Kitasatospora > Kitasatospora sp. NPDC002227. Next base: position 21,652 of record NZ_JBEOWY010000069.1, read on the forward strand.
CCACCCCAACGTGGTGAACGTCTTCGACCAGGGGGCGGACGGCGGCCGGGTGTTCCTGGCGATGGAGTACGTGCCCGGCCGCACCCTGCGCGACCTGCTCCGTGACCGCGGGGCGCTGAGCGTCCGCGCTGCGCTGGACGTCATGGAGCCGGTGCTCGCCGCGCTCGGCGCCGCCCACCGGGCCGGCCTGGTCCACCGGGACGTGAAGCCCGAGAACGTGCTGATCACCGAGGGCGGCCTGGTCAAGGTGGCCGATTTCGGCCTGGTCCGGCTGCTCGGCGGCAATGACGCCACCAGCACCAGCACGGTCGGCACGGTGCTCGGCACCGTCGCCTACCTCGCCCCCGAGCAGATCCGCCAGGACGGCCCGACCGACCAGCGGGTGGACGTCTACGCGGCGGGCATCCTGCTGTACGAGCTGCTCACCGGCGCCCGCCCGCACACCGGCGAGAACCCGATGCAGGTGATCTACCAGCACCTGCACGAGGACGTGCCCCCGCCCTCCCGGACCACCCCGACCATCGCTCCCGAACTGGACGCGATAGTCGCCTCCGCCACGGCCCGCGACCCGCAGGCCCGCCCGCTCGACGCCGTCGAGCTGCTCGCCGCCCTGCAGCGCGCCCGCCGCGCGCTGACCCCGGCCCAGCTGGACGCCGAACCACCGGCCTCCACCCGCCGGACGCCGCACCACCCGACCACCGAACGCACGGCGGTGCTCACCCGCACCACCGTCCAGCAGCTCCCCCCGGAGCTCCTGCGCACCCGCCCGATCGACGAGCCGCTGCCCGAGCGCGCCCCGCGCCGCCGCCGGCTGCGCTCGCGGCGGCCGCTGATCTGGGGCACCGTGCTCGCCGTGGTGCTCGCCCTGTGCGGCGCCACCACGTACGTGCTCTCGGAGGCGCTGTACACGACGGTGCCCAGTGTGCTCGGCCAGAGCCAGGACCAGGCCGTGGTCATCCTCGACAAGTCCGGGCTGCAGGGGCAGTTCACCCCGCAGTTCAGTGAGACCGTCCCCAGTGGGCAGGTCGTCTCCACCGATCCCGGGGTCGGCGCCCGGGTCCGCAAGAGCGATCCGGTGAAGGTCGTGCTCTCCAAGGGCCCCCAGCGGATCGCCGTACCGAACCTGCTCGGCCTGACCCTCGACCAGGCCCGCGAGTCCCTGACCGGCGCGAACCTCACCGTGGGCAGCACCACCGACGCCTACAGCGACGCCGTGCCGGCCGGCCAGGTGGTCTCCGCCGACCCGGCCACCGGCACCCGCCTGGCCGTCGGCTCCCCGGTGGCGCTCGTCCTCAGCAAGGGGATGACCCCGGTGCCGAACGTGGTCGGCATGACTCAGGAGGAGGCCAAGAAGGCGCTCGCCGACCAGGGCTTCCAGTTCCAGTCCGGCGGGATCACCCTGTTCGGCACCGGCAAGGCCACCACCCAGAACCCTCCGGCCGGTCAGCCGCTCCGTCAGGGCGCCACCGTGGTGGTCAACTTCAGCCTGTTCTGACGGGCTGCTGACGGGCTGTTCTAGCCACTCAGACTGTCCGCTAATGTGACTGACGCACTTGTTTCGGCAGGTCGCTCGTATTTGGTCACATAACGGGGAGATAGTGTGTCTGGATTCCGCACGCCGCCACAGGAAGATTTCCACTCCTACGGAAACCTGATGAGCCAGCAGGGCGGCCACCTCAACCAGCTCTCCCAGTGGGCGGGCAACCAGTGTGCCAACACCGACGGCACCGACTGCCTGGTCCTGCTGCCGCTCAAGGCGATCGTGCCCGACATCGCGCACTTCTTCACCGGCAAGATCGACCAGTGCAGCCGCGGTATGGGGCAGGTCAACGAGAAGATCCAGCGCACCGCGGCGGACTACGCCAACAACGACCAGCAGCACGCCGCCGACCTGCTGAGCATCTACCCGGCCGGCTCGCTGCCGTTCCCGGACATCAGCACCATCCCGGGCGGCTCCTCGGTCGGCAACTTCACCGACGAGGCGGTCAACCTCACCGAGCCGGCCAGCGCCGAGGACGACACCAGCAAGGCGATCAAGCACGCGCTCTGGGCCTGCAAGGGCAAGGGCGAGATCAAGGCCGCCGAGAAGATGTTCAAGTTCTGCACGGGGCAGAGCCTGATCGGCCTGATGTTCGATCCGATCATCGGTGACTTCGGCCGCCTGAAGTACCTCAGCGACTCGTACGAGGCCCTCGGCGACTGCCTCTACACGGTGGCCGGCACCGTCCGGAAGGGCTCCTGGAAGCTCGGCAGCCAGTGGCAGGGCCAGACCGGCCAGGCCTTCGACGAGTACCTGTTCCGCTGGAGCATGGGCATCGGCGGCCTCGGCGACGCCGCCAAGTCGGCCGCCAAGATCTACAAGGACGCGTACAACACGATCACCGTCCTGCTGGCCGCCGCGCTGCGCGAGATCGACAAGCTGATCATGGACGAGATCGAGCAGCTCGCCAAGCAGGCCGCCGAGATGCTCGCCGGTGACGCCGCGATCGAGGCCGTCGGCCTCGGCCCGGAGGACCCGCTGGCGGACGTCGGCGCGGGCATCTACTCCGCGTACAAGATGTACAAGATCTACAAGATCGTCCAGAAGATCGTGAACGGCATCCGGACCATCGTGAAGATCTACGAAGGCATCCAGAAGGCCATCGACGGCATCCACAAGGGCATCCAGGCGATCATGGACGCCATCAATTCCCCGATGCCCACCCTCGGCAGCCTGGTCGACGACGTCGAGCAGCGCGGCTTCGAGTTCGAGAAGAGCGGTGGCTGGTCCTCGACCATGGGCGCCGCCCGCATCGGTATGATCCCGGCAGCCTGAGGAAGCGGAGAGACATGTCGTACTACAGCTACGAAGGCTTCACCAGCGACGAGCGCCCCGACCCGGAGGCCGAGGAGCGCGCCGCCAAGGCGGACCAGGCCGCCGAGGAGTTCCTGGGCAACCAGAGCGACCGGCAGAAGGACATCGCCGGCCGGATCTACGAGCAGCTCATGGCCGGCTCGGACATCGACGACCTCAAGCCCATGATCGCCGACCTCAGCCGGACGGCCACCGAGGACGCGAGGCGGCGCAAGGAGCAGCGAGAGGACAGCTACCGGTGATCCAGCAGCTGACCGAGTTCACGGTCACCCTCGACTACGGCCGGGCCCACACCACCTTCCTCGTCCACGTGGACGGGCAGAAGGAGCCGGTGGTGCGCGTGCACAAGGACGCGGCATACGACCACACGGCGCTCTTCGAGGTGCGCACCGGGCCGGGCCTCGACCAGCTCGCGGGCTATGTCACCCAGTCCTACGCGCTGGCTCCGGACCGCTCCCGGATCGGGAACGTCAACCACAAGAACCGCTCGTGGAAGCACGACCTGTTCACCTTCGAGCAGACCGGCCTGGCCCCGCTGGAGGGCGAGCCGGTGGGCGTGGCCAACAAGGCCCGGCGCATCCTGCCGGGGCTCGACTGGGGTGTGGTCGACGCGGCACTGAAGTTCGAGATGCGCTTCCGCTCGGCCGAGTCGGCGGGCTTCGAGTTCGCCCGCGAGGCCGGGGTGCGCGCGTCCTACACCGTGAAGGTCCACGATCCGCGGATCGACCGCGTGCTGCTGCTGGCCTGCCTCGTGCACTTCAACACCTACGGCACCACGGATCTCCGCAAGGGGATCGTCGACGTCACGGCCAACCCCTTCAAGGCCTGAGCCGCCGCGCGGCTACCGCAACGGCCCGTCGCCGGGCTCCTCCTGGTAGGAGAACCGCTGCTCCGTCCAGGGGTCGGCGAGGTTGTGGTAGCCGCGCTCCTCCCAGAATCCGCGGCGGTCGGCGCGCATGTACTCGACGGCGCGGACCCACTTGGGGCCCTTCCAGGCGTAGAGCTGCGGGACGACCAGGCGGACGGGGAAGCCGTGCTCCACGGTGAGCGGCTCGCCGTCGTGGTGGGTGGCGAGGACGGTGGTCTCGGCCGCGAAGTCGGCCAGGGTCAGGTTGGCGCTGTAGCCGAACTCGGCCCAGACCATCACATGGGTGACCTGCTCGGCGGGCGGCGCCAGCTCGAGGATCGTCCGCGCCGCGACGCCGCTCCACTCGTTGTCGAGCATCGAGAACCGGGTCACGCAGTGGAAGTCCGACCGCACGGTGACCCGCGGCAGTGCGTGGAACTCCTCGAACCCCCAGCTGTGCTTCTCGGCCGAGGCGGTGGCACCGAAAACCTGGAGCTCCCAGCTCAGCGGCTTGAAGCGGGGCACCGGTCCGTAGTGCAGGACCGGCCAGCCGCGCTGCAGGCGCTGGCCGGGAGGGAGTCTCGGGTCAGACGGCGGAGGCTGTTCTTGCTCGGACTGACCCATGGCTCCATGGTGACAGACGGCGGACGAACCGCCGCGCGCGCCCCCACCGCGCGCAATGCGCCACCCCCACCCAGGCAGCTCATTTATCGGTCAAATCGGATATTCCGACACATGTTCCACTAAGTGTGAACTTACTGGATATTCCCCCCATTGGGGTGCCAACATTCGCTCAACACCCGGCAGCGAGGAAGGCAGCGCCATGAAGGGCGACTCCGAGGTCATCGAATTCCTGAACGAGCAGCTCACCGCCGAGCTGACCGCGATCAACCAGTACTTCCTGCACAGCAAGATGCAGGAGAACTTCGGCTGGACCAAGCTCGCGAAGTACACCCGGCACGAGTCGATCGACGAGATGAAGCACGCCGAGGTACTGACCGACCGCATTCTCTTCCTGGACGGCCTGCCCAACTACCAGCGGCTCTTCCACGTCCGGATCGGCCAGACGGTCAAGGAGATGTTCGAGGCCGACCGCCAGGTCGAGGTGGAGGCGATCGACCGGCTGCGGCGCGGCATCGTGGTCATGCGCGCCAAGAACGACGTGACCTCGGCCAACATCTTCGAGTCGATCCTCGCCGACGAGGAGCACCACATCGACTACCTGGACACCCAGCTCGAACTGCTGGAGTCCCTCGGCGAGCCGCTCTACCTCGCCCAGCTGATCGAGCAGCCGGAGAGCTGAGCGCTCAGGCGGCGGCCTCGACCAGGTGCGTCTGCGGCTCAGCCAGCCCGAGCCGCTCGGCGAGCCTGGCTGTCGGGCACGGGCGGGCCCCGTGCTCCCCGAGCAGGGCCTGGATCCGCCGCACGCAGGAGCCGCAGTCGGTGCCGGCCTTGCAACCCTGGGCTATCCGGCGCGGGGTGTCGGCACCCGCGTCGATCTGCTCCTTGACCTGGGTCTCGGTGACCGCATGGCACATGCACACGTACATCGCGGAGTCTCCCAGGGCAGTGCGGCGGACCAAGATCAGAACTAAGGGTTGCCTTAGCTCGCTAAGCCTCACCTTACCTAACGCCCCGGGCATGAAGAAGCCCCTCCGACCTCGGAGAACCGAGATTCGGAGGGGCCTTCGTCACATCGGGCCGCGCTCAGTGGCCGCGGTACATCTCCGCCACCAGGAACGCCAGGTCGAGCGACTGGCTGCGGTTGAGCCGCGGGTCGCAGGCCGTCTCGTAGCGCTGGTGCAGGTCGTCGACCAGCACCTCGTCGCCACCGCCGACGCACTCGGTGACGTCGTCACCGGTGAGCTCGACGTGGATGCCGCCCGGGTGGGTGCCGAGCGCGCGGTGCACCTCGAAGAAGCCCTTGACCTCGTCGAGCACGTCGTCGAAGCGGCGGGTCTTGTGGCCGGTCTCGGCCTCGAAGGTGTTGCCGTGCATCGGGTCGCAGATCCAGACCGGCGTCGCGCCCGAGGCGGTGACCTTCTCCACCAGGGTGGGCAGGTGCTCGCGGACCTTGCCCGCGCCCATCCGGGTGATGAAGGTCAGCCGGCCCGGCTCACGGTCCGGGTCGAGCCGCTCGATCAGGGTCAGCGCCTCCTCGACCGTGGTGGTCGGGCCAAGCTTCACCCCGATCGGGTTGCGGATCTTGGACGCGAACTCGATGTGCGCGCCGTCCAGCTGGCGGGTCCGCTCGCCGATCCAGACCATGTGGCCGGAGACGTCGTACAGGTCGCCGGTGCGCGAGTCGGTACGGGTCAGCGCCGTCTCGTAGTCGAGCACCAGCGCCTCGTGCGAGGAGAAGAACTCGACCGTCTTGAACTCCTCGGGGGTGACCCCGCAGGCGCTCATGAAGGCCAGCGCGTTGTCGATCTCCTTGGCCAGCTTCTCGTAGCGCTGGCCCGCCGGGGAGTTGCGCACGAAGTCCTGGTTCCAGGCGTGCACCTGGCGCAGGTCGGCGTAACCACCGGTGGTGAAGGCTCGCACCAGGTTGAGCGTCGCCGCGGAGGCGTTGTACATCCGCTTCAGGCGCTCCGGGTCCGGAATGCGGGACTCGGGGGTGAACTCGAAGCCGTTCACCGAGTCGCCCCGGTAGACCGGGAGGGTGACGCCGTCACGCGTCTCGGTGGACTTCGAACGGGGCTTGGAGTACTGCCCGGCGATCCGGCCGACCTTGACCACCGGCACCGAGGCGGCGTACGTGAGCACGGCCGCCATCTGCAGCAGGGTCTTCAGCTTGTTCCGGATCTGCTCGGCGGAGACGCCGTCGAAGGCCTCGGCGCAGTCACCGCCCTGGAGCAGGAATGCCTCGCCACGGGCCACGGCACCGAGCCGGGCGCGCAGCTGGTCACACTCGCCGGCGAAGACGAGCGGCGGATACGAGGCGAGGTCCGCAAGGGACTTGCGCAGCGCCTCTTGGTCCGGCCATTCAGGCTGCTGCGCCGCGGGAAGGGACTGCCAGGAGTGAGCAGTCTTGGTCTCTGGTGTCACGGTCACGGGACCCAGGCTACGGGGTGTGACAACCGAATTGTGACCACCGCCCGATGGGTGAGACACCTTGCGGACATTCGGGTGACGCGCCCCAACCGCCCGAACCATCGGCTAGGCTCTGGCCCGTGAACACGCCCTGCACCCGTTACTGGTGGTGGACCATCCCCGAGGTGGCCCACTGAAGGCGCGTTCCTGAGACGCGAATCACCGGCCGCCCCTCGGGGCGGCCGTCGTCGTTGCAGCACCTGACGGCCCTCCCGGACGAGCGGAACAAGCCCGCACAGCCAGCCCGGAAGGATCCCCCGTGACCAGCCCCGCCGCTCTGCTCGCCCGCCTGACCGCCCCCGGCGCGCCCGCCTTCGCCCTGCTCCACCGCCAGGCGCCCCGCCACACCCCCGACACCGTCGAGCTGCTGATCGGCGAGGTCGGCACGTACGACACCCTGGCCGAGCTCCCCGTCCCGGCCGGAGTCCCGGCCGGCGGCCCGCGGCACGACCTGCTCGCGCTGATCCCCTACCGGCAGATCCGCGAGCGCGGGTTCGCCGCCCACGACGACGGCACGCCGCTGCAGGCCCTGGCCGTCCAGGAGCAGTACGCCCTCCCCGTCGCACAGCTGCTGCCCGCCCTGCCCGAGCTCGCGGTCACCCTCAGCGGCGGCGCCTTCGACATCGACGACACCGAGTACGCCGACATCGTCCGCCGCGTCATCCGGGACGAGATCGGCCGAGGCGAGGGCGCCAACTTCGTGATCCGCCGCGACTTCCGGGCCACCCTCGAGAACTTCTCGCCCGCCCTGGCCCTGACGCTGTTCCGCCGCCTGCTCGAGCAGGAGCGCGGCGCGTACTGGACCTTCCTGGTCCACACCGGGGAGCGCGTGCTGGTCGGCGCCTCCCCCGAGGTCCACGTCCGCCAGTCCGGCGGCACCGTCGTGATGAACCCGATCTCCGGCACCTACCGCTATCCGGCCGGCGGCCCCACCCCCGAGTCGCTGCTCGACTTCCTCGCCGACCCCAAGGAGCTCGAGGAGCTCACCATGGTCGTCGACGAGGAGCTCAAGATGATGTGCACCGTCGGCGACCTCGGCGGCCAGGTGCTCGGCCCGCGGCTCAAGGAGATGGCCCACCTCGCCCACACCGAGTACGAGCTGCGCGGGCGCACCTCGCTGGACGTGCGCGACGTGCTGCGCGAGACCATGTTCGCCGCCACCGTCACCGGCAGCCCCCTGCAGAACGCCACCCGCGTCATCCGGCGCTACGAGAGCTCCGGCCGCGGCTACTACGCCGGGGCGCTGGCCCTGATCGGCCGCACCGCCAGCGGCGCCCAGCAGTTGGACTCACCCATCTGCATCCGCACCGTGGACGTCGACCCGGCCGACGGCACACTGGTGGTCCGCTCCGGCGCCACCCTGGTCCGCCACTCCGACCCCGACTCCGAGGTCGCCGAGACCCACGCCAAGGCCGCCGGCGTCCTCACCGCCATCGGTGCCCGCCCCGCCCGCCGCCGCAGCGGCGCCTTCGGCGAGGGCCACCGGCTCGCCGACGACCACCGCGTCCAGGCCGCCCTCGACGCCCGCCGCGCCGGGCTGGCCCCGTTCTGGCTCCGGATGCAGCAGCCCGCACCGGCCGCCACCCGCGAGACCCTGGTGATCGACGCCGAGGACACCTTCACCTCGATGCTCGCCCACCTGCTCACCTCGCTAGGCCACCGCGTCCGCACCCTGCGCTTCGACACCCCCGGTCTGCGCGAGCTGGCCGCCGCCCACCCCGGCCCCCTCGTGCTCGGCCCCGGCCCCGGCGACCCCGCCGACCCGGCCGACCCCAAGATGGCCCTGCTGCGCCCGATCGTCGCCGACGCCCTGCTCAGCCCCCGCACCGCACCGCTCCTCGCGGTCTGCCTCAGCCACCAGCTCCTGTGCGCCGAACTCGGCCTCCCGCTGGCCCGCAAGGCCGTCCCCCACCAGGGCGCCCAGGAGACCGTCGACCTGTTCGGCACCCCCCGCACGGTCGGCTTCTACAACACCTTCACCGCCCGCACCACCCCCGCCGACACCGCCCGCCTCGCCCTCCAGGGCATCGAGATCGCCCACGACCCCGACACCGGCGACATCCACGCCCTCCGCGGCCCCGGCTTCGCCGCCCTCCAGTTCCACCCCGAATCCGTCCTCACCCGCGAGGGCATCGACATCGTCCGCGACCTGATGCGAGCCACCGTCAGCAGCTGAACAACCACACGGCAGGGGCGTCGGGGCGCCCCTGCCGTGACACTCGTGCCGGTAGCGTTGGCCCCATGAGCATCGATGCCGCCACGTTCGCCCGCCTGCGCGAGATCGCGGACGAGTTGTCCCAGCTGCCCATGAAGCCGCGCATGGAGATCGGCCCGCAGGGTCTGGTCATGATGATGTCGCCGACCACACCGCATGGCCTGACGGCGATCTACCTGCGCCGACAGTTGGAGCAGCAGACGCCTGACAGGTTCGTGTTTACGGACACCGACATGCAAGACGCGGTACTCGGTCGGATGCGAGTGCCGGATCTGGTGGTTCTGCCTACCGATCTGCTGGACGCCCAGCCCGAGGAGGCGATCAATCCTCACGACGTGGAGTTGGTGATCGAGGTCGTGTCGAAGTCCAATCCGGAGAACGACTACCGCGACAAGGTCGCTGACTACTCGGCGATGGGCATCCCGCTCTACCTGATCGTCGATCCCGGCCGAGGCACGGCTCAGGTCCTGTCCGAACCGGACGGCACTCGCTACCGCGAGGCTCACACCTACGACTACGGCGAGAAGGTTCCCGTCGGCCGCTGGCTGATCGACACGGGCAACTTCCCCCGCTACCGCTGACGCGCCTGCGCGCCACTCAGCCGTCCAGGCCCTGCTCGATCGCGTAGCGGACCAGCTCGGCCCGGTTGTGCATCTGGAGTTTGCCGAGCGTGTTCTGGACGTGGTTCTGCACCGTCCGGTGCGAGAGCACCAGGCGCTCGGCGATCTGGCGGTACGACAGGCCCTTGGCCACCAGCCGGAGCACCTCGGTCTCCCGGGCCGTCAGCTTCGGCACCGCCCCGACCGCCTCCGGCTCGGCGGCCAGACGGCGGTACTCACCGAGCACCAGGCCGGCCAGGCCGGGGGTGAAGACCGCCTCGCCGGCGGCCGTCCGCCGTACGGCGGCGAGGAGTTCCTCCCGCCCGGCGGACTTGGTCAGGTAACCCGTCGCCCCGGCCTTCAGTGCGCCGAGCACGTCCTCGTGCTCCCCGCTCGCGGAGAGCACCAGGACCCGCAGCTCCGCGTCCTGCCCCAGCAGCTGACGGCACACCTCCTCCCCGCCCAGCGTGGGCAGGTTGAGATCGAGCACCACCACCTGCGGCCGAGCGGCGAGCGCCCGGCGGACGGCCTCCGGGCCGTCGCCGGCGGTGGCCACCACCTCGTACCCGGCCTCGGCCAGGTCTCGCGATACGGCGTCCCGCCACATGGGGTGGTCGTCCACCACCATCACCCGCAACGCCGTCATGCCCTCGGCACCCGGATCTCCCACTCCAGCCCCTCTCCCTGCGCACTGTGCACCACCGCGCTGCCGCCCAGGTCCGCCACCCGGCCCCGGATCGACCTGCTGACACCCAGTCGCCCGGACGCCTCGGCCTCCGCCAGCCGGGCCGGGTCGCAGCCGGGGCCGTCGTCGCGGACGCTGACCGTGACAGCCTCGGGCTCGTCCTCCACCAGGATCCAGGCCCGCGCGCCGGGCCCGGCGTGCCGCCGGACGTTGTCCACGGCCGCGCCGACGGCGGCGGCCAGTTCGCCCGCCACCTGACCCGGCAGCAGGACGGCCGTCGCCGGGGCCGAGAGGGTGATCCGCTCATCGGTGTGCCGGGCCACCAGCTCCCGCAGGTCGAGCTGCTCGCCGCTGGCCTGCGGCGGCAGGGCGGCGCCCGTCATCAGACCCCGCAGCGCCCGCTCGTGCTCCCCGGCCAGCCGGGCCAGTCCGCTGCCGCTCTCGCCCCGGTGCACCAGGGCGAGCACCTGCAGCACCCCGTCGTGGATGTCCCGGACCAGCCGCTCGCGCTCCCGGGTGGCGGCCTCCACCCGCAGGGCCCGGGCCAGCACCGCCTGGCTGGCGCGGGCCACCTCGACCACGTACCCGACGGCGCAGCCGGCCAGGCCGAGCAGCACGATCGAGTGCGCGTTGTCGGCGGTCAGGCCGCCGTGCCAGCCGAAGTTCGCCACCCCGATCGCGGCGGTGGCCGCCATCGCGGGCTTCCAGCCGCCCTTGAGGGCGCAGCCGAGCACGGTGCCGGCGGCCCAGATGGTGGGCAGGGTGAGCGAACCGGCGTGGATGCGGGCGGGGGTGTCGATGAAGCCGCTCATCACCACGCCGGTGACGGCGAAGGCGAGGTCGGTGGCCAGCACGTACCAGGTGCAGCGCTTGGGCCCGGCGAAAGCGCGGGTGCTGGCGAGGGTCCAGAGGGTGAGCGCGCCGAGGTAGATCCAGCCGGAGACGGGGTGGGCGAAGCGCAGGTACGAGCCGAAGTACCGCGCCACGGCGTACATCAGCGCCAGGACCCGGTAGGTGGAGGCAGCCAGCCAGAGCGGCAGCTCCACCGAGAGCCCGCCCGCTTCGACCGAACTGCCCGGTCTCTCCCCCGCCACGCTCGCCCCCGGCGTCAGCTGTCCTCGGACTTCTCCGCGGCCTTCTCGGCCTCGGCCGCCTTCTCGGCCTCGGCGGCCTCCTTGGCGGCGGCCTTCTCGGCCTTCTGCTCTGCCTTGCGCTCGGCGTCGGTGCGCTTCTTGTCCTCGGCGATCTGCCGCTTGGCGGCGGTCGCGTAGATGTCCACGTACTCCTGGCCGGAGAGGCGCATGATCTCGTACATCACCTCGTCCGTCACCGAACGGAGGATGAAGCGGTCGTTCTCCATGCCCTGGTAGCGGGAGAAGTCCAGCGGGCGGCCGATCCGGATGCCGGGGCGGATGCCGAAGTTGGGCTTCACCTGGCCGGGCGGCTGCACCTTCTCGGTGTCGATCATCGCGACGGGGATGACCGGCGCGCCGGTGGCCAGTGCGACGCGGGCCAGGCCGCCGACCTTGCCGCGGTAGAGCTTGCCGTCGGGCGAGCGGGTGCCCTCGGGGTAGACGCCGAACAGCTCACCCCGGTCGATCACCGCGATGGCGCTGCGGATCGCCGCCTCGCCCGCGCCCCGGGCACCCGAGCGGTCGACCGGCAGCTGGCCGACGCCCTTGAAGAAGGCGGCGGTGAGCTTGCCCTTGATGCCGGGGGAGTTGAAGTACTCGGCCTTCGCGATGAAGGTGACCCGGCGCTTCATCAGCGCGGGCAGGAAGAAGGAGTCCGAGAAGGAGAGGTGGTTGCTCGCGATGATCGCGGGCCCCTCGTCGGGGATGTTCTCCTCACCCTCCATCCACGGCCGGAAGAAGATCCGCAGCAGCGGTGCGACGATCATCTTCATCAGTCGGTAGAACAACCGTGGCCTCCTGGCAGTGCGGGACCGGTCGATCCTAATGCCCCGGAGCGCTCCGGCGTGCATCGGCGGTCCGGGCGGGGCTGTACGGCGCGCGCGGGCCGTGGGACGATGCGGCTCTCAGCCTCTCCTCCCCCACAAGGAGCCAGCGATGCCGCTGCTGCCCGGAGCCGAACCGTTCCATCAAGCCGGCGGCCCGGTCGGAGTGCTCCTGGTGCACGGCTTCACCGGCTCCCCCCAGTCGATGCGTCCCTGGGCCGAGCGGCTGGCCGCCGCCGGGCACACCGTCTCCGTCCCGCTGCTGCCCGGTCACGGCACCCGCTGGCAGGACATGCAGGCGACCCGCTGGGAGGACTGGTACGCGGAGGCGGACCGCGCGCTGCGTGAACTGGCCGACACCTGCGAGCAGGTGTTCGTCTGCGCGCTCTCGATGGGCGGCTCGCTCGCCCTGCGGCTGGCGGCCCGGCACGGCGACGCGATCTCCGGCCTGGTGCTCGTCAACCCGTCCGTCCGCTCGGACAACCCCGCAAGTGTGCTGTTGCCGGTGCTGCGTCACCTGGTGCCGACCCTGCCGGGGGTGGCCAACGATATCGCCCTGGAGGGCTCGACCGAGGTCGGTTACGACCGGGTGCCGCTGCACGCGGCCTGGTCGCTGGGCCGGCTCTGGAAGACCGTCCAGGAAGAGCTGCCGGGAATCAAACAGCCGCTGCTGCTGCTGCACAGCCCGCAGGACCACGTGGTCTCCGCGGCCAACTCGGAACTGGTGCTGGCCCGGATATCCTCGACGGATGTGACCGAGCTGCTCCTGGAGCGCAGCTACCACGTGGCGACGCTGGACCACGACGCCGAGCTGATCTTCGAGGCGAGCCTCGACTTCATCCGGCGGCTGGCCCCGGCAGGGGCCGAAGATGTGAGTGCCGAGAACCACCAGGGCTGAAGGGCCGGGCGTGCGCGAGAGGCAGTACGGATGAGCGGGGCGACAGGCAGCGACAAGGACCTGCCCTCGGAGGACGACGGCGGCGTGGAGAGCAGCGCTGCCCAGGCCGAGCCGCGGCGTCCCTCGGCGGGGAGCCAGGCCGAGCAGGACGCGATCTTCGCCGCCCTGGTGGCCCAGTTCGACGACCCGGTGGATCTCACTGACCCGGAGTGGCCCGAGGTGGAGAACCTGCGCGCCCGCTCCGAGCGCCCGGAGCCCGACCCGCTGGCCGAGTTCGCGCCGCAGCCCCGCCCCCGGCCGGCCGGCCCGCGCGACTACGAGCCCGCCGAGGACGCGGACGAGGGCCACTTCGTCCCGCCGGAGCCCCCGCCGCTGCCGCCGGCCGACACCACGGCCAAGTTCGCCTGGCTCGCCGTCCTCGGCGGCCCGGCCCTGCTGCTCTTCGACGCCCTCTTCTGGCGCGAGATCTCCGGCTGGCCGGCCTGGGTCGGTGTCTCCGCCTTCCTCGGCGGCTTCGTCACCCTGGTCGTCCGGATGAAGGACCACGACGAGGACGAACCCCACGACCCCAACGGCGGAGCGGTCGTCTGAGGCCGACAGCCAGTCGCACTCTCCAGGGGCGCGGGCAACTGCGCGAGTGCGGAAGGCACAGGCCTGTCGTCTCCCGACTTCGCGCAGTTCCCCGCGCCCCTGTTGTGGCTGAGGTCCCCGCGCACCGTCAGGCAGTGCCACTGGCTCCCTGCCGCCTGCGCCCCCACTTCGACAGCTTCGCGAGCAGGAAGACCAGCCCCGCCGCCACCGCGACCGCGCCCCAGGCGGGCAGCGTGACGCACGCGGTCAGCAGCGCCGCGGGCGTGAGCACCAGGCACGGCACGTACCAGCGCGCCACCGTCCCCACCCCGTCCCCGTACCGCAGGGAGATCGCGGCGTTCGCGGTGTAGAACGCCAGCACTCCCCCGCACAGCGCCCACCGGGCCCCCACCGGCAGGTGGTGGTTCGGTTCGGCGACGGCGGTGCCGAGCGCCGCCGCGATCACCGTGATACCGGAGACCAGGACGAACGGCAGGTACATCACGGTGTCCCGGACGGCGCCCGTGGCCCCCGAGCCCATCGCCCGCTCCAGGCCCCGGGCCGCGTTGGCGGTGCCCCAGACGAAGAAGATCATCGCCAGCTCGGCGACCACCACGAAGCCGAACACCGCGGCCAGCCCGCCGGCCTTGGTGAAGTTCTCCTCCAGCGTCACCACGACGGTGAAGACGCTCTCCCCGAGCACGATCACCACGAACAGCCCGATCCGCTCGACCAGGTGGTCGATCGTCATCTCGTCGTAGAAGCCCGAGGTCATGCCGGACCGGACGGTCAGCAGCAGCGCCTCCAGCGCGATCGCCAGCCCCCAGAGCACGAACCGCTGCGGGCTCGGCACCGCCGCCGAGAGCGCCCAGACGGCGGCCGGCACCAGGCAGTACATCACCGGCCGCCAGACCGGCAGCGGGTTGTCGGAGCGCCGGGCCCGGCTCCACCAGATGAAGAACGCCATCAGCCGCACCCAGGCCGCCCCCAGCGCGTACGCCCAGGCCCTGCTGCCCAGCCCCTCGGGTGCGGCGGCCGCCATCAGCCCGAGCGCGGGCATCGCGGCCAGCAGCATCGCCTGCGTTCGGGGGTTGGCGGAGCCGAAGACGTTGACGGTGACCATCAGGTTGGCCCAGGCCCACCAGGCCGGGAAGAACAGCACCAGGAAGGTGCCGAAATCCCCCGGCCCCGGGTCCCCGTGCAGGCCGTGCGCCAGCACGGAGACGGTCACCACGAAGACCAGGTCGAAGAAGAGCTCGAACCAGCCGGCCCGGTGGTCCTCGGCGGCTGTCACGGGGGTGTCACTCACGCCCCCACTCTGCTGGCGTACGGTCCCCGGCGCATCCGACACACCGTCAGGTACGTTACCTCCGCGAGGCGTTCACTCCTGCGGCATCCGCAGGACGGCCAGCACCGGCAGATGGTCGGTGGCCGCCACCAGATCTGCCGACGGCAGGTCCTGCGGCACCCCGCAGGCCTCCACCGTCACGTCCGGGGTCACGAAGACGGCGTCGATCCGCTGGTACGGATTCTCGGGTACGGAGGTGAAGGTGCCGCCCCAGGGCGCGGCGGGGTGGGCGTCCCGGTAGCCCGCGGCCAGCCGCTGCCAGCCGGGGCCGTCCGGGTGCTCGTTGAAGTCCCCCGCCACCACCGCGGCCTCGCCCGGCCGGGCCTGCCCGGGCAGCAGCGCGAACTGCTCCAGCCGCTCCTCGGCATCCAGGCTCAGATGACAGCTCGTCACCGTGACCGGCCCACCGCCGTCCACCCGCAGCACCGCCGTGGCGAAGCCCCGCGCGTGCAGGCCCCGCCGCTTCGGCAGCAGCCTGTCCCGCACCGCCACCACCTCGACCCCGGGCCGCCCGAGCACCATCGGCCCGGCCGCCACCCGGCCTCCCCCGGCCAGCACCCGCATCCCCACGGCCCCGGCCAGCCACCGCGCCTGCCCACCGGGGAACAGGTACCGAGGGCTCTCCTGCACACACACCACATCAACGGCACAGGCCCTGATCACCCGGACCAGAGCCCGCCGGTCGTCGCGCAGCGAACGGATGTTGTAACTGAGCAGCCGCATACGACGAACTCTAAGTTGCACCATCCCCCAGGGGCGTGAGGAACCGCGCGAGCGCGGAAGGCGCAGACCTGTCGTCTTCCGCGCT
>NZ_JBEOWY010000070.1:0-34667 GCF_040296285.1 Kitasatospora sp. NPDC002227
TCAAGACCCGCACCCGATACGACGAAGCGACCGCCTGGTCGCACCACGCCCACCTCCATGCCGCTTGACCTCAAACGTCATGGGGTGTCTGACCCGGCCGAGCCGGACCTGCTGGCAGGCGTCCGGCTCGACCGGTCCGTCCCGGTCCGCCTGCCGGCCGATGTCGCGCTCTACCAGGCGATCTGGCACCGGCACACGATCCGTACGCCGTTCACCGGTCCGCCACTGCCGGAGCCGGTGCTCGCCGAGCTCGTCGATGCGGCGCGGACGGAGGACGCGGTGCTCCGCCTCCCCGGGCACGGCGAGACCGAGCGGCTGCTGCGCCTGACGGCGGAGGCCGAGCGGGTGGGGACCACCGATCCGGCTCAGCGGGAGGAGAGCCGCAGCTGGATCCGGGGGCCCGGAGCGCCCCCGTACGGTATCCCGGCCTCCGCGCTCGGCCCGCAGGACGCCTCCGGTCACCTCCCGATGCGGGACTTCGCCGCGCTGGACCCCGCCCGCCACCTGCCGCCCGTTCCGTTCGAGCGGGAGCCCCGGATCGCGGTCCTCACCACGCACGGTGACCGGCCGGTCGACTGGCTGCGGGCGGGGACGGCGCTGGAGCACGTGCTGCTGACGGCGACCGTGCACCAGGTCCGGGCCTCGCTGCTGCACCAGGTCGTCGAGCGGCCGCAGCTGCGCCGGGAGGCCCGGGACACCCGGCAGGGCCCCGGGTACGTGCAGATGCTGATCCGCCTCGGCTACGGGCCGGAGGGAGCGCCGACGCCGAGGCTTCCGGTCGCGGAGGTGCTGGACGGCTGATGCTCAGTCAGCCGAGAGGGGTACCCG
Source organism: Kitasatospora sp. NPDC002227 (assembly GCF_040296285.1). Taxonomy (NCBI): domain Bacteria; kingdom Bacillati; phylum Actinomycetota; class Actinomycetes; order Kitasatosporales; family Streptomycetaceae; genus Kitasatospora; species Kitasatospora sp. NPDC002227. The sequence goes on from NZ_JBEOWY010000070.1 coordinate 829, forward strand.
CCAGATCAGCTCGGTGCCGCCGCCGGCCCGGGCGGCGGCCCGGAACTCGCCGCCGAAGGCGCCGGCCCGCTCGGCCAGGTTCGCGAGCCCGCTGCGCCGTCCGGTCTCCGGCAGGCCGTCGCCGTTGTCGGTCACGGTGAGGGTGAGGTGGTCGTCGGCCTCGACCGTCACCTCGACGGAGGTGGCGTGGGCGTGGCGGGCGGTGTTGGAGAGGGCTTCGTGGAGGACGGCCACCGCCTGGTCGGCGACGTCCCTCGGCACGGCCACGTCGAGCAGCCCCGACATCCGCACCGCAGGAGCGAAGCCCAGCACGGTGGTCGCCCGTTCGACGGTCTCGACCAGGGCGGCGCGCAGGCCGGAGGCGGCCGGGCCGGTCTCGCGGGCGCGGAGGCCGAAGATGGTGGCGCGGATGGTGCGGGCGGTCTCGTCGAGGTCGTCGATGGCGCGGAGTACGCGGTCGGTGGCCTCGGGGTGCTCGATGAAGCGGGTCGCCCCCTGGAGGGTCATGCCGGTGGCGAAGAGCCGCTGGATGGCGAGGTCGTGCAGATCGCGGGCGATCCGGTCGCGCTCCTGGAGCAGGGCGACCTGTTCGGAGTCGCGGCGGCGCTCGGCGAGCTCCATGGCGATGGCGGCCTGTCCGGCGAAGCCCTGCAGCGGTATCGACTCGTCCGGGTCGAAGAGTGGTGCTCCGGTGGCGCGGGCGAGCATCAGCACGCCGCGCATGCCGAGGTCGGCAGTACCGATCGGTACCGCGACGGCCGGCCCGAGCCCTTCCCAGCGGGGCGGTCCGGCGGTGATCCTCGGGTCCTTCCGGACATCAGTGCTGACCACCAGACCCCCGGTCAGGGCGGCGGCGCCCATGAAGGAGCCGTGCAGGGGCAGGACCAGGCCGCGGTGCTCACGCTCGCCCTTGCCGACCGCGATCCGCACCTCGAGCTCATCGCTCTGCGGCAGCGGCAGGGCGACGACGGCGAGGTCGGCCCTGGCGATGTCGGTGGCGCGGGTGACCAGCAGGTCGAGGACATCGCGCTCGGTGCTGCCGGAGAGCAGGCTGCTGGTGACCTCGGCGCTCGCGGCCAGCCAGCGTTCGCGCAGCCGGGCCTGGGCGTAGAGGCGGGCGTTGTCGATCGCGACCCCGGCGGCGACGGCGAGGGTGGCGAGCACCGACTCGTCCTCGGCGTCGAACTCGCCGCCGCCGCGTTTCTCGCTCAGGTACAGGTTGCCGAACACCTTGTCGCGGATGCGGATCGGCACACCGAGGAAGCTGGACATCGGCGGATGGTGGGCGGGAAAGCCGTACGAGGCCGGGTGGTCGGAGATCCGCGCCAGGCGCAGCGGCTCGGGGAGGCGGATCAGTTCGCCGAGGATCCCGTGGCCCGACGGCAGCGGGCCGATCTCCCCGACCTGCTCGTCGGTGACGCCGACCGGGATGAACTGCGACAGCCGCTGGTCCTCCCCGATCACGCCGAGGGCGCCGTACTCGGCATCGACGAGCGTGACCGCGGCCTCCACGATGTGCCGCAGGGCCTGGGTCAGGTCGAGGTCCCGGCCGACGGCGAGGATCGCCTCCAGGAGGCTGTGCACCCGGTCGCGGGTGCCCCGGGCTGCGTCGAGCCGGCTCTGCAGTTCGTCGAGGAGATCGTCCAGCCGCAGCTGCGGCAGCGGGGTCGGGCTGTCAGGTGCGATGGCCACCGCTTCCTCCCGGGCTCGGTGACGGCCGTTCCCAGCCTAAGCCGGTCCGTGACGTACGACACGCTCCGAATGGGCCGGTCGGCCCGTCCGGAGCACCCGGTGGACCCAAGCCCGGTGCGCGGCGCGGGGGCGAGTCTGGAGACCGGAGCGGCCATGCGCGACGGGAGTGAGAGCGATGAAGGCACTGACCTACCACGGACCTGGTCGCCGGACCTGGGGAGAGGTCCCGGACCCGGTCGTGCGTGACCCGGAGGACGCGATCGTCCGGGTGGACGCCGTGACCATCTGCGGAACCGACCTGCACATCCTCAAGGGCGACGTCCCCGAGGTCGCCGAGGGCCGGGTGCTCGGGCACGAGGCGGTGGGCACCGTGGTCGCCACCGGGCCGGGCGTCCGGACGGTCGCGGAGGGCGACCGGGTGCTGGTCTCGTGCATCTCGGCCTGCGGGCGCTGCGGCTACTGCCGCCAGGCGGCGTACGGGCAGTGCACGGGCGGTGGCGGGTGGATCCTCGGCCACCTGGTCGACGGCACCCAGGCCGAGTACGTGCGGACGCCGTTCGCCGACAGTTCGCTGCACCGGCTGCCCGAGGGTGTCAGCGACGAGCGGGCGCTGCTGCTCGCCGACATCCTGCCCACCTCCTTCGAGGTCGGGGTGCGCAACGGCCGGGTGGGCCCCGGCGACACCGTGGTGATCGTGGGCGCCGGACCGATCGGGCTGGCTGCCATCACCACGGCGCGGCTCTACAGCCCCGGGAGGATCATCGCCGTCGACCCGGCCCGCAGCCGGCTGGACGCTGCCGAGCGCGCCGGAGCGGACGAGCTGATCGATCCGTCCGTCCGTGACGCCGCGGCGATCCGCGCATTCAGCTCCGACGGGCTCGGCGCCGACGTGGCGATCGAGGCCGTCGGGGTGCCGGAGGCCTTCGAGCTGTGCACCCGGGTGGTGCGCCCGGGCGGACGGGTCGCCAACGTGGGCGTGCACGGCAGGCCCGCCACTCTCCACCTCGAGGACCTGTGGATCAAGAACGTCACCATCACCACCGGCCTGGTGGACACCAGCAGCACACCGCTGCTGCTCGGCCTGCTGGCCGCCGGGCGGTTGGATGTCGCCGACCTGGTCACGCACCGCTTCGGGCTGGAGGAGATGCAGGAGGCGTACGACGTGTTCGCCGACGCCGCTGACACCGGTGCGCTCAAGGTCGCGCTGTTCCGGACCTGAGGCGGAGCGGCGAGAGAGGGTGAGATCTCATGCAGACAGAGCCGATGACCTGGCCGTACGTCGATCCGGGAGCCGTCGCGCGCCGGATCGCCGACCGCAGGGCCCAGCTCGGCCTCAGCCCGGAGGCGCTGGCCCGGGAGGTCGGAGTGTCACCGCACTACCTGGCGCTCCTGACCGAGACGGGGCCGAACTTCGACCCGAACGGGTTCCTGCGGATCGCCGCCGCCCTCGGGCTGAGCTACCGCGAACTCCTGGAGGGCAGGGCCGACCAGTCGCCCGGCCAGAGCCCGCCCGGGCCCCGGCCCGCCCTCGTCCGGCTGAGCGAGGCGGAATGCTGGGAGCACCTCGGCAGCCGGGGGGTCGGCCGGATCGTCCTCCCGGCCGACCCGGCGCCGATCGTCCTCCCGGTCAACTACGCCGTCGACGGGCGGACCCTCATCTACCGGACCGACCCCTCCGGCGCGGCCGCCGCCCCCGAGGGCTCCCCGGTGTCCTTCCAGGTCGACCTGATCGACGACCACCGCAGCCAGGGCTGGAGCGTCCTGCTGACCGGCACGGCCGAGCGGATCGAGGAGCACCAAGTCCTGCAGCGCCTGCTGCGCGACCTCGCCGTCCAGCCCTGGGCGGGCGGGCCGAGGCTGCTGTGGATCCGGGTCCGGCCGGCGACGGTCTCCGGGCGGCGGATCACGAGCATGCCGGGAGGGGCGGAGGACTGAGCCGCGTACGGGCGCCGGGCGGGGGCAGGGGGCCGGCACCGCGCGGCGGGCGTGACGGCGAACCTGCAGGTCACCGACCTGTGCGAGGTGACGACGGCGCACCTCCTGTCTCCGCGAGGGGTGACGGCGCCCGCCACGTCCAGCCTGTTCGTCCGCAGGCTCCCGGCCGGTGGGGGATCCCTGGTCGCGGCCGGACCGGAACCGGTCCTCGACCTCCTCGCCGCCTTCCGCGCCGAGGAGGAGGACCTTGCCGCGGGAGGGCCGAGCGGCCCAGTCCGGCAGGTCCGTACGGACCGGGGAGCGACCCGCAGGGCCCTTCGCCGCAGGGGCGCCGGAGATGCACGGTGAGTACAGGACAGCCCGTGCGAGCAAGGAGCGTTCCCATGACCGAGCAGCCTCTGACCTCCGCCGAATTCCGGCTGCTCGCCGCAGCCGGGTCAGCGGCACCGTCGTTGCACAACAGCCAGCCCTGGCGGTTCCGGCCCACCGCCGACCGGCAGGGTCTGCTCGTCCACGCGGACCCGGCCCGGGCCGTGCCGGCCACCGACCCGGACGGCCGTGCCCTGCACCTCTCGGTCGGCGCGGCCGTGTTCAACCTGCGCACGGCTGCGGCCCACCTCGGCCGAGGCACCGCCGTCACGCTCTGCCCCGACCCCGGCGATCCGACGCTCCTGGCCGGCCTGCACTTCGTCGACCCGAACGCCACACCGACCGCGACGCTCCCCGCCGCCTCCGGCGCGGAGCTGTACGCGGCGATCACACAGCGCCACTCCAGCCGCCTGCCGTTCGCCAACCGGGACATCCCGGAGACGGTGGTCGGCGAGCTCATCGCGGCCGCCGCGGCCGAGGGCGTCCACCTGGCGGTGCTGGAGGAGGCCGGGGTGCGCCGGGTACTGGAACTGACCGCCGAGGCTGAGCGCCGCACCTCCGCCGACCTGCGGCGCCAGGCGGAGACCCGCAGCTGGCTGCGGCTGGAGGAGCCGGCCGCCGACGGCATCCCGCTGTCGGCGCTGGGCCCGCTCGACCACGACGCCCGGGTGCCGATGCGCAGCTTCGCGGGCGGCCCGCCCAGGCCCGCGACGCCCATCCAGCGGTTCGAAGCCCTGCCCCAGCTGGCCGTGCTGAGCACCCAGGGCGACCTGTCCGAGGAGTGGCTGCGGGCGGGGCAGGCGCTGGAGCGGGTCTGGCTGCTGGCGACCCTGCACGGGGTGCGCGCCTCGGTGCTGCACCAGGCCGTCGAGTGGCCCGAGACCCGGTGGCAGCTGCGCGACCCCGCCGACGGGCCCGGTCACGTCCAGGTGGTCGTCCGTTTCGGCTACGGCCCGCCCGGGGCTCCCACGCCCCGCCGCCCGGTCGAGGAAGTCCTCGATCTCGAGGTTCGACCCGCTGACGCGAAGTGAGAAGGAGCGGGACATGTCGACCGTATCGATGCCGCCGCTCGGCAGCGACGCGCTGCTCGCCGACGGCACGACCGTGACCATCCGGCCGATCGGCCCGGCGGACCGGTCGGCCGTGCTCGCGCTGCACGTCGACGGGATGTCGGAGGAGAGCCGCCGGATGCGCTTCTTCGGGGCCAGCCGCCGGGCGCCGGAGCTGGCGGCCGAGCGGCTGTGCGGGCCGTCGCACCCCGGGCGGTTCGCGCTCGGGGCGTGGGCGGCGGACGAGCTCGTCGGAGAGGCCGACTACGAGGTCGCGGACGGCCGCCCGGACACCGCCGAGCTCGCGCTCGCCGTGGCCGACGCCTGGCACCACCGGGGTGTGGCCACCCTGCTGCTGGAGCACCTGGTGCACGCCGCCAGGGCCCGGCCGACACGCTGGTGGGCAACCAGGCCGTCCACCGGGTCTTCGCCGGCCTCGGGCTGCCGGTGCGCCATCACTTCGAGCAGGGCGAGGTACGGGTCCGGGTGCCACTGGCGGAGAGCGACGGCCGCTACCGCGCCGCGGTCGAGGAGCGCGGGCGGACCGCCGACGTGGCGAGTCTGGCCGCGCTGCTGCGTCCCGGCTCGGTCGCGGCGATCACCGCCTCACGGCGCGGTGTGCTCCCCGTCGTCGCCGCCGACGAGTCGGTGGTCGGCGTGGTGGCCGCCTCCGACCTCCTCGCGGCCTTCGGTGCGGAAGAGGAGGAGACCGACGAGCCCACGGCGCTCCTGGCCGGCGACCTGATGACCGTTCCCGCCGTCACCGTGACCGAGGCCCTGAGCATCCGGGAGGCGGTACGGATCGTCCTGAGCGAGTCGATCCACCACCTGCCGGTGGTCGACGCGGACGGCCGGTCGGCCGGCATCCTCTCGCCGCACGACCTCCTGGACGCGCTGCGCCGTGCCGATGAGGCGATCCGGGACGAGGCACTCGCTCTCGCCCTGACCCCGGGTTCGGGCGTGGCGGCGGGTTCGCTGCGCGTCGGCTGCGAGCGCGGCATCGTCCTGCTGGCCGGACGCACCCGGACGCACCCGGACGCAGGCCGACGCGGCGGTGCTGTGCCTGGCCGTGTCCGGCATCGACGGGGTGGCGGGCCTCATGGACAGGCTCAGCTGGGACGTGGCCGGGAAGGGCTCGGACCGGGAGGACTGATCACATGCGTGTCCAGGCCGCCGCCGGATCAGTTCCGGAGGCGGCCTGGGCTTCGGTGTCGCTCGGTCAGCCGACGGTGTCGCCTTGTCGGTCGACGGAGAGGTGGAGCGCTTCCCGGGCGGGAGGGGCGGGGTGCTCCTCCCGCCGCCGGGGGTAGTGGTGGAGGTGTGCGTCCGGGCCGGGGAAGAACTCGGAGACCCGGCCGTCCTCCGACCAGCGGACGTCGTACGGCGGGCTGCCGTCGGTGTGATGGAGGGCGACGATCTCTCCGTCTCGGCGGGCGACCCCGGGGCGGGTGCCCTCGATGATGATGCGGTCTCCGACGGCGGCTTTCATGACTCCTCCTGGGTGGATGTGTCGTCGATGGTGATGGTGCGTCCGGTGACGGAGACGGGCTTGACCCGGACCCAGAGCTCGCGGCGCCCGCCGGCCCAGGGGTCGGGGCTGCCGCGCCGGCGCAGGTGCTCCACGGCCCCGGTGCCGGCGAACCGGTTCGCCTCGCCGGTGACGAGGACGCTCCAGCCGGTCCGCATCGCCTCGTCGACGTGGTCGACCTCGACGGCCACCCGGTGGCCGACGGCCGCGGCGAGCGGCCCGTCCGGGGCGGTGCGGAAGAGCAGGGTGCCGTCCAGCACGCGGTAGTTGACGGGCAGGACGGTCGGCCCGTCGGGCGTGCTGAGGGCCACGCGTCCGACCCCGCCAGGTGCGAGCTTGGCCCAGCACTCCCAGGCGGCGAGCTCGCCGAGCCGGGGGTGCGCCGCGGCGGCCGCCCCGCCGGGAGGCACGTCCGCCCCGCCGCCGAGGAGCCGGGCGGCCGTGGTCTCCAGGGCGGCGGCCAGGGCCAGGAGAGTCCCGACGGCGACGGTCTCGGGCGCGGTCTCCAGGTAGGCCAGGTATCCCTCGGCCATCCCGGCACGGGCCGCCGTCTCGGTGCGGCTCAGGCCGAGCTGTTCGCGGCGGTGGGTGATGCGGCGGCCGAGATCGCCCGGGTCGCTGGGACGGGTCTCGTCGGAAGCCGTTCCGGTGGTGTGCATGTACATGGCGTACTCCTCGGGGTGCCCGGGTCAGCGGACCAGGACGCGTTCGCCGGAGCGGGGGACGATGGCCGTCCAGCCGAGCTCGCGGTCGATCCGGTCGCGCAGGGCTTCGGAGCCGGCCGGTTCGCCGTGCACCAGGTAGGTGGCGCTGGGCGGGGGTGCGGGGCGCAGCCAGTCGATCACCTCGGCGGCGTCCGCGTGGGCCGAGAAGGCCGGGACGTTGACCACCTCCGCCCGGACCGGCACGTAGGTGCCGTACATCTTCAGCGCGCGGGCGCCGTCGACCAGGTCGCGGGCCCGGGTGCCCTCGGCGGCGAAGCCGACCACGATGACGGTGTTGCGCGGGTCGGGCAGCAGGCGGCGCAGGTGGTGCACCACACGCCCGCCGGTGGCCATGCCGGAGGCGGAGACCAGGACGGACGGGACGCTGGAGCGCTCGAGGGCGAGCGACTCCTGGAGCGAATGGATCAGCTCGAAGGGTTCGGGGCTGATCGCGGCCTCGCCGGCCGCGAGGACTTCCGGCCGCAGTTCCGGGGCCCGGGCGGCGAACGCCTCGCGGTAGATCTGCAGGGTGGCGAGCGCCATCGGGCTGTCGACGTACACCGGGGCGCCGGCGGGCAGCCGTCCGGCGCGGCGGAGTTCGGCGAGCTGGTGCAGCACGACCTCGGTGCGGTCGACGGCGAAGGAGGGGATGACGACGGTGCCGCCCCGGGCAAGCGTCCGGTTGACCGCGCTGGCGAACCACTCGCGGGCGGCTGTCTCCTCGTGGTGGCGGTTGCCGTAGGTGGACTCCATCAGCAGCACATCGGCGCCGGTGAAGGGTTCGGGCGGGTTGAGCAGCGGGTGGACGGGCCGGCCGAGGTCGCCGCTGGCGGCCAGGGTGTGGCCGTCCTCAAGCGTGAGGTGGGCCCAGGAGGAGCCGAGGATGTGCCCGGCGGGATGGAGGCGGAGCACGGTGCCGTCGGTGATCTCCACCTCGGCGCCGTGCGGGATCGGGTCGAACAGGTCGAGGGCGCGCTCGACGTCCTTGTCGTCGTAGAGCGGCACGGCCGGGCGGTGCTTGGACCAGCCGTGCCGGTTGGCGTGCTCGGCCTCCTCCTGGAGCAGGTGGGCGCTGTCGCGCAGGATCAGCTCGGCGATCCTGGCCGTGTACGGGGTGGTGAAGACCGGCCCGCGGAAGCCGTCCGCGACCAGGCGGGGCAGGTAGCCGCAGTGGTCGAGGTGGGCGTGGGTGAGGACCACGGCGTGCACGTCGGCCGGATCCAGCGGGAGCGGGCGGCGGTTGCGCCGGCGGTACTCGGCGAGGCCCTGGAAGAGGCCGCAGTCGATCATGATGCGGGCGTGGTCGGTCTCGACCAGGAACTTGCTGCCGGTGACGGTTCCCACGCCGCCGAGGAAGGTGAGCAGCCCCGGGCGGGGTGTGGGCGTGGGGGTGGTGGGCTCGTTCGACATCGCGACCTCCGGGATCGTCCCTTCCAGGATCGCGGTGGGCGCCGGTGGTCGGCGTGGGCCGCTGGGGCCTTCGGGAGGGACCGGTCGGCCCTGTTCCGGGGTGGCGCCGGAGGCGGACAGTGGCGCTGTCGGATCCAGGACGGAGGAGTTGAGGACCATGCAACACCGGAGCGTTCACGACGTGATGACCCGCGGGGTGGTGACCGCCACGCCGGACACGCCGTTCAAGGAGATCGTGGGCCTGTTCCAGCGCAACGACATCACCGCCGTGCCGGTGGTCGACGAGCAGGACCGGCCGGTCGGGGTGGTCTCCGAAGGGGATCTGATCCGCAAGGAGGCCGTGCTCCCCGACCCGGAGGGCCGCGACCCCGGCCGCTGGCTGCGGCCGCACGACCGGGCCCGGGCCGAGGCGGAGACCGCCGGCGGGCTGATGACCAGCCCGGCCGTCACCGCCCGCGCAAGCTGGACGGTCGGCGAGGCCGCCCGCCAGATGGACCGGCACAAGGTGAAGCGGCTGCCGGTGGTCGACGAGGCGGGCCGGCTGATCGGCATCGTCAGCCGGGCGGACCTGCTGCAGGTCTTCCTCCGGCATGACGCCGCGATCCGCGAGGAGATCGTCCACGACGTTCTCGGCCGCACGCTCTGGCTGGGCCCCGAGGCCGTCCAGGTCGCCGTCGACGAGGGCGTGGTCACTCTCACGGGCCGTATGCCGCGCCGGAGCATGATCCCGATCGCCGAACAGCTGTGCCGGGCGGTCGACGGTGTGGTGTCCGTGCACCAGACGCTCGACTGGACCGAGGACGACACCGACGCCCGGGTCGAGCACCCGCACGCCTACGGTGCTCGTCGGCACTGAGGTGCGTCAGCCGGGGCCCCGGAGGGCACCGGGAAGAACCCGTGGCGGCCGGGGCCGTTCCTGTGGAACACCACCACAACGGGACGGCGCCGGCCGCGACCGGCTCGGCACGGTGCTCCGGTCAAGCCGGTGAACCGCGGGACAGGTCGCATCTCGGGCACCACACGGTCAGTACGGCAGCGGGCGGCCGGACGGGGTCCGCAGGTCGAGCGGGGGGCGGGGCTGCGGGCGGCTGGTCTGCTTGGAGATCCGGATGCGCTTCACGGCTGCCACCTCCTGGGTGATGACTCCACACTCCTTCCACGCCTCACCCGGCCCCCTGAGTCCCCGGTCCCTCCTTCGGGGCCCGGCCGGTACCGGGCGTGGGTGGGCCCTCCGGCCCGGGGAAGTGGGGCAGGTGGGGTCAGTGGCGGCGGGTGAGGCGGGCGATCAGGGCCGAGAGCGTGCCGACCGCGAGCACGGGCAGCAGCTCGCCCCACGTGAGTGGGACGGTGTGCAGCAGCTCGCGGAGCGGGGGCAGGTAGAGCGCCGCCGCGCCGAGCAGACCGGAGGCCAGGACCGCCAGCGGGAGGAAGAGGTGACGGCGGAGCGGCCACTGCTCGCGCAGGCCCACGCAGACCCCGAGCTGGGCGGCGAGCAGGGCGAGGAACAGGACGGTCTGCCAGGGCGCGCCCGCGTGGCGCGCCCACAGGGCGGTACCGAGGCTGCCCGCCGTGACGACCACGCCGAGCAGCAGGACCCGCTGCCAGAGGCCGTCGCCGAGCACCTGCTGCTGCGGCGGGCGCGGTGGCCGCCGCATGGTGTCGGGCGAGGCGGGTTCGGCACCCATCGCGACGCCCGTGAGCCCATGGGTCAGGAGGTTGATCCAGAGGATCTGCCCGGCCAGCAGCGGGAGGGCCAGGCCCAGCGCCGGGCCGGTCAGCATCACCAGGATCTCGGCCACGCCGCCCGCCATCGCGTAGAGCAGGAAGCGGCGGATGTTGTCGTAGACCCGGCGGCCCTCCTCGACGGCGGCGACCACGGTGGCGAGCTCGTCGTCGGCCAGCACCAGGTCGGCGGCCTGGCGGGCCACCTCGCTGCCGCGGTGCCCCATCGCCACGCCGATGTCGGCCCGGCGCAGCGCGGGGCCGTCGTTGACACCGTCGCCGGTCATCGCGGTGACGGCCCCGCGCTCCTGCCAGGCCCGGATGATGTCGAGCTTCTGCCCGGCGCTGGTGCGGGCGAAGATCCGTACGGAGGTCGGGTCGTCGACCTGCCCGGCCGCGAGCTCGCGGCCGGTGACCGCGCGGCCGTCGGCGCCGAGCGGGATGCCGACCCGGTCCGCGACCGCCCGGGCGGTCGCGGGGTGGTCACCGGTGATCAGGACCGGGGTGATGCCTGCCGCACGGCAGCGGCGGACGGTCTCCCGAGCGGCGGCTTTCGGCGGGTCGTCCAGCGCCACGAGCCCGAGCAGGCTCAGCCTGTGCTCGGCCTGCGTGGCGGGCCGGGGCACGTCCTCGCGCAGCCCGTGGGCCACGGCGAGCACCCGGTAGCCGTGGGACGCGAGCCCGGCGGCCTCGGCCCGGGCGGTGTCCAGCAGCTGCGGCGGGTCCGCCAGCAGCGCCGGGTCGAGGACGGCCTCGGGCGCGCCCTTCAGGCAGACCTCGACCAGGTCGTCCGGGCGGCGGTGGAGGGTCGTCATCCGGCGTCGTCCGGCGTCGAACGGCACCTCGGCGATTCGGGGGTTGCGCTCGAGGCCGGCCCCGGCCTTCGCTGCTGCGACCAGCAGCGCCGCCTCGGTCGGGTCGCCGAGAGCGCTCCAGGTGCCGTCAGCTCCCCGGCCGGGCGGTACGAGGGAGGCGTCGTTGCAGTGCGCCGCGGTGCGCAGGACGGCTCCGACGGCGTCGTGGGCCTGCGGCGTGTCCGGTGTGATGGTCACGGTGCCGGCCGGCTCGAAGCCGGTGCCGGTGAGGACGGCCGTCGCGGTGGGGGTCCAGACCCGCTCGGCGAGCATCGCGCCCATGGTGAGGGTGCCGGTCTTGTCGGTGGCCAGCACCGTCACCGACCCCAGCGTCTCGACCGCGGGAAGGTGCCGGACGATCGCGTGCCGGGCGGCCATCCGCCGGGCGCCCAGGGCCAGGCTGAGCGTCACCACGGCGGGCAGCGACTCCGGGACGGCGGCCACAGCGAGGCTGATCGCGGTCACCGCCATCAGCTCCAGGCCCTGGCCGCGAACCAGACCGAGGGCGAAGACCAGCACGGACAGCCCGACGGTCACGGCGGCCAGCACCCGGCCGAGTCCGGCGAGCCTGCGCTGCAACGGCGTGGCATCCGCGCGGGGGCGCAGCAGCGCCGCCACCTGGCCGAGCGTGCTCCGGGCGCCGGTGGCGGTCACCTCCGCCACCGCCCGGCCGTGCACCACCACGGTCCCGGCCAGCAGAGCTCCCGCCTCGGCGCCGGTCTCGACGTCGGCCGACTTCTCCACCGGGACGGACTCGCCGGTGGCCGTCGACTCGTCCACCAGCAGGGCGTCCGCGCGCAGCAGCCGGGCGTCGGCGGCGACGATGTCCCCCGCACCGAGCAGCAGGACGTCACCGGGGACGACCTCGGCGACGGCGAGCCGTTGCTCGCTCGCGTCCCGCACCACCCTGGCTGCCGGGGCGCTCAGCGCTGCCAGGGCCTCGATCGCGTGGTCGGCCCGAATCTCCTGGGTGACGCCGACGGCCGTGTTGACCACCACGACGAACCCGATGATCAGGGTGTCGGCGTAGTCGGCGGTCAGAACCGTCAGCAGGACGGCGGCGAGCAGGACGAGGATCAGCGGGTCGCGGAGCTGGAGGGCCACGCGTGACCACCACGGAATCCGGGTGGCCGTGTCCACCGCGTTGGGGCCGTGGACGGCCAGGCGCCGCTCGGCTTCGCGGGAGGTGAGCCCGGGCGGCAGCCGGGCAGGTACTGCGGTCGGCGGTACGGGCGTGCGGTGGTGGTCGGTCTGCACGGTGGCCTCCTGGGCACTGGTCCGGTCAGTTCGGCAGGCGCCGTGACCAGCGCGGCTCGACCTGACTCCACTCGGCGTCCCACCGGGCGTACCGAGAGCGGTTCAGCAGGTGGACGGACCCCTTCCAGAGGCCCAGGCAGAGGAGGGCGACCGAGCCGGCGGTCAGGGCTGCGGTCGTCCAACCGCTGGTGACGGCCTGGGCGTGGTTCGGCGGTGCGGAGACGGGTGTGTCGTGGCTGTCGACCCACAGGGAGACGGCCGTACCGGCGCTCTCCCCGGCCCACACGTCGACGGTGGCGGTGCGGGTCGTTCCGTCGGACGCCGTCCAGGCGGCGGTCGCGGGCACTTTCGCGCTGTCCGCCCCGGTCGGGCCCGGGGCGTCCGTGGTCAGGCGAGCGGTGACGGGGTGTCTGGTGGCGGACTGGGTCTGCGCACTGTGCAGCTCGCCCCGGTAGGAGCGCAAGCCGGTGGTGACGGCGGCTGCGGGCAGCGTGACCGCCAGGACGGCCAGCCGGACACGGGCGAGCCACCACTGGACCCGGTCGGAGGTGCGCCGTACCGGGTTGGCTCGTTGTCGACGGTTGCGCATGATGCCGCCTCCTCGTCAGTACGGCGGTGCCGGCCGGCCTGCTCCCATCGTCCGCGCCCGGTGCTCGGCCGTCGTGGTCCGGTAGGCCCCATTCGTGGGAGTGAAGGTCCCTGATGGGGCGCTACCGGACGTGGCGGCGGTGTCGGCCGGACCTACGGCTGTCGGGCGGTGCCGATCCACTGGGCGGCGGCGCCGAGGAGGGCGCGGACCCCGCGGTCGATGGTCGGGCCGGGCACCGGTGCGTAGTGCGGGGAGTGGTTGACCGGTAGGCCGGGAGGCATCTCGCCGGACATCAGGGCCGCGATCCCGTCCTCACCGAAGGCCGCCGGGTCAGCGCCGCCGAAGTGCCAGAAGACCGAGGGCACGCCGAACGCGGTGCCGAAGTTGCCGAAGTCCTCACTGCCCGCGAGCGGCCACGGCAGGGGGAAGACCGCCGCGTCGCCGAGCGCCGAGCGCAGGCCGGCGACCGCCCGCTCGGTGGCCGCCGCGTCGTTGACGGTCAGGGGGAGCGAGGTGAGTGGGGTGATCTCGGGCTCCCTCGGCGCGCCGGAGGCGGCCGCCTCGGCGCGGACGATCCGTTCGACGGCGGCCAGGACCTTGGCCCGTACGCGGGCGTCGGTGGTCCGGATGTTGACCTTCAGCTCGGCCTCGTCCGGGATGATGTTCTGCCTGGTGCCGGCGTGGATCGAACCGACCGTCACCACGGCCGACTGCGCCGCGCCGACCTCCCGGGACACCACCGTCTGCAGCCGCATGACGACCGCGGCGGCCAGCACGACCGGGTCCACCGCGTGCTCGGGTGAGGAGCCGTGCCCGCCCCGGCCGAAGAGCCGCACCCGGTAGCTGTCCGAGGCCGACATCACCGGCCCGGGCCTGGTGACGGCCACGCCCACCGGCAGCGGGCCGACGTGCTGGCCCAGGCACACCTCGGGGCGCGGGAAGCGGTCGAGGAAGCCGTCGGCGGCCATCGCGGCCGCACCCTCGCCGCCCTCCTCGGCGGGCTGGAACACCGCCACCACCGTGCCCCGCCAGGCGTCCCGGTTCGCGGCGAGCCGGCCGGTCGCGCCGAGCAGGCAGGTCACGTGCATGTCGTGCCCACAGGCGTGCATCACCGGGACCTCCTCGCCGTCCTCGTCGACTCCGGTGTGGGTCGAGGCGTACGGCAGTCCGGTCGCCTCACGGACCGGCAGGCCGTCCATGTCGGCGCGCAGCAGCACCACCGGTCCGTCGCCCGAGCGCAGCACACCCACCACGCCCGTCCGGCCGACGTGCTCGGTGGTATCCCAGCCCTGGGCCCGAAGCTCGGCGGCGACGGCGGCGGCGGTCCGGTGCTCCTGGAAGGCCAGTTCCGGGTGGCGGTGCAGGTCCCGGTAGAGGGCCTCCAGGGCGGGCAGCTGGGATTCCAGGCCGGCGGCGAGCGGGAGGAGGGCGGTGTCGGTCATGCCAGTTCCTTGTCGGTGGTGGGGAAGGGGACGGGCCGCCCGGCGTGGAGGGCGCCGAGAAAGGCCTCGGTGGTCTGCGGGGTGGTCAGGGAGAGGACGGCGGCCAGGGCGGCGCCGAGCGCGAGGAAGGCGAAGGCGGCACCGAAGGAGACGGCGTCGGCGAGTGCGCCCATCACCACCGGGGCCACCACACCGGCGAGCTGGCCGCCGAAGATGATCATGCCGGAGCCGGCCCCGGCCAGGTCGGAGGGCAGGCTCCGCATCGGCACCGCGAAGATCGGCATGAAGCTCAGCCCCGCACCCAGCGCGGCCAGCGTCAGCCAGCCGACGAAGGCCGCCAGCGAGTGGGCCGTGGTCATCAGCAGCACCCCGAGGGCGGCCACCGCCATCGCGGGCGCCACCACCAGGCCGTGCCGTCCGCCCAGCCGGTCCGCGAGCCGCCCGCCCACCACGGCGGCCACCGCCGACACCAGGGCGGGCACCAGCGCCGCCGCGCCCGCCGCCGTCAGGGAGAGGCCGCGCTCGTCGTTGAGGTAGGTGGGTACCCAGGTGTTCAGACCCCAGACGATCAGGTCGTAGCCGAAGAACATCGCGGCGAACCGCCACATCACCCCGGCGCCGAGTACCAGCCGCACGCCGCTGGTCCCCGCCCGCAGCGGCTGGTCGGGCACCCCGGTCGGCGCGGGCAGCCACCGCCGCAGCGCCGCGTACACCAGCACGCCGACCGCCGCGATGGCCAGGAAGGTCGGCCGCCAGCCGAACGCGACGATCAGCGGCGCGCCCAGCACCGGGGCGACCACCGCCGCCAGGGCGTTCGAGCTGGACACCAGACCGTTGGCGCCCATCCGCTGACCGGGCGTGGTGCGCTCGCTGACCGCCTTCATCGCGGCGGCGGGGAAGATCCCCTCGGCCGCGCCGAACAGGAACCGCACCAGCAGCAGCACCACGAACGAGCTCGCCAGCCCGGTCAGGGCCGTGAACGCCGACCAGATCAGCAGCGCCCAGGCCACCGTCCGCCGTGCGCCGAAGCGGTCGGCCAGCATCCCGCCCGGGATCTGGCCCAGCGCGTACGCCAGGAAGAACACCGACACCGCCAGGCCCTGTTCGGCGCGGTCCAGGCCGAACTCGCGGCCGATCGACGGCAGGGCCAGATTGATCACCAGCCGGTCGACGTAGTCCACCAGCCAGGCGCCGAAGAGCAGCGCCACCGTGATCCTCGCCGCTCGGTCGAGTCTCTCCCGGGGTGGTGGGGCCGGTGTGGCGGCCGTGGGGGATGTGGCCACAGGCGTTCCTCTCTACAGTGGGGGCCGTCGCGGCACGCGCAGGGTGGACACAGGATTCGGCCCGGCGGCGGAGAGGAGCCCGAAATGCAGGAAAGCGGCAGCGGGCCCGGCGCTGCACCGGAATCCGGCAACGCCTTCTCCGAGCTCGACCTCGCCCTGATCGACGCCCTCCAGGCCGACCCGCGCGCGCCCTGGGCCCGGATCGGCCCGGCGATCGGCGTGGACGCCACCACCGCGGCCCGCCGCTGGGATCGGCTCACCGCTGCCGGGCTCGCCTGGGTCACCGCGTACGCCGCGCCCGGCACCGCGCCGGTCGCCTTCCTGGAGGTCGGGTGCGAGGCCGGTGCCCTGGCCCGGTTGGTCGCCGAGCTGGTGGAGCTGCCCTGGGTGTTCAGCGTCGAGCACGTGGCGGGTGACTTCGAGCTGTTCCTGTCGGTCTGTGCCGCCGACCTTCCCGGACTCGGCCGGCTCGTTCAGGACATCGGCGCCCGCCCCGAGGTGCGTACCGTCCGCACCCGGCTCTCCCTGCGCCACTTCCTGGAAGGCAGCGCCTGGCAGGTCCGCGCTCTCGCTCCCGCCCGCCGAGCCGAACTCGTCATCGCCCCCGACCCGGGCGCGCCGTCCGGACCTGACCTGCTCCACAGCCCCACCGACCTCGCCCTGCTCCTCGCCCTCGGCGAGGACGGCCGCGCCGGATACGCCCAACTCGCCGCCCGCACCGGCATCGGCGAGTCCACCGTCCGCCGCCACCTGGGCCGTCGGCTGCGCCAGCGCGGACTGCTGCTGCGCTGCGACCTCGCCCAGGGGCAGGCCGGCTGGCCCGTGGTGGTCGGCTACCGTGCCGCCGTGCCGCACAGCGCGCTCGACCGGGTCGGCTCGACAGTGGCACGGCTGCCGCAGACCCGCCTGTGTGCCTCGGTCACCGGCTCCACCAACCTCCTGTTCTCGCTCTGGCTGCGCGGAGCCGACGAGATCGGTGCGATCGAGGCCGCACTGGCCGAGCGGACCCCCGAGCTGGAACTGCGGGAGCGCACCGTCACCCTGGCCACCCACAAGCGGATGGGCCGGGTGCTCGACGGGCGCGGACGGGCGTTGCACCACGTCCCCCTGATCACCCCGCCGGATGCTGCCGGGGCGAGTGCGGCCGACCCGCACTGACGGTTGGGGCCGTACGGGCCTGGACGGGGCGGGCAGCCGGCGGACCGACGGGGCCGGACGGCCCATGCGCGACCTGTGGTCCCGGCGGACAGTGGGGTACGGGACCGCCGGGAAGCTTCCCGTGGCGGCACCGCCGGCGAATCCGAGGAGCCCCGATGGACACGACGGCACCACTGGTGGAACTGGACGAGGCGGGCCTCGCCGCGCTCGTCGACGTACTGCGGGAGCGCGGGTACACGGTGGTCGGGCCGACCGTACGGGACGGTGCGATCGTGCTCGCCGAGCTGGCGTCGGCGGCGGAGCTGCCGCACGGCTGGAGCGTCGAGGCCGAGCCCGGCCGGTACCGGTTGCGGCGGCGTGCCGACCGGGCGGTGTTCGCGCACTCGGCCGGGCCGCAGTCCTGGAAGACCTTCCTGCACCCGCCCCGGGCCCGCCTCTGGCAGGCCGACCGGGCCGAGGACGGCACCGTCACCGTCCGGGAGGACCACGAGCCGCCGCCCCGGTACGCCTTCCTGGGCGTGCGCCCCTGCGACCTGCGGGCGATCGCCGTCCAGGACCGGGTGCTGACCGGCGGCGCCCACACCGATCCGGTGTACGGGCCGCGCCGGTCGGGTGCGTTCCTGGTGGTGGCCGAGTGCACCGAGCCGAGCGGGGTCTGCTTCTGCGCCTCGATGGGGACCGGCCCCGGCCTGCCCGGGGGATCGACGTCCGCCCGGACGGCGGCTCGGTGGTGGGCGTCGGGACCGCATCCGGGCCGTCGCTCAGGGAGGGCTGTCCTGGGCGGTGGTCCGGAGAGCCAGGCGCGGGCACGCGCGGATCGCGCGGCGGGCGTGGGCCCGCAGGCTCCGGGGAACGGCAGTGCCGTGCTGGACGGGGTAGCCCCATTCATCGAGGCTGATCAGTTCGGGGAGCAGTTCGGCGCACTGGCCGTGGCCGGTGCAGGCGATCCGGTCGATGCGCAGGCTCTCGTGGCCGGGCTTGGTCATCTCCGGTGCTCCGTCAGGTCGGTGGGCGGCACGGGCAGGGCGGCGGGGCGGCGGCAGTGGCCGTGACCGAGGTGGTGGTCGACGTCGGCCTCGAAGGCGAGGATCGCACTGGCAGCGAGGCGGGCGGCGCCGTCGGGGTGGCGGCAGGCGCCACGGCCGGGCAGCAGGCCGATGCGGCGGCGCAGCCGGTCGAGCAGGTCCGACCCGGCGTGGCCCTCGGCAAGGGCGCTGAAGTCGTCGGCGACGGCGGGGAGGCCGAACCGGCACGGGCCGCACTGCTGCGCGCCGTTGGCGGCCAGGTAGCGGAGAATGCGGGCGGTCTCGGCGAGCGGGCAGGCGTCGTGCGCCAGTGCCGCGACGACGCCGGCTCCTGGGGCGGCGGCCGGGGCGAGGCCTTCCCGGCTGAACGGCAGGGCGGCGGCGTCCCGGAGGCGCAGCCAGGTGCCCCCGAAGCCGCCGAGCAGGACGGCCTGCAGCGGTCGGTCGGGGCCTCCTGCCTGCCGGAGAAGCGCTCCGAGCGGGGTGCCCGGCTCGGTTTCGAGCACGCCGGGCCGGCGGACGGCGCCGCTGACGGTGACGAGCGCGGTGCCGGGGGAGGTGACCGTTCCCGCACTCCGGAACCAGGCAGCGCCGTGCCGGGCGATCAGGGCGAGGTGGGCGAGGGTCTCGACGTTCTGGACGAGGGTGGGGCGGCCACGCACACCTCGCTCGGAGGTGTGGAGCGGGGATGCGGTGGGGCGGGCGGGCCCTCCGCTCAGCCAGCGGACCAGAGCGGTGGATTCGCTGGTGACGTAGCCGTGCGGCAGCGCTTCCACCCGGACGGGCACGGCGTCGAGACCGGCTCGGCGGCGTTCGCCGACCGCGGCGGTCAGGGTGCGCAACAGGCCGGTGCGGGTGTCCGGCACGCACAGGTGGACCAGGTCGGCGCCGACGGCCTCGGCCGCCAGGGCCGCGCCGTCCAGGACCAGGTGGGGCACGGTGGCGAGCAGCGCAAGGTCCTTGCGGCTCAGCGGCTCGCTCTCCATGCCGTTGGCGACGACGACGGCCCGGCGGCGATGGCCGGCCACGGAGCGCAGCTTGCGCCCGGTGGGGAAGCCGCCTCCGCCGCGGCCGGTCAGCCCGGCCGCCTCCACGGCTTCGATCAGCCCGGCTCCGGGCCGTGGAGCGGGGCCATGGTGCGCAAGGTGTTCGGCCAGGGCCAGGGATCCGGCAGCGGTGGGCCGGTCGGCCGGCAGCAGCCGGGCGGAGTCCGTGGCGTGGATCATCGAAGGCCTCCGAGGGCGGCGAGGGTGAGGGCGGCGGCGCTGTGGGACCAGCCCGCCCGGAGCGGCCCGGAGGCCAGGAACGCGGTGACCGACACCGGTACGGCTCCGACCAGGAGGCCGCCGCCGAGGCGGGCCGCGCGGTGGCCGGGGCCGGCCCGGTGCAGCCGCCACCCCGCGGCGGCGGCCACGGTGGCAAGGCAGGTGGCGTAGAGCCAGAGCTGGAACGGGAGGCGGGTGTCCGTGCCGGTGCCGAGTGCGTGGAAGAGGCCGACCGGCCAGGCGGCGTACGCCAGCCAGTGCACGGCTTTCCAGCGCCGGCGGCCCAGCCGCAGCCGTAGGGCGCTGGTGATCGCCACGGCGAGCAGCAGGTCGAACGCGACGGTGCCCAGGCCCAGCCAGAGCGGCCGGTAGGAGGAGGTGAACGGTACGACCGCGACCGTCCACCCCAGGTGGGTGTAGGGATCGACGGCGGCGGTGGCGATGTGCAGGCCCAGGAAGGCGAGCGAGAGGGCGGCCAGGTTCCGGTGCAGCAGCCCGACCTCGAAGCGGCCGACAATCCTGGGCGCGGCCTGGCCGCCGACGGCGATGCCGAGGGCGACGGTCGCGGTGAGCAGGACCAGGGCGATGGTGCCGCCGGCACGGGTGGCGTACCAGAGCGGGTTGGCGGCGAGAGCGGCGGCGGTGGTCATCGGGGATCTCCTGCCGAATCCGGGGGCCAGCCGTTGAGGCGCAGGACGCCCCCGTCCAGGCGGACCAGGCGGGCGGGCAGGCCTGCCCGCCCCAGCCAGCCGGAGGCGGCCCGGCCGAGGACGACGGCCGCGGTGCTCGCCGTGTTGGCGTCCGCACAGGTGTCGGCAGCCACGGTGACGGTGCGCCAGTACGGCTCGGCCGAGCGGCCGGTGGCCGGGTCGACGATGTGGTGGACCGTCCGCCCGCCCCGGCGCCACGAGCGCACTCCCGTGCCCGAGGTCGCCAGCGCGCCGGTGGTGACGGCGACCACCGGCCCGGGGTCGGTGCCGGCGTGGTCGTCCGCCAGGCCGACCATCCAGCCTCCGGCCGGGGCCGCGCCGCCGGTGGCGATGTCCCCGCCGAGGTTGACCAGGACCGGAGCACCGGTGGCGGCGGTGATCCGGCGGGCCGCGCGGTCGGCCGCCAGCGCCTTGGCCGTCGCGCCCAGGTCCAGGGCGGTACCCGCCGGCACGAGCAGGCGCCGCGTGCCCGGATCCCATGCGAGGGCCCGCCAGCCGGTGGCCGGCCGGATGACGGGCAGTGGCACGGCATCCTGCGGACGCAGGGAGGCGAAGGTGCGGTCGTACCCGAGGCCGATCACGGCCCTGCCCACGGTGGGGTCGACCGCGCCGTCGGTCAGCTCGGCGGCGCGCAGCGCGGCGTCGAGTGCCTCCGCGAACAACTCGCTGACGGTGGTGCTCGTCCCGGCACGGGCGTTGATCCGGCTGAGTTCGGAGTCGGGGCGGAAGCGGCTGCACGCGTGGTCGATGGCGTTGAGCTCGGCCCGCAGGATCCGCTCGGCGGGGACGAGTGCCTGCGGGTCGACGGTGAGCAGGGTGGCGGTGGTGCCGAGGGCGGGGAAGGCGGCGCTGTGGACGGTGCGGTGGCTCATGACGCGCCGGTCCGGGTCTGCGGCGGCTGCGGAGTGGGGGTGGGGGCGTGAGCCGGAGGGGTGAGCGGTGCCGGGGCGGTGCTCTGCGGGGGCTCGACCGTGCTCGGGCTCGCTGTGCCGTCGTCCTGCTCCCGGCCGGCCTGGTCGTCGCCCCGCGACGGAGCGGCGGACGGTGCGGCCACGCTGGACTGCGGGGTGGGGCTGCCCCCGGCGGCCGGGGTGCCCGGGGCAGGGGTGGTCGCGTGCGCCGCGAGGTCGGCGTAGGCCAGACCGAGCGCGGCGGACCCGGCAGTGGCGGCCACGACGGTCCAGCGCGTGGCGGTGGAGACCCGTCGCATCCCGCGCTCGCGGCGTCGGGAGGCCGGGTCGGGCTCGGGGCGGGGATCGGCCATGACGGGCACTCCTCGTGGTCCGGGGTGATGTCTGCACTGACCACGCTGCATCGGGGCCCTTCTCGGACCTGCTCACAAGCTGCCTGGAACCGGTAAAGATCAGACGTCAGCGGTCCCGGAACAGTGGCAGGTCCAGCACGGCGGTGAGGCCGCCGCCGGGAGTGTCCTCGAGGCGGATGCCGCCGCCGTTGGCGGTGACCAGCCGGTGCACGATCGCCAGTCCGAGCCCGCTGCCCCGGGCCTTCGGGTTGCCGAAGCGGTGGAAGGCCTTCTCGCGCGCCTCCGAGGTCATGCCGGGGCCGTCGTCCACGACCCTCAGCCGGATCCGGTCCGCCACCTGGCAGCTGTCGACGGTGATGGTGGCGCCGTTCGGGACGGCATCCAGGGCGTTGGCGAGCAGGTTGTCCAGAACCTGCTCCAGATGGTCCGGTCCCAGTGCGGCCGGTGGGGCAGGACGGCAGCGGGCGGTGAGGTGGATACCCCGCTCCTGCGCGAGGGGCTCCCAGACCGCCACCCGGTCGGTGGCGACCTCGTCGACGTGCACCGCCACCGGTGTCGGCACCGCCTGCTCGGCCCTCGCCACCGCGAGCAGCCCGTCCACCAGCCGCGAGAGCCGGGCCACCTCCTCCTGAGCGGAGGCCAGCAGCTCGGGCGCGTTCTCCGGGCCGGCGGTCGCGAGCAGGTCCAAGCGAAGCCGCAGCGCCGCCAGCGGGGTGCGCAACTGGTGCGAGACGTCGGCGACGACCGTCCGGTGGCCGTGGATCAGGGCCTCGGTGCGGGCGGCCATGGTGTTGAAGGTGGCCGTGAGGCGGCGCACCTCGGGCGGTCCGCCGACCACGGCGGCTCGCTCACCCAGGCGGCCCTCGCCGAGGCTCCGAGCGGTGGTGTCCAGAGTGGTCAGCGGGCGCCCGACCCAGCGCGCGAGTCGGACCGACACCAGGGCCGAGGCGGCGACACCCGCCGCGGCGACCAGACCGATCCAGGCCCACGCGATGGTGATGCGGGTGTCCAGCGAGTCGGTGGACCGGGCCAGTACGACCACCCCGACCGGTTGCCGGAAGGAGCCGACGGGTTCGGCAGCCAGCAGGCGGCCGTGCTTCTCGGGCGGCTCCGGCTCACGTCCGGTCAGCGTCTCGCCGACCAGGTCCGCGACCTCGCCGGAGCGGGCGACCAGGCATGGGGTGGCGGCCGCCACCCGGCCGCCGGCGTCGTACACGGCCGCACAGTCGCCCGCCTTCGCCGCCTCGGCGAGGGCGGCGTCCATCGCGGTGGTCGGCTCCCGGTCCGACAGGTGCTCCTCGGCGGAGGAGGCGATCACCCGGGCCGCGGCCTGCGCCTTGTCCCGGAAGGCGAGGTGCTCACGGTCGGTGATGGCGAAGCCGAGCGGCACCGCCGCCGCGGCGATCACCAGGACGGTCAGCGTGAGCAGAGCCAGCACGATCCGGCGGGTCACGGTCCCCCCGTGATCTCGCCGAGCCGGAAGCCCCGGCCGTAGGCGGTCTCGATCAGGCCGGGGACGTCGAGTTTGCGCCGCAGCGCGGCCACGTGGACGTCCACCACCTTGGTCGGTCCGTACCAGTGCGCGTCCCAGGCGCTCTCCAGGATCTCCTGGCGGGTGACCACCCGGCCCGGGTCGGCGGCCAGGCAGGCCAGGATGTCGAACTCCTTGGGCGTCAGGGCGACCTCCCGGCCGTCGACGGTCACCCGGCGGGTACGCCGGTCGACCACCAGGGGCCCGTGGCGCACCGGCTCCTGCTCCGAAGGGCGGGTGCGGCGCAGCACCGCCCGCAGCCGGGCCAGCAACTCGGCCAGCCCGAAAGGTTTCACCAGGTAGTCGTCGGCCCCCTCGTCCAGGGCCAGGACCCGGTCGGCCTCCTCACCGCGCGCGGTCACCGCGATGATCGCCGGGTCCGCCCGCTGCCGGATCCGGCGGCAGACCTCGACCCCGTCCATGTCCGGCAGGCCGAGATCGAGCAGCAGCACGTCCGGGGCGGGCACCGCCAGCGCGGCCCGTCCGGTGTCGACGCTCTCCGCCTGGTACCCCGCCTGCCGCAGGCCGCGCACCAGCGAGTCCGCGATCACCGGATCGTCCTCGACCACCAGCACCCGCAGGGCGGCCGGTTCGGTTGCCGTACTCATCTCGTCGTCCACTCCTGCCCCAGGCAGCGGCTCGGTCACCACCCATTGCCATGGTGCCCCGCGCGGGGGGCGAGCCGCTTGGGCCGAACAGTCCCCGGCGGTGGGGCCCGGTCGGGGGTGTCAGTGCCCTGGACCGACCGCATGACGGTGTCCGCCCGGAGCACGCAGGCCGTGCTGCGCCCTTCCGTCCGTCCAGTGGGTCGCCAGGGCCGGCCCGTAGAGTGCCGGCGCCGTGCCGACGCAGAGGGAGAGCGCCAGTGCGGTCCAGCGCCACCCACGTCCTGGCACCGGGCCCGCGCTCCGCCGCGACGTGCGGCGACGGGGCAGTTCCGCGCCGACCAGCCTGGGCAGGCGCCAGACGTGGGCCAGCACGTGCAGGCCCACGACTCCCACCCAGCACACGAAACTCGCCTTGTGCAGGAACAGGACCGGGAGCCCGCCCGCGTCCCGGCCGCCCAGGGCCAGCGTGCACCCGGTGGCGAGCACCGCGACGGTGAGGGCCACGAGCAACGGTGCGAGCAGCCGCAACGGCGTCACCGGAGGCCGCTCGCGGCGGTAGGCCGGAGCGCCCGTGTAGTAGCGGGCGAACCGGTGGCCGGTGACGAGCACCTTGAGGCCGACCGGCCCGAGCAGGGCCAGGCCGAGGACGAAGTGCCAGCTGAGCATGGTGTCCAGGAACAGGATCGTCACACCCTGTGCGGCGAACAGCACGAGAAGGAGGGCGCCGGTCAGCGCGGTCAGCCGCCTGTTCCCCTCCGGGCCGGACTCCACCGCCGTTGTCCCGGTCGGGGGCTCCGTCGTGACGATTCTGGACACTCATCCGCCCCTCGAGCTGAACGCCGTGCACTCCTGCCGTCGGCGGGCCGACTGCGGTGGACAGTCTGCCCGACCACTTGCCAAGAAGTGGTTCAGAACCGGGCCGGCCCGCGGTCGGGGCGGGTGTCAGCCCAGGTGGGGGAGCCACAGGTCGGGGCCGAAGAGTTCGTAGTGGACGGCGTCGGCGTGGATGCCGTGGTTGAGGAGTTGGGCGCGGACGGTGCGGAGGAAGGGGAGTGGGCCGCAGAGGTAGGCGGTGGTGCTGTCGGGGATCTCGATGCCGGTGAGGTCGACCAGGCCGGTGCGGTCGGTGGGCCGGTCGTCGGTGGGGTGCTCGTAGAACACGTGGGCGGTGGCGCCCGGGAGGGCGCGGACCAGCTCGGCGAGTTCGGTGCGGAAGGCGTGGGAGCGCTCGTCGCGGTCGGCGTGGATGACGGTGATCCGGCGGGTGGACCGGGCGGCGGCCAGGTGGGTGAGCATGCCGATCATCGGGGTGCAGCCGATGCCGGCCGAGGCGAGCAGCAGCGGGCCGTCGCCGTCGGTGAGGGTCACGGTGCCGAAGGGCGGGCTGAGCCGGAGGACGGCGCCCGGGAGGACGTGGTCGTACAGGTGGTTGGAGACCTCGCCGGCCGGGGTGCCGGTGAGCCGGCGGACGGTGAACTGAAGAGTGTCACCGGGGTCGCCGGAGAGGCTGTACTGGCGGATCTGGTGGGCGCCGTCGGGCAGTTGGACCTGGACCGAGACGTACTGGCCGGGGCGGAAGGACGGCAGCGGTGAGCCGTCGGCCGGGCGGACTCGGAAGGTGACCACGTCGGCGGTCCGTGTCAGCCGGTCGACGACCGTCCAGTCGCGCCAGACCTGGCCGCCTTCGGTGGCGGCCTGCTGGTACAGCCCGCGCTCGGCGGCGATGAGGGTGTCTGCCATCAGCCAGTAGACCTCGCTCCAGGCGGCGGCGACCTCCGGGGTGACCGCATCGCCGAGCACCTCGGCGATGGCCTCGAAGAGGTGGGTGTGCACGATCTCGTACTGGTCGGGGGTGATGCCCACCGAGGCGTGCTTGTGGGCGATCCGGGCGAGCATCTCGTCCGGCAGCCCGGCGGGTTCGGTGACCAGGGCCGAGGCGAAGGCGGCGATCGACCCGGCGAGGGCCTGGCGCTGGGTGCCGTTGGCCTGGTTGCCCCGGTTGAAGAGGTCGCGGAGCAGTTCGGGGTGGGCGGTGAACATCTTGGCGTAGAAGAGCGGGGTGATGTCCTCGATCGCGGCGGCGACCACGGGCAGGGTGGCCTTCACGACGGCGGCGGACTGGGCGGAGAGCATCAGGACTCCTGAGGGGGTGGAGGGGCGTCGGTGGGGCGGGGTGAGGAGACGGACACGGCGCAGCCGCCCGGGAGTTGCGCGGATGATGGGGATCGGTCGACGCCGCTCCCGGGCGGCTGTGCCATGCTCGGCCGGGGCCGGTGAGTACTGCCAGGGCCGTTGGTCCCGGCTCCGGGAGCCCGACGGTCCCGCCACGCCCGGCTGGTGAGTTCGGGTCAGGAGCGGGAGCCGGGGCCCGGACGGGGGGCCCTTCCGGACCAGACGGGCTCGAACCGGGCCCAGGCGCGCGCTGCCGTACCAGGTGAACGCCAAGACCCTGGCGGCCACCGGCAACCCGGAGACGGCCTTCCTGCACTGCCTGCCCGCCCTGCACGACCGGCGCACGGAGCTGGGTGCGGAGCTCGGGGAGCAGTACGGCCTGGACGGTCTCGAAGTCACCGACGAGGTCTTCGAGCCGGCCGCATCCCTGGTCTTCGAACAGGCCGAGAACCGGGTGATCACGCACGGCAACGGACCGCAGATCGGCCTGCTCGCCGCCGAGAGCGGGACCGACCCGGTGCTGGCCGTGCCCTACCCGCTGGACGTCCTCGGCGCCCAGACCCAGGGCATGATCGGCACCCTGCTCGCCCGTGAGCTCACCGCCCGGCTGCCCGGCCGCAGCGTCGCCGCGCCGGTCACCCACACCGAGATCGACCCGCACGACCCCGCGCTGAAGCACCCGGACAAGTTCATCGGCGGTCGGCTCACCGAGCGGCAGGCCAGGATGCTGGAGCTCGACCGGGGCTGGACCACCGGCCACGACGGCGCCCACCTGCGTCG
This sequence comes from Kitasatospora sp. NPDC002227, assembly GCF_040296285.1. Classification (NCBI taxonomy): domain Bacteria; kingdom Bacillati; phylum Actinomycetota; class Actinomycetes; order Kitasatosporales; family Streptomycetaceae; genus Kitasatospora; species Kitasatospora sp. NPDC002227. The sequence continues at coordinate 27,176 of NZ_JBEOWY010000070.1, forward strand.
CACGGTGCCCTCGCCCCGGCCGGTAGCGATCACCGAACTGTCGGTGATGCGTGCCCTGTCGGCTGCCGGAACGGTGGTGATCGCAGCCGGTGGCGGGGGCGTCCCGGTCGTCCGGGACGAGGACACCGGGCGGCTGCGCGGCATCGAGGCCGTGATCGACGAGGACCGCACCGCCGAACTGCTCGCGGAGCAGCTGGACGCCGACGCGCTCCTGGTCCTCACCGACGTCACCCACGTCTTCACCCGGTCCGGCACCGCTCACCCCGGCCCGCTGGTCACCGCCACTCCCGCACAGCTGCGGCGGTTGGAGCTGCCGGCGGGCTCGATGCGGCCCAAGGCGGAGGCGGCCGCCGCCTTCGTCGAGCGCACCGGTCGGCTGGCCGCGATCGGCCCGCTGGACGACGCGCTCGGCACGGTGCTCGGGACGACCGGCACCACCGTCCACGGAGCCTGAAAACGGTGCCGGCCCCCGAGGGTTCGGGGGCCGGCACCGTTTTCGTAGCGCGGCTCAGTCGTGCGGGACGACCGCGACCGGGATCGGGGTGTGATGGAGGACCGCGTGCGCGACCGGGCCGAGGTGCATCCCGGCGCGGTGCGAGCGGCGCCGACGGCCCACCACCAGGAGCGCGGCCCCGACGGAGAGATCCCGCAGGACGGCGGGGGCAGGCCCGACCCGGCTGTCCTCGACCAGCTCGACCTGCGAGTACTTCTCCCGCCAGCCGGTCAGCGCATCGGTGAGCAGTTCGCGCTCGAGCGCGCGGAACTGCTCCAGCCCGTTCTCCGGCGCCACGCCACGGGCGTATCCCCACACCGGCGGCACCGCCCAGGCGTGCACGGCGCGCAGCGTCGCTCCGCGCAGGGCCGCCTCGCGGAAAGCGAACTCGAGGACGGTGGGATCAGGTGCGCTGGTGTCCACGCCGACCACGACCTCCGGCTGGTCCGGCAAGCCCGGCCGCTCGGCGGAGCCGGCCGGGACGAGCACGGTCGGGATCTCGCACCGGGCGGCGGTGGCCAGGCCGACCGAGCCGAGCAGCAGCCCGGTGAAGCCGCCCAACCCCCGGGAACCGAGCACGAGTAGCTCGGCCGCCTCGGCCTGCCTGAGCAGCGGTTCGACCGGCTCGTCGGCCTCGACCACCGAGGTCTCGATCTTCAGACCGGGGTGGGTGTCATTGATCTGACGCTCAGTCAGTTCCATCATCCGGTCGGTCAGGGCACGGACGTCCGGACTGCCCGGGAGGCCGTCCAGCCAGGTCCGCACGTGCACCAGGCGCAGTGGCAGGCGGCGCCGGCGGGCCTCGTCGGCGGCCCAGCGGGCGGCGACGGCGCTCTCGGGCGAACCGTCGACAGCGGCAAGCAGGGGGCGGGTCATGGGAGTTCCTCTCCTGAAGGGGGTGGGTCGGACGAGTGCGGTGCGCAGTGCGGCGAGCACGGCGGCCGGGTCGGTCAGGGCGCGGTGGACCGGGGGGACGGGCAGGTCGAGGCCGAGCAGCTGGTGAACGGCGTGTTGCGGGCGCCGTGCGGGATCACGGACGGGCGGTCGCCCGCCGAGCGGCGGGCGACCCGACTGGTGATGTACGGCATCGTCGCGGTGGCGACGGTGGTGGTGAACCGCAGCTTGTCGGCGAGGTCGGTGAAGCCGAACCGGCCGAGTCGTCCGTGGCCCCGGAGAGTGAAGACGCCCCCGGGCCGACCGTCGAGGTGAGGCGGGCGCGGGACGACGACGGGCGTCAGCCGGGGCGAGCCCTTGGTGGTCCGTCCGCTGTTGATCACGTCGTGTCCCAAGCCTCGTGGTGCCACCCGCGCGTTCTGCGGATGGCACCCAGCCTCGGACAGCCGGGCGGGCCCCGGGCAGGGCCGGGAAGTCCCGTCCCCGGGGCCACTGGTCCCGGGGGCGGAGGAGGCTCACCTGCGATGCATGACGTGGAGGGCCTCCCCCAGGAGGCGCGCCCGGGACCTTCGGGCCGGGCGGTCGGCACCGCAGGGCCCTGCCGCCTGCGCCGGGCGGGCTGTCAGCGTCGGGCGGGCCGGTGACGGACCGGCAGGGACCGAGGAGGAACGAATGAACAGCCTCGAGCAGGGAGCAGTAGTGGTCGGTGTGGGCCGCCTGACGGCCGGCCGGCCGGCGCTGGCCTGGGCCGCCGAGGAGGCCGCGCGCACCGGCCGGGCGCTGCGGCTGGTCCACGCCCTGGAGCATCCGCAGGACGACGGGGAGGCGCCGGGCCTGCTGGCGGAGCACCTGCGTGCGGGTGGCGACGTGGTGCTGGCGCAGGCGCGCAAGTTGGTCGAGGAGTGGCAGCCCGAGGTGGTGGTGGAGCCCCGGGCGGTCGCCGGGCGACGAGCCCCGGTGCTGCTCGCGGAGGCGGCGGACGCGGCGCTGCTGGTGGTCGGCGCCAAGCACCGGCCGGTAGTCGAGCAGGTGCTTGCCCTGCCGCCGCTCGCCGTGCCGCTCAGCTCCCACGCGCGCTGCCCGGTGGCGGTCGTGCACGAGGACGCCGCCGTGGCGGTCGGGCGGCCGGCGGTGGTGGTCGGGGTGGACGGCTCGCCGAGCTCGCTGGCGGCGCTGGCGCACGCCTTCGCCCGGGCGGAGCGGGATCAGGTGCCGCTGCGGGTGGTCCGAGTGGTCCGGGCCAGGACCGAACCGGACTCCGGCGGGCGGGAGGAGGCAGTCGACCGGGCCGAGGCCGAGCTGCTGCGCTCGGCCGCCGAGCTGTGCGCCAGGCACCCCCGGGTGGAGGCGGAATTCACGACGACGCTCGGCCGCCCGCTGGGCACCCTGCTGCGCGAGGCGGCCGGTGCGCGGTGCCTGGTGGTCGGTGCGCGTGGCAGGGGCGGGTTCCGGGGGCTCCTGCTGGGGTCGGTGAGCCACGCGCTGGTGGAGCACACAGGCTGCCCGCTGATCGTCGTCCCGGCGGTGGAGGCGGGCTGACGGCACGTGACGGGGCCCCGACCACGGCGGTCGGGCCCTTCGTCCTGCTCCGGAGCGTCATGGCGCGAGGCCGCGGCGGCGCAGCAGGGGGACGGCGATGGCCAACCCGGTGAGGCCGACGGGCGTCAGGACGGCGAGCGGGCCCCAGGCGAGGGCGCCGCGGATCTCCCGGCTGATCGTGGACGGGCTGCGGCTCAGCTCGACCGTAATCGCGCTGATCGTGGCCTTCTGCCGAAGCCGGTCGGCGATGCGGATTTGGTCCGCCTCGCACAGGTACCACGACGGGCCGGAAGGTTCTGCCACCGCGTCAAGCGGTAGCAGAACCTTCCTCTGCGCGCCGGTGGGCTTGCGCCCGTTGCGCTACCTCTGGCCGGTCCGCCGTGGAACCCAAGGTGTGTACGGGCCCTGGGGCGGGTGGCGGTGGTCAGCCGGCGGTCAGGCTGAGGTCGTCGCAGGTGGAGGTGGCGGAGGCGGACGGCAGGTAGCAGAACACCGTGGCGGTGGTGTTGCCGGGGCCGGTGGTGAAGGGGACGGACACCGCCGTCCAGCCCGTGGCCGAGCTGTGGACGCCGACCTGGGCGCCGCCGAAGTTCTTCACGCCGAAGCTGGTGGAGCTGCCGGAGTCGGCCCGGACCCAGCCGGAGTAGGTGTAGGTGGTGTTGGGCGTCAGCCCGGTGACGGTGTACTCCATGGTCGCGTAGTCACCGGCTCCGGACTTCAGCTGGAGGTCGTGGGTGGGGCTGTGGGCGGCGGTGTCGGTGACGACGGTGGCGTTGTGGGCGGTCCAGCCGGGCAGGTTGCCGGACTCGAAGTTCCCGGTGGGCAGGAGGCCGGCCGGGCCGGAGACGGTGGGGAAGGTGAGCGTCTGGGCGTTCACCGCGTGGGTGTCGCCGGCGGTGCCGGGGTTGGTCCAGTCCCGTTGGGGCGCGGTGGCGGCGCTGCCGGAGCCCAGGCTGAGGGCCAGGCCGCTGTAACGGTTGACCAGTCGGTAGCTGCCGGCCGGCAGGCCGGTGTCGTTGACGGTCTGCAGGAACCACTGCCGGCCGACGCCGCTGCCGGTGCCCGGCGTGAGCGGCGCGCTCCAGGCCCGGCCGGCGTCAGTGGTGTCGTCGACACCGATGTTCTGGCCCGAGGCGGCGTTGGTGACGGTGAAGAACCCGTCACCTGTCGGGGTGAAGGTCCAGCCCTGCGAGGGGGAGGTGCTGCTGGTGAGGCTGGTGCCGGACTGCACCAGGTACTGGCCGTTGCCGGCGGCGATCCCGTACGCGGTGCCCGGGCTGACGGGCGGGACGGGCAGGTCGGCCGGTGCGGCGTCGATCGTGGTGGTGACCCACTCGGTGCCGCTGGTCGGGGTGCAGCTGTACATGCAGTAGTTGCGGAAGGTCTTGCCGACCAGGTAGTTGGCGGTCCTGCTGGTGCCGTCCAGCAGCGACCGGTACCAGGCGCCGCCACTGGGGTTGCTGACCGTGCCGATGTCCGTCCACTTCTGGGTGGCGAGGTCGGCGGTGGTGTAGACGTGCAGCGGGCTGGAGGTGGTGGGGTTCTCCGGGCGCGCCATGCTGATGTACCTGCCGAGGTAGGCGTCGTAGGCGACGTCCAGCCAGGCCAGGGGCGCGGCGCTGGGCAGTTGGCCGGCGGTGAGCTGCTGGGCGGTGGTGCCGGTGTCGGACGGGTTGTAGGCGTCGTTGATGTACCCGGGAGTGGTGCCGTCCGAGGCGATCAGGTCGGCTTCCTTGCCGCCGGTGCCCGGCTCGGTCCAGGCGCCGTTGTACCACTTCGTCCAGGAGGAGGGCGCCATCTTGGCCGAGATCGGGGCCCGGGCGACGTGGCCGAGGTCGACCCGGCCGCCGCCCGCCTGGTTGAGGATCTGGGTGTCGTAGTAGAGGTAGAAGTAGCCGGAGGCGTGGTCGACGAAGAGCTTCGGGTCGCCGTCGCCGTAGTAATAGGTCTGGTTCGGGAACTGGGCGCGGCCGTCCTTGGCGGGGTCGTTGCAGGCGGCGAGCTGCAGCGCGGTGGAGCCGTCGATGCAGTTGGTGGTGCCGGCCGGCTTGATCTGTCCCTTGGCCCCCGAGGCCGGCGTGGCGAACGCCTGGGTCGTGGGGAAGGCCCCGCAGCTCTGGAGCGTGAAGGTGGCGCCCGCGCCGGTGCCGGAGGCGGTCAGGCACAGGCCGGAGGCCGGGTTGACCAGGGTGGTGCCGGTGACGGTCCACTTCTGGTTGCTGCCCCCGGTGCAGCCGTACGTACCGATTGCGGTGCCGGCGGTGGTGCCGCCGCCGGTGACGTCCAGGCACTTGCCGCTGCCCAGCCGGACACTGCCGTCGGCGGCCATGGTCCAGAGCTGGTCGTTCGCCCGCCAGGTGGTGAACGGCGAGGTGATGATGTGGTCCAGAATCGTCCAGGTGGCGCCGTGGTCGGTGGACTGCGCGTAGTCGATCGAGTCGTAGTGCAGCCCGTCGCCGAACGGCGAGGGGGTGAACTCGTTGTGGACGGGCCCGTACCAGGTGCCGGTGTCCGGGTCGATCCAGACACCGATCAGGTCGCAGTAGTTGCGCTCGGCGTACCCCGAGGTGGGGGAGCCCTTGGGGTCGTAGGCGGACATCAGGCCGGTGGGGCTGTTGTTGCAGCGCACCGTGGTGTCGGCGTTGTCGGCGGTGGCGGAGATCGCGGCCTTGGTGACGGCCGTGTCGATGTCCGTCCCGGTCCAGAACTGCCAGGCGCGGCCCTGGCTGCCGCCGTACAGCGAGTGGGAGGACTGGAAGTAGAACTTGCCGTTGCTGTCGATGAAGGGGTAGGCCGGGGTGTCGTCGGCGTAGGCATAGGTGCCGGTCGCGCCGGTGGTGATGGTGTACGCAGGGGTCGCGGCCGCGGCGGGCGGTGCGCCCCCGGTGCCGGCCGCGGTGGCCGCCAGGGCCAGGGGGAGCAGGGCAGCGAGCGCTGCCCGTGCTCGGAGCACAGTTCGTGACAGCATGTGCGTCCTCCGGGTGGGGGTCGGGGAAGCCTGGCCGGCTGAGGCGGGTGGCCTGCCGCGCGCAGCGGGGCGGAGGGGGAATTCCGGTGCCAGGACTGGGGTTCGGGACCGGTTCGCGGCGGTCGTCCGATGCGCAGAAACCTAGGATCGGCGGCTGCTCCGGACAAGCTGCGGGCGGCACATGAATGGCACATGACTGCACCTGTAGAGCGATCGGTTGCTCATATTCGATCGAATGGTATTGACGTGGTCATCTGATCGCTCTTACCGTGAGCGGGGTCGTCCGAGCCGGATTTCGGGGAGTGCGGTTCCGTGCGAAGGAGTCCCAGGTCTCTCGCGATGACCGGTCGGCCCCTCCCGGAGCTGGCCCTGCCCGGTTGGTGGTCGCTCTTTCGATCGATTGGCGATCGAATGATAGAAATTGATCCGACCGGATTGGTGCAGAACGGCGTCGGACGCCGGGGGAGGGGAGGCCCGTGAGCGTGTCGGCGGAGGTCCGGCGGGGGTGGGTCACCCGCGCGGTGCGCCAACTCGGGACGGTGCGTGTCGTGGATCTGGCCCGGCAGCTCGGGATACCCGAGGTGACCCTCCGTCGGGACATCGCGTCGCTCGCCCGGGCCGGCCTGCTGCGTCGCTCCCACGGCACGGTCTCGCTCCCGGCGGGGGCCCTCCCGGTCGAAGGGCGCGGGAGGGTGATCGGGATGCTCGTGCCCACGGTCGGCTCCTACTTCGACGAAGTGATCGCCGGTGCGCGTGCCGCGGCCGCGGCGGCGGGGGCCCGCCTGGTGCTGGGCATCGCCCCGTACGAGTCCCCGGACGACCGCGCGCAGGCGGGGCGGCTGTTGGAGTCCTCCTCCGTCGACGGGCTGCTGCTGACCCCCAACTGGGGCCCCGAGGGCCGTGACGGGCACTTCGGCTGGCTCGACGAGCTGCCCGTGCCCGCCGTCCTGGTCGAACGCCGGGCGGCCCCGGGCGGCCCCGGCGCCGCGCTGGACGCCGTCGGCTCCGACCACCGCCACGGCGTCCTGCTCGCCCTGCGGCACCTCGCGGCGCTCGGCCACCGGGCTGTGACGCTGTGCGCCCGTACCGACACCGCTACCTCGCACCAAGTCCGGCTGGGCTATGCGGAGGCCGTGCGGCTGCTCGGCCTCGAACCGCAACCGCCCGTCGACCTGGACTCCGGCCCCGGCCAGGGGGGAGTCGAGGAGTCCGCCGACCGGATCGCGGCAGGCGTCGCGGCGGGCGTGCGGGCCGCACTCGTCCACAACGACCACGCCGCGATCCAGCTGCCCCCGCTGCTGCGGGCCCGGGGCCTGAAGCTGCCCGACGACCTCGCCCTGATCTCCTACGACGACGTGCACGCCGCGCTCGCCCTGCCCGCGCTGACGGCGGTGGCGCCGCCCAAGCACGCGGTCGGCGCGGTGGCAGCGCAACTGCTGCTCGGGCGCCTCGAGGACGCGAGGCGGCCGGTGCGCCGGATCGACCTGCTGCCGGGGCTCAAGGTCCGTGGCTCCTGCGGAGCCTGACAGAACGCCACAGGGGGCGGTACGGTTATGGTGAGCGCGTGCCCCCCCCCGCGGAGGGAGACCGCGCGGGGC
>NZ_JBEOWY010000071.1:0-34156 GCF_040296285.1 Kitasatospora sp. NPDC002227
GCCGGTCCGGCCCCGGCCTTCGGCCGGGGGCCTCCGACTGCGTCGGAGGCGGGCCCGCGCTGCGCGCGGGCGGGGCCGGCTGCGCCGGCCGGATCGGGCTGCGCCCGATCGGGTGGGGTGGCGGGCGCTGCGCGGGCTTGGGTGGTGGGGGGTCAACTCCGCGCTTCGCTGCGGAGTTGGGTGGGTGTCAGGGTGGGGCCTTCGGCCCTGGGTGGGGCGGGGGGTGTTCGGGCTTCGCCCGGGCTGGCTGGGGTGGTGGGTGGGGGCGCTTCGCGCCTTGGGGGGTGGAGAGGTGATGGGTGGTCATGGGGTGGGGGTCACTCGTTGGGGTGGTGGAGGGGCGGGCTTCGCCCGTTCTCGTGCATCAAAGACAGTACCCCGCTAGGCTCTGGGCTGGCGGTAGGGCCCCGGGGGATTCTCGGCGGCTGCGTGATCGTACGGGTCGGCCGCTCCGGATCGGCCCCGATAATTTCTCTCGAATTCGAGAGTGGAATACGTGGAGGCAGGCGTGGCGGGCAGCGAAGCTGACCAAATTGATTTCGCGCGGCGGCTGGTTCAGCGACGGGCTCAGGGGAAGTCAACCGAGCAGATCGAGGCCGGCCGGTGGGAGGCGCAGGCCTGGGAGCGGGAGGCCGGCCGCATGGAGGACTCGGGGCTTCGCCCCATGTGGGAGGCGGCCGAGTGGGAGCGGATCGCCGCTCTCGTTGGCGCCAAGGGGTGGGCGGCCTACGACGTGGCGCTCGACGAACAGGCCCAGGCCTGGATCGCGGAACGCGAGGCCCGGCTTGCGGCAGAGCGGGAGTGGGCGGAGCGGGTCCGCCGGAAGCAGCAGGAGGAGGCGGAGCGGGTGCACCTGCGTCTGTCCCTGGCGGGCCCGGTTGGCCGGCGCCTGGAGGCGCTGGCGCGGGAGCTGGGGGTGATGCCGGAGCGGCTGGTGGCGGTGCTGGTGGAGCACGTCCAGGGCGGCGGCGAGGGCCTGGTCCACGTCCCCGCGGTAGCGGTGCCCGCCGCCGAGGAGAACCCCTGGCTGTGACGGCCCGGCGGGCGTCGGCGCGCTTTCTCACTGAATACCGGAGCCCATCGGGAACGGGCTTGCGCCTGACCTTGTCCGCGCCACAAATTCCAGGGGAATGGAACTCGAATAAGGAGGCTCGAATTATGAGAAAGGCCCCAGCGGGAGCGGGGGCCTTTCTCTTTATCTTCCTTACGACTTTCGCCGCTGTTCTGGTCAGCTCAGGTCGAAGTCGTTGGGGTCGAACTCGAAGTCGTCCGGGCCGAAGCCGCCGTAGCCGGCGCCGCCGTTGAAGTAGTCCGCGAGGGCCTGGCCGATGATGGCGCGTGCCTCGTCCTCGTCCTCGGCGAGGGCCAGGGCGGCGGCCTGCTCGCCCGTCAGATTCAGGTGGATGTCGCGGGCCCGGACGGCGTCCGAGCCGCGGATCTCGAAGTTCACGGCGCGGCCAACGCGGGCCCCGATCCCGGAGACGGTGCCGCGCTGGGCCAGCTGCTTGGCCTTGCGCTCGCGGCCGCGCTCGGTGGTCTGCACGTCGACGGCCTCGCGCTGGAGCCGCTCGGCGTCCGCTCCCTTGGGGTGGCGGGTGCCGTCGATCCAGCGCAGCACGGTGCGCGGCGCGACGCCGTAGGCGGCGGCCATGGCCTTGGTGTTCCCGCCGTACTTGCGCTCCCGCACCTGGCCGGCCTGCGTCGTGGACTGCACCGGCGCCTTCCGCGACGGGAACAGCGCTTCCCGCACCCGGCCGAACAACCCCTTGCCCGCCATCAGTTCCCGCCTTCCTCATCGTCGTTGCCGGTACCGTCGGTGCCCTGCTCCGGGCCGATCGGGGTGCCGTCGGTGGTGTAGTGGTGGACCAGCTTGGAGGGGTGCTCCCGGCGCTCCATCGCCTCGACAACGGCCGCCAGGGGGATCGAGGACTCGTGCTTGTGGCTGCCCGGCGCGATGCCCAGGCGCAGCGCGCCGGGGACCGGGGTGCCGTCGTCCTTGACCGGCAGGAGCTCCAGCGGGGAGGGGGCGTCGGCGGCGTACAGGTAGGAGTCGACATTGACGGCGAACGGCGCCCGGCCGGTGAGCTGGAGGGTCTTGCGCAGTCGGCGGTGGGCGGCGATGCGGGCGGCGGCGATGATGTGGAAGCGGATCTCCGGCCGGTAGGACCAGGACCCGGCGATCTTCTCCAGCCACACCTGGTCGTCGAGGTGGCGGGCGGAGTCGGCCCACTTGCCGATGCCGCCCTTGTAGATGTTCTTGTACAGCCCGGCGAGGACCAGGGCGTCCGCGCGGACCGGGTCGGCGCCGACGTCCTTGTGCACCGCGTAGGCGGCCAGGAACTCGGCGGAGGCCTGGCCGTCGACCAGGCCGAGGTCGGCGTAGGCGCGCTTGTAGCCGCCGCGGATGCGGCCGGTCCACTCCTTGAGCAGCGGCGCGGTGTGGGTGGACAGGTAGGCGTGGGTGATGGTGGACGGGTCGAAGCCGTAGGTGGTGGCCATGTAGGCCACCGTCGGGGTGGCGTACCAGCCCGGTCCGGTGGGCGGCTGGCCGTGGAAGGTCGCGGGGTGGGGCAGCAGCTCGTCCACCGGGGTTCCGGTGAAGTCGCACCACCAGAGGCCGGCGGTCTTGCCGCCGTCCCAGGCCGGGTTCTTCACGTGCTCGAGCGGGCCGACGGGCAGGCGCAGGGAGTCGGTGACGGACAGGTAGGAGGCGCAGACGTCGACCGCGACCGCCCACGGGCGGACGGCCTCCTGCTCGGTGAGCTCGCGGGCCCACCACTTGTAGTCCTCCTCCTCGCACACCGCCTCGCCGCGGGAGAGCAGGTCGCGGGTGAGCGGGTGGCGGGCCCCAGCGGCCGGCGGCACGCACAGGTCGCCCTTTGGGAGGGCGCCCTCGCGCAGGTGGGAGGACCACTCCCCCGTCGTCTCGTCCTTGACCCACTCCACGCGCGGGCGCACCGCGTCCAGGAGCAGCATCGCCGTGGTGGCCGTGGTGGCGCCGGGGGCGGCGCCGAGGTCGGTGGTGAAGGCGCGGTAGCGGCGGGTCAGAGTGAGGCCGTCCTTGGTGCCGTCGGGGGCGGTGGCGAGCGGGGCGGCGAGGGCGCTGGTGGCCTGCTGGCGGGAGTCGCCCTGGCCCAGCCACGGCGCGATGGTGACCCGGACCGAGGTCTTCGGGCCGCCAGCCGAACCCGTACGGCGGAAGACGTGGAAGCTCGGGCCGATCTGGTCGCTGATCTCCATACCCACCACGGCGGCGGCCTTCACCAGCTTGGCCTGCAGCGAGGCCAGAGCCTTCTCGGTGGCGGGCAGGGTAGCGGGCAGGCCGAGCTGCTTGAGCGCACCAGCGGTCAGGCAGACCATGCCGTCACCGCCTCGCCCCGAGGCGTGGGCCCGCTCGACGCGCAGCGGCAAGCCAGTGCCCAGCCACGCGAACCAGTCGCCGAGCTTCGTCCCGGCCGGGGCTGGGATCTGCGGGACGTCCAGCACCCAGCCACCGTCGACGGCGTCCAGCGCGACCGCCGGCCACCAACGCGCAGCGGCAGCGGACGGAGCAGCGGGGCGCGCCGAAGCCGGGCGGGCAGCCGGGCGGGCCGTCGCCGGGCGCGGGGCCGCCGGGGCGGGTGACGCGGTGGGCGCGGGCCGGACCGGCTCCGAGGTAACGGGAGCAGCAGCGGGCGTGGGCGTGGCCGGGCGCTGCTCGGCCGGGGCCGGGGTTGGCTGGTGGGTGGCTTCGACGGCCGCCTCGGTAGCCGGGGTGGCGGGGCGGCAGAACCCGCCCAAATGCATCGGGCGGCCCTGCGCGCGGTAGACGGAGGGCTGACCGCACTGCACGCACGGCGCCGCGGCGGCCATCAGCAGCGAGCCGTCCGGGTTCTGGTCGAGCATCACCGGCTGCGGCACCTGGGCGGCCGACTGCTCTAGGGCCTGAGCGGGTGCCTGCGGCTGCGGTGCGACCGGGGCGGCGGACTGCTGCTCGAAGGCGGGGAAGCGCGCGGCCAGGCCCTCCAGCAGGCGCGTGTAGGCCGGGACGACGTCCGGGCCCGGGACGGCGCTGCCGTCCTCCCAGGCGACCACCAGCGTCGAGTTGACCCGCAGGGCCGCGGCGACCTGCGCGGGCGTCAGCCCGGCCGCCAGGCGCAGCCGCTTGCGCTCCGCCGGGGCCGGGAGTCCGGTGCTCACGGCGGCGAGCAGCGCGTCCACGGAGTCGAACAGCTCGTCGGACATCGGGGTCTACTCCTCCTCGTCAGTGCTGGTGCTGGTGGTCGGGCGGGTGGTGACGTAGGCGATCGGGCCGCTGGAGACGGACGGCAGGCGGGTGCCGAGCAGCAGGTCGGCGAGCCGGGCATCGTCCGCGTCGGTCGGGTCGGCGGCGTTGGCGGGGACGGTGAGGTCGGTCAGGTAGCCGGCCAGGCGCGCGGCCGGGAAGCGGTAGCGGGCGGTGGTGCCGACCGTGCCGTCCGACTCCCACTCGTCCAGGCCGGTCAGCACGGCGACGACGAAGCCGGCCACCGTCACCGGCAGCACGCCGCCCGCGGCGACCCGGGCCGGATCGCACCGCCACCAGCCCGACAACGCGGCCAGCAGCTGGTCCTGGCCCAGGGCGATGCCGAAGCCGATCCACTCCCGGTCCTGCTCCTCGACCCGGGCCGGGGCGGCGACGCGCAGCACCGCGACCTCGGATGCGCCGAGCGCGGACAGGTCCGCGGCGGGCCGGGCGGCCAGTTGCTGGAGCGCGGCCAGCGGGAACACCTGGCGGCCGGTGTCGCGGACGCCGGGCACCGCACCGGTGGACATCAGCTTCTTCACCGTGGGGATCGAGCACTCCAGGGCCGATGCGGCCTGACCCGTCGTCACGAACACACCCACAACCTCCACGTCTATTGAACTAGCTAGAAGAACTAGGGGAACTCTACGCCTCCCCTGCGACATTGTCCATGTCTTTCGAGTAAGTCCTACCAACATGGTCGGTGGTCGGTGGGGCGGGTCCGCTCCTCGGCCCCGGACGATCGCAAACAAGACGGCTTTGCACGAACCGCCGTCAACTTCCCCGTACCGCTGCCATCCTGGGCCGGATCGCGTGATCACCCGCACACCGGCTGTGAGGGATGCCGCGATCACTTACCACCGAGGAGGGGGCTCCCATGCTGACCGGATACGTCGACGAGGGCGACGAGCTGCGCGCGGCGGCCGTCAAGAAGAACTTCAACTGCCCGCCCGACCTGGAGGCCGGCCGACTGGATGTCGAGAGGATCGGCGACATCGCGGCGCTGGTGTCCGCCAGGCCGACCGTGTACGCGGCCAACCAGGAACTGCTGGCGCTGCTGAACGTGCTCCCCGGGCCCGACGACTCGGAGTTCTGGTGGGCGATCCAGAAGGCGTCGAACTCTCTGGATCTGCACCCGGGCAACCTGCCCCAAGGTGTGAAGCTGACGCTGATGCGCTCGGTTGAGACCGCGCTCGCCGGCCGCCTCCTGATGGGCCTGACCGAGCTCACCGCCGAACAGCGGGTCGACGTGGCCTGCCTGATCGGCGAGCGCCTGGAGTTCCACGCCGGGAACGCGCTGCGGCTCGGCGAACTCTGGATCCAGGCCGCCGAAGCTGCCGCCTTCAAGGCAGTCGTGGCCGAACGCTTCCCCCGCACCCCGGAAGAGGCCGAGGAGTTCACCGCGGCCTGGAAGCGCGACTGAACCGCGCACCACCAGACAACGAGATCGGAGAAGCACATGATCGGCCGCCACTTCGCGCACTCTTTCTTCGACCAGGAGACCGTCGAGATCCCCCGGGAGACGCTGCGCGAGCTCGTCCAGGACGCCGCGATCCTCTCCCTGACGGACGACATCACCACCGATGCCCGGGGCCGCTGGGCGCAGGGGGAAGCCACCTACGACACGGCGCGGATCATCGCCCCCGACGCCTCGGTGAACCTCGCCTCCACGCTGCGGTGGCTGCTCGCCCACCACCCGGAGACCGCCTCGGTCACCTACGGCGTGATCGCCTTCACCGCCCGCGGGCAGTTCGAGATCCCGACGACCTTCACTGCCGGCTGGCTGGCCTCGAACATCATCTGGGGCGGCGGCAGCCAGGAACCGCTCCGCGAAGGCCTCGACATCAACGCCTTCGTCCAGGCCGCCACGACCGACGAGGCCCTCAAGCATCTGTAGTCCGACCAGTACGACGCCGCGGCCAGGCCCACGGCACGGCAGACGCCCTCGGGGTCGCACCGGAGACAACCCGGTGCGACCTCGAGCCGTCTCGCGGCTCGAGAGCAGGAAGCCCGCGTACGGCGCCGCCCGGCGCCCCGGGCGTCCACACCCATCAGGCCGCCGAAGGGCAGCCCCGCCGCTCCCGCCAGTGGGCGAACAGCACCAGCCAGGGGTTCCGGGCCCGACCGCGATCCACTGCCGACCCGCGTGTCCAACGTCGGGGCAGGGCGTTGGCAGGGGGTGATGAAGACCGCCTCCGCTTCCGTACCAGCCGCACGCCGCCGCGGCCGCGACGGCCGGTTCCCCGCGTACCGCGGCCACACCTGCCAGCCCTACAGCGGCTGGGACGTCCGCCGCTGGTCGCGCGACGGCCTGGAGGACGAACCCGAGTTCCGCCGGACCTACAAGGCCAACCCCTGGTGCTGGTCGCCGGAACTCGGCTTCCACCGCGCCAGCACCCCGCACATCCCGGAGCGGCTGACCGGACTGACCAACCGCCAGTTCGTCGGGCCGAGGGGTATGAACCTGTGGCAGGCCGTCCGTCTCGGTGCCGGCTGGGGCACCAGCACTGGCCCCTGCGACGGGGACTGGACCGAGCAGACCTGGCGGGTCATGGTCGCCGTCGACTACCGGTGGCGCGGTGACCTGGAGCCAGCCGCCCGCCTTGGCCAGCTGATGGGTGCGCTGGTCGACGGTGGCGGCCAGGAGCGCCTCGCCGCCGACAGGACCGCGCGACGGGGCTGGTTCCGCGACAGCGTGCTGGAGTTCCTGCCCCACCCGGCCATGGGCATGGAGTGGAACGACGTCCTGCTGCGGGCCTGCCGCGGCGAGGCCGACCTCGAACAGGATGGGGCCTGGGTGCGGGCCCAGGAGCCGCCCGCACCGATCCGTCCGTCCGCGCAGCCGCCGTGGGAGCCGCGGATCGACCTGTGGGAGATGCTCGCCGACTGCCCCTCGCACGGCGGGATGCGGATCGTGTGCGAGGTCTACAAGTTCACCCAGCCCAGCCCCGAGCAGGCCATGAGCTGGATGACCACCGCCGTGAGGCACGCCCTGCGATGGGGCCGGGCCGACACCACCACCCCACCGCACACGCTCCTCGACGGCGAGAATGACGAAGACTAACGGCAGTGCCCGGCCGCCGCAGTGGGCGGACCGGGCCGGCCGTGGTCACGGCAGCAGGCGCAGCAGGGCGGCGGCCATGGCGATCAGCGACTCCACCTCGGTGCGGCTGTACCGGTAGTCCCTGGTGCCGGGGTCGACATGCATGGCGCCGCTGGCCTGGTCCTCCAGCGCGCAGCGGATCAGTGCCCACCGCTCGTCCGCGGTGATCTGGCCCTTGTCCTTCTTGCTGCCCGGCCGGTTCCAGCCGGTGATCTTCTCGATGGTCTCCAGGGCCTTGCGCACCATGAGCATCGCGGGGTCGATCTCGCTGGCGCCGAGCAGGCGCTGGGCCTCCCGCAGGAAGTCGGCGGCGCCGCGGCCCGGCCCGTCGTCCTCGGGGAAAGGGATGGTCATCTCCACGCCGAGGTTGCGGCCGAGCGCGGCCAGCTGCTGGCGCCAGCGGCTCTCGGCGACGCTGATGTGCAAGGTGGCCTGGCTGCCGCCCGGGTGCCCGGTGGCCTGCGGCAGGACGGCACGGATCTCCAGCTCGAGGCGGAGGTCACCGCTGCGGTGCTGCTCCAGTGCCAGGATCTGAGCACCGGTCAGCAGGAAGCGCAGGGTCGGTCGCTCCAGCCCGGTGTCGGGCACGAAGGCCAGAGCCTGGGATGCCGAGCCGAGCCAGGCCCTCGGGCCGGCATCACGGGGCGCGAACAGGTCCGTGTCCAGGTGCAGCACCCGGCCGGCGTCCCCGCCCTGCGGAACGCCGACTTCCAGCTGCATCTGCAGGCTGTGAGTGCCCAGCGCCCGGTCGATCATCAGGCTGTTCTCCGGGACGTTCACCGTGAACTTCCCGATGGCCCCGTCGAACCTCAACTCGTCCATGCCGTGCCCGTCCTCGCTGTTCCGACTGTGCAGCGATTCTGGCGTGAGCCGGCGGCCGGCGTGAGGGGATTTCGGGCAGCCGGGCTGTGTACGGGCCCGGCCGCCCGAGGGCTTCACCGTGCAGCGCCCGGGCCGTGGGGGTGTACGTGCCGGGCGGTGTGGAGCAGGCGTAGCCGCGCGCCCTGGTGGAGGCGCTCGGCGGGTCCAACGAGCGGGCGCCCAGTTGGGCAACGGCCGGTCAGCCACCGTGGCAGCGCGGGCGGAGACGGCCTGGAGGTGGTCGGTGGCGGGGTCCGGCGCCGCGAGGCGGGCTCGCGGCGCCGGATGGGGCGGTCAGATCGGCTGGGCGGGGTCGTCCAGCCAGGCGTGCCAGCCGTGCGGGTTGACGGTGAGTCCGAGCCGGTCGACGCCGGGCTCACCAGCCTGGTGCCACCAGGTGAGGGTCTTCTCGAAGTCGGTCCAGAGGCGGCGGCCGCCGTACTGGCGGACCTGGTGCTCGTCCTCGCCGTCGCGGAAGGTCACGGCGGCCCAGGCCGGGACGGTGAGGGAGTAGAGCCACAGGGTGCGGGCCCCGTCCTCGTGCGGCTGGATCGCGTGGACGACGTCGCGCAGGCGCAGGCCGGCGGCGAGCGGGAACGGGTCGAACTTGCCGTGCGCGGGCAGCGCTGCGGTGGTGGTGGACTCGGCGAGGGTGTCGCCGTCGGCGGGGTTCTGCGGCCACCGCAGGCGCTGGGATCGCATCTTCATGAACTCGACCGGCTGGAGGAACGGGCCGCTCGCGGTGCCGTCGCGGTGGACGGTGAGGCGGACCAGGGCGTCGGCGTTGGAGTAGTGGGTGCCGAACGGCGCCAGGATCAGCCCGCCAGGCCGGGTCTGTTCGATCCACGCCTGTGGGATCTCGCGCAGCCCGTAGGTCGCGATGATCCGGTCGTACGGCGCCCCGTCCTTCCAGCCGACCGCGCCGTCCGCGCAAACGACGGTCGGCCGGTAGCCGGCGCGCTCGAGTGCGGTGCGGGCCTGCGCCGAGACCTGCGAGTCGATCTCGACCGTGGTCACGTTCGCGTCGCCGAGCCGGTGACTCAGCAGGGCGGCATTCCAGCCGGTGCCGGTGCCCTGCTCCAGCACCCGCATCCCAGGCTCCGCCTTCAGGTCGTCCAGCATCGTGGCGACGAGCGACGGCTGCGATGCCGAGCTGGTCGGCACCGTACCGGGCTCCACGCCCTGGTGCTCGCCGTCGTCCCACTGCGTCACGATCGGAACGTCCGCGGCGGCCGCCGCCAACCAGCCCCGCTCATCGGTGGTGCGGTCGAGAGGCCGGCTCTTCCCGGTGGCCATGTCGTGGGCCCAGACCAGGTCCGGCAGGAACAGCGAGCGCGGGACGGCGTCGAAGGCCGGCGCCCAGGCGTCGGCGACGGGGAAGGACCGCCCCGGCGCGGGGCGGCCCTCCTGCTCAGGTGCGAGCGTCACCTCCGGTGTCCCCCGTCCCCGGGCGGGGTGCTGCCGTCCGGGGACGGCGGGTCGGACGGCGGCGTCCACGGAGTGCCCGGGTGCCCGTCGCCCCCGCCGCCTCCGTCGCCGCCCGAGCCGCCGCCGTCGACTGCCTCGATGTCCATGCCGAGCTCCTTGTCGTCGCTGACGTGATGGTGCCCTCCCGGAACCCGGGAGGAGTAGAGGGCCGGCCCCGGCGCACCGGGGCACGGGTGGCTATGCCGGGGCGGGAGAGCGGGTGCGCAGGTCGGCGTGGACGGTCTTGCCGAGCGGTTCCAGGCTCACGCCCCAGTGCCCGCCGGTGAGGTGGTGGACCAGGGCCATGCCGCGGCCCGACACGGCGGCCAGGCCCGCGTCGATCGGGCAGGGCAGGGCACGTGAGCCGTCGCGGACGCTGATCCGCACGCACCGGGCGGTGATCCGCTCGACGGTGACCGTCATCTTCCGCTGGCACCCGGTCTTCGCCGCGTTGGCCGCCAGCTCGCTGACGATGAGTTCGCCGGCCTCGACCAGGTCGTCCAGCCCCCACGCGCGCAGTGTGGTGCGCACCAGGCGCCGGGCCGCCGAAGCGGACTGCGGCTGGTACGGCAGCAGCACCCTGGCGGAGCTGGCGGCCGGGGGCAGCGTCGGGGTCTCGACGGTCGTGGTCACCGGGCACCTCGCATCCGCTGGCACCCGGGTTCGGCCGCGGCCCGAACCGGTGGGCGGGGTATGCGGTGCGCGGCCACGGCGGTTCTCCGCTCTCTCGTCGGCGGTGACGGCTGCGCCCACCCGACGGGGGCGGGCGGGCGCAGCGGTCCCGGCACGCCCGCCGGGGCCGGGTGTCCGGTCCGTCACGGCGGGCGACGGTTCGACGGTAGGGAGTGACCAGCCGACCCCTCAACGCGTTTGCACGCGTTTGCAGGAATTCAGCCCAGAGAGTCGCCGGCCCGGGCGATCAGGGCCCTCGCCTGCGCGCCGTAGACCGCGAAGTCCTTGAGCCGGTCGAAGGCCTGGGCGTAGAGGGCGAGCTCGCTGGGGGTGGTGACGGTCACCTGGGCGGAGAGCAGCTCCACCCCGGCCTCGGCGTCGTCGAAGATGTTGAACGTCTCCACCGGCCACATGGTGCGCTGCGCCGTGAACGGGATGACGCCGAGCGAGACGGCTGGCAGCGCCATGGCGGCGAGCAGGTGCTCCAGCTGCTCGGCCATCGTCTCGACGGTCCCGAGGCGGTAGTAGAGGACGGACTCCTCCATCAGAATCGCGAAGCGGTGATGGCCGGTGCGCACCACCCGGGAGCGGGCCAGGCGCGCCTTGACCGCCTCGGCCACATCGTTGGGAGTGCGGCGGAAGTCGGCCACCGTGGCAAGCAGCGCGGTTGCGTACGCCTCGGTCTGCAGGACGCCCGGCACCACGCGGGAGGAGTAGGAGCGGAAGTGCCGGGTGCGCTCGTACAGCGGTGCCGCTGATTCCTGGAGGCGGCGCAGGCCGGTCCGGGTGAGGCGGCGCCACTCGACGTACATGGAGTCCACGGCGCGGTTGGCGGCGATCAGGTCCTCGGCCTGGTCGTCGGCGTCGCAGGCCCGGCACCAGGTGCGGATGTCGGCGTCCGAGGGCGCGGTCTTGGCGTTGATGATGCGGGAGGTCTTGGCGCCGTTCCAGCCGCACCGGGCGGCCAGCTCCTGCCCCGTCAGGTCGGCGTCCAGCATGATCTCGCGCAGCCGCGCGGCGACGGCCAGGCGGGCTTCCTGGGCGCTGGAGGACGGGGAGGCGGGCATGGAGCTGGTCGTCCGGTCTGGGCGTCAGACGGTGTACTGATCGTGCGGGACGGCGCGCTCCCAGACGGCCTCGAACGCGTCCGCGCAGAGCTTCGCGACGGCTGGGTCCTCGCAGATCTCCGGCCCGGCGGAGGCGCCGTCGCCGGTGAAGTGGTTGAAGCGGACGATCCTGCCGTCGAAGAGCCAGAAGTCGTTGCCGGGCAGCGCGAGGTCGGAGGCTCGGCGGCGCGGCAGCCATCGGACCTGCTCGCCGGCCGCGAGGTTGACCACGGTCCCGGCGTGCTCGTAGCGGATGTACGCGGTGACCGGCTCGGAGACGATCCGGGCGCGGCGCACCACGACACCGCGGGCGACGGCGGCCCGGATCATCGACACCCAGCCGGACCAGCCCTCGCCCTCGGGATCGAGGTCCGGGTGCACGCCGGTCCGCCGGAACTGCTCGAACTCCTCGGCTTCGCCGGCGATGCCGTAGGAGTCGCGCATCTCCAGGTGCACCGCGGTGTGCTCGGCTGCGGCCAGCTGCTCAGAGAAGGCCGTCACGTTCGGCATCGTCGAGTGCCTTCCTGATGATCTGCGCCATGCGCAGCGGGATGCGGGTCACGTTCTCATGGTCGGGGGTGCCGACGGAGTGGCCGGGCACCCACTCGGTCGTACCGATCTCCGTCAGGAGCTCCTCACCGGGCTTGAGGCCCTGGAAGACGAGCTCCCTATTGGCGTCGTCCACCCACACCATCGGGCTCTCGTCCTTGCCGGTGTTGGGGTCCACTCCGGCGAACCGTAGCGTCATGATGCCCTCCCGTACCAAGTCGGTTGCGCAGTTTTGCACGACGTTCCACCCGCAGGTGACGGCTCGTCAAGGGCGCGAGGAGGCGCAGGGAGATATCCCGGAATGGCTGCTCGTGCCGCAAAGCATGAGACGGCCCCCGCACCGCCCGTCGCGGTACAGGGGCCGGACAGCCTGGCTCGAGCCAGGCGAGCGCCTCGGGTGCTACTCGGCGACTGTCTCCGCATTCTGCTCGACGCGGCGCAGGATGCCGGCTGCCAGCTTGCCGATGTCGGCGAGGAGTTCACCGGCGGCCTGCTGGTCCACCTGGCGCGCCGCCGCCTGGGCCGACGGGGTAAGGGCACTGTAGGCGCCTTGGAGTCCCTTAAGGGCAACACGCAGGTTGTGCACCGGGTCAGCCGGAGCGGGTTCGGACTTCTCCGCCTTGCCCCGCAACGCCGGCTTCTTCTCGGCCTTGGGGATGAGCTTGAGCTCGGTCGCAGCGGCCTTGAGGTTGCTGACGGTGGGCTTCTTACCCTCGTCCTCGAGGAGCTGCACGACCGCCTTGACGTCGTCAGGCTCGTGCTTGTCGAGGAGGGCGTTGAGGAACACGGCCTGCGACTCGTTCGGGGTCTTGTCCAAAATTTTGGACACGATGACCCGGGTCATCGCCTGGGCGTTGTCCATGAGCTGGTACGCGCGGGAGCGGACACCGATCTCCGCAGCGGCGACGTACTCCTCGAACGTCTTGACTCCGGCCTCGACGTACAGCGCGCGCTGGTTGATGTGGCGCAGCGCGGTACCCATCTCGATGACGTACCGGGCACGGACGGCGAGGCTGTTGTTGTCGTGCGTATTCTGCGCACTAGCCATGGCCTCTTCGAGCCGCTTGAGCTGATCGGCCTTGCTGAGGCCGTCCAGGTCGGCGTCACTGACGGGCTGCGGCTGCTCGGTCCCGTTGGCGGGCTGGAGTGCCGTCCCGCCGGCCACGGTGTCCTGCGGCGTGGAGGCGCCGGGGATGCCGATGGTCTCGACCTTGGCCTGGAGCGGCGGGGCGGATGTCTGGGCGATCAGCGAAGTGGCGGCTGGCGTGCTGCGGACCAGCTTGGGGCTCATGCGTGCAGCTCCTGCAGGAGGCGGTTGGCGAGTTCGGCGTACACAGAGATGATCTCGTTGGTACGGGAGCCGAGTGCCTCGAGGGGGAGCGCTTCGTCGGATGCGTCTTTGATTATGGCCCGCTCGGGGATCGACTCCCAGACAAGCCCGGGGAAGAGGGCGGGCAGCTGGTTCATGTGGTGCTCGTGGGCATTGATGCCGGAACGGACACGGCAGGGGATGGCGCCGATGAGGCGCAGGTCCGGGTTCTTCAGTTCAAGCCGGTTGAGCTCGATGAAGTCCCGGAAGCGGACGGCGCCGTCGACGCCGTCACGCTCGGGCTCGACTGTGCAGAGCGCGACGTTGGCGGCGGCCAGCGCGAGCTGGGTGAGGTGACCGAGCGAGGGCGGGCAGTCGATGAGGGTGATGTCGTACTTGTCGTCGGCGCCCTCCAGGGCGCGGTCGAGGCGGCTCACCGCGCCCAGGACCGCGGCTTCGGAGACGCGGTTCTCCAAGTCGAAGCGTGACGGGAGAAGGTGGATCCGCTCGGCGTACTCGGTCTGCCAGCCGATCGTGGAGATGGCGTGGGCGGCGATGCCTTCGGTCCCGGCCTGAATGGCTTCAACCAGGGTTGGCTTGGGATCTGCCGGGTCGTACGCCCAGCCGAGGCGACGCGAGGCGTTGGCCTGGGGGTCCATGTCGACGACCAGGACCCGCTTGCCCGCCCGGGCGAGGGCGTGGGCGATGTTGACGGTGGCGGCCGTCTTGCCGGAGCCGCCCTTGTTATTCCCTATGGCGACTCTGGACACGTCGCTCTCCTGTCCCTTGGTGGGTGCCGCGCGGCTGCACGGCGGGCACGAGTCTGCCAGTCGCGGGCCAGTTCTCGGCACAAGGGGAGCAGAGTCGGCCCGTGTCCAAAATTTTGGACACCGCACCCAGACCGAGGTGAACTCCGCCTGGAAAATCAAAAGGGCCCGCCTCCCCGGCATCGAAAGCCGGAGGAGGCGGGCCCTTCTCGAGTCAGTTGGTGTGCTGACGCAGGTGCTTGGCGACCTCGGGTGCGACCAGGAGCTTGAGGTAGTTGGTGACGGTCTCGTTGCAGGTCGAGCAGGTGGCTCCGTAGCCGGTGCGGCCGGTGCAGTCGCTGTCGGGGTCCTTGGGGCGGCCGGTGCGCTGGTTGACCCGGTGGGTGCAGGGGGTGCCGTCGGCGTGGATGCCGGTGATGGGCATGGTCGTGCGGGGCATCGGGTGGATCCCTTCCTGGGTCAGGCGGCGGTGAAGGTGCGACGTCGGCCGCGTCGGCCGCGGCCCTTGTCGGCGTACATGGCGAGGTCGGCGGCGTGGAGGAGGGCGGACAGGTCGCGGGTGGGGTGGTCGGTGAGGGTGGCGGCGCCGAGGGATGCGCCGACGGTGAGCTGGCGGCCGTGGTGGTCGACGGGCTGCTCGAGGGCCCGGCGCAGGGCTGCGAGCCGTCCGGGCAGGGCAACGGGGTCGGTGTCGAGGACGGCGGCGAACTCGTCGCCGCCGAGCCGGCCGACGACGGCGGCCGCCCCGGCCCAGCCGGTGAGGCGGCGGCCGGTGGCGGCGAGGACCGCGTCGCCTGCTTCGTGGCCGTGGGTGTCGTTGACGGCTTTGAAGTCGACCAGGTCCACCATCAGCACCGCGGGCGCGGCCACGGTGGCGAGCATGTGCTCGGCGGCGGTGGTGAAGGCGGCGCGGGCGGGCAGGCCGGTGAGCGGGTCGCGGCGGGCGACCTCCAGGCGCCGGGCGAGGTCGTCGCGTTCGGCGAGCAGCACCCGGGCGGCGGGCAGGAGGGCGAGCAGGTCGCGGTGCAGGGCGCGGGCGGCGTCGGTGTCCTCGGAGCCCAGGGCGTGCTGGTAGCGGTCGAGGGTGGCCTCGGCGCGGGCGATCAGGGCGGTGGCGGTGGTCATGGCGGTGCTGCTCCCTTCCGGGTGCGCGACGGGAGACGGCGGCCCCGGGCGGGGCCGCCGTCTGGTTCAGGGCTGCTTGGGCTGGAGGGTGAGGAGGCGTCCGATGCGGACTTGGTGGTGGCCGGCCCAGCCCCGGCCGGGGTGGTCCGGGTCCGGGGCGAGGGAGACGTGCTGTTCGGTGGCCAGGGTCCAGGACGCCCAGGGAAGGTCGGCGATGCGCGGCGAGGGGACGAGGCGGCTCGCGACGGCGATCCGCAGCAGGAACAGCGCCATGCGCTGGCCGTAGGCGCCGGGGGACTCGCCCCTGCCCCGGGGCGGGTTGGCCGCGGCCGCGTACTCGCCCAGCGGGCGGCGGGCGGTGCCGGCCGGGCCGTACGGGCGCTGTACGTGCAGGCCCCACGCGGGATCGAGCAGTGGGTCGTCCGGTGCGCAGTAGCCGATCACGGCCTCGGTGAGGCCGCCGTCTACGGGCCGGGTGGTGCACAGCAGGGCGTAGGCGCCCCAGTCGGGCCCTGCGGCGCCGCCGGTGCGCAGCAGGGTGACCCTGCCCGCACCGGCGGTGTCGCCCGGCGTGGTGCGCGGGCGGTCGGCCATGGTCAGCCGGCCTGGGCGAGCGAGTCGGCGTGGGCCTCGTGCCAGGCGCGCAGCACAGCCTGGGGGATGACACCGCGGTCGGCGACGGTGTGGCCCTGCTGAGCGGCCCAGGCGCGGATCGCGTTGCGGGTGGCCTTGTCGGCGGGCTGCGCCAGGTCGGTCCCGTTCGACGGCCCGGCGGTGCGGGCGGTGGTGGTGGGCTTGCCGGCCTTGGCGTCGCGCAGGGCCTGCTCGGCGCGCTGCAACCGGGCCTTGAGGGCGGCAACCTCGGCCTCGTGCTTCGCGACGGCCTGGTCGCCGGTGCGCTGGGCGATGAGCTTGTCCAGCGACTCGCGGGCCTGCTCGGCGAAGCGGCGGACCTTCGCCTGCGGGTGCTGGTCGGCCCAGGCGAGGAGCTCGTCCACGGCGTCGCCGTAGGGCGAGGCGGCGCGGGCGTCGGGGTGCTGGGCGATGAGGCGCTGGAGGTCGTTCTCGTCCAGGCCGGTGGCGGCCAGGATCTTCAGCGGGCTGTCACCCTTGGCGCGCATGGACAGGGCGACTTCGCGGGTCATCGGGTCGAGGTTCGCGATGACGTCGTGCTCGGGGTGGATGGCCGGGGAGCTGGTGAGGGTGTCGGACACGGCGGTTCCTCCGGAGGTCTGGTCGAGGCGGCCAGCGGCGGCGCGGGCCGGGGCGGTGGCGAGGTGCGGCAGGAGCGGCGCGAGGTCGTCGCCGCCATGGGGCAGCCCGAGGGCGTCGAGGAGCTGGACCAGGTCCTCCTCGTCGCGGGCGCTGCGGGCGGTGCGTACGGCGGCGTCGGCGTCCTGCCGGGGTGCGGTGGGGGAAAGGTCGAGGCTTTCGGCGGCGATCAGGACGGTCGCCGGGTTGGCGGTGTCGCTGGGCATCGGTCAGCCGATCGCGGTCGGCGCGACGAGGAAGCGCGTGTCCCAGGACGCCAGGGTGTAGAGGTCCAGGACCTCGAGGAGCAGTTCGTCGATCGCGGCGTCGTCGCCGGCCGGGTCGTCCGGGTCGGAGACGTAGACGGTCGGCGGGCTGGTCAGGCGCAGGTGGATGGCCAGGCGGCGGGCGGGGGCGTCGTCGGGGTCGACGTCGGCGCGCAGCTCCCAGATCTGGCCGGGCGCGGCCAGGACGAGCGGGTCGCCGTCGGTGGCGCGCTCGCAGGCCAGGCGCAGCGCGACCGGCTCGGGCAGGAAGTCGTCGTGCTGGAGGGCGGTGGCGGCGCGGCGGATGACGGTGGCGGCCAGGTGCGGGCCGAGGACCAGGTCCAGCGGCACGGTGTGGTCGTGGGGGTCGGTGCTCATGCTGCGGTCCTCCTCGGGGTGGTGGTGCGCAGGGCGGCCAGGAGCTGGGCGCGGTGTTCGGCGGCGAGCGGGTCGGCGGCGACCGGCCCGGGCTGGGCGGTGCGGGTGCGGTGGCGGGCCGGCGGGGCGGGGCACTGGGGGACGAGTTCGGCGGCCAGGCGCCGGTCGAGGTCCTCGGGCAGGTGCGTGCTCACCGCGGTCCCGCCTTCTTGGGGGTGACGGGGGCGAGCAGCAGCCGGTGGAGGAGGGAGATGTCGTCGCGGGCGTGGCTGGCGGGCCGGCCGCAGGACCAGCAGTCGGCCTCGGGCCCGGACCAGGAGACCTCGCAGGTGTCGCAGGCGTAGCGGGAGCGGTACGGGCGGGGGGCGAGGCGGCCGATGGTGCGGATCGCGGCGGCGGCCTGGCGGCGCTGGTCGGGGCTGAGGACGGGGGAGGGGAGGGTGTGGGTGAGGACGGCGGTCGCCATACTGAGCTGTTCCTTCGGTCTCGTGTCGGAGGGATGGCCCGGGTGCGGCCGGTCAGCTGTGGAGGCAGGGTCGGCCGGACCCGGGAAGGCCGCGGCCCGCCTGATCGATCAGGCGGGCCGCGGTGGCTTGCGGGAGGTTCAGAACGGGCGGTCGTCCGCGCCGACGTACGGCACGGCGCTGGCCCAGGGGTCGTCGTCCGGCAGCAGGCGGGGCGCCGGCAGCATGCTGGCGAGGCAGCGGTGCCGGTAGCCGCCCTCGAAGGTGAAGCCGCTGCCGCCGCAATCGCAGGTCTCGCCGTGGACGTGGTGGTAGCGGCCGACCGGGCAGTCGACGGGCTCCTGGTGGACCGGCACGAAGATGCCCTCGCCCTGGTCGTCCCAGGTCATGGTCTCCATCACCATTCCGGTGCCGCCGCACCCGCCGGGGCAGTTCGCGTCGTGCGGCTCGTCCGGGCACGGGGAGCCGTCGTCGGCGTAGTCGACCTCGCCGAGGACGTCGGCGGCCCGGCGCAGCAGCTGCTCGGCTTCGTCCATCTGGAGGGCGAGTCCGGGGCGGTCGGCGGCGCGCAGGTCGGCGGCCAGGTCGCGGACCAGGTCGCCGAGCAGGTGGGCCGGGGCCTGCTCCTGGAGGGCCTGGAGGACGTCGGCGGGGTCCGTCCAGTCACCGGAGGCGAGCCAGTCGTGCAGGTGGCCGACGCCGTCGCGCAGCGGCGGGCAGGGCAGCTCGCCCCACCGGTCCGCGGTCTCGTCCGAGGCGGGGCTGGTGGTGGCGGGGCGCCGCAGGTGCAGGGCGATCCCCGCTGCGGCCAGCGCGGTGCCGGCCGCAGCGGTCAGGAGGGTGGTGCGCTTCATGCTTCTCCGATCCAGGCGCCGGTGGGGTCGTCGCTGACGGTCTGTGCCCCGGCCGGGACGGGCGCGGCCGCGCTCCAGGGCAGGGCGAGGCCGTCGTGGGCGCGGCGGGGGACGAGGTGGATGTGCAGGTGCCGGACGCTCTGGGTGGCCTCGGTGCCGATGCTCGTGATGAGGTTCGCCGCGCCGGCGCTCTGCGCGAGTTCGGCGGCCCGGCGCATCGTCAGGCCGGTGACGACCGGGTCGGAGGCGGCGTCGGGGACGTGGCGGGTCGGCAGGACGATGACGTGCCCGTCGGTGACCGGGTTCAGCGGGACGATGGCGAGCGTCTCCGGCCAGCGGCGCACGACCTGGGCGGGAGCCAGGCCCGCGCTGACCGCGCAGAACACGCACCCGCCACCGACCGGACCGGCGGTGGGGGCGGTCATCGGGCGTTCTCCACGACGGGCAGGTGGACGTGGCGGTGCGTCACGTTCACGCTCGCGCCCAGCGCCTGGCAGAGTTCGCCGACCTTGCGGGCCAGGCTGACACTGCGGTGGCGGCCTCCGCGGCAGTAGACGTGCAGGGCGACCGGCTGGCCGGGCAGGGCGGCGGCCTGGGCCAGGACGCGCAGCACGGTGCGCTCGGCGATCTCGACGGCGCCGGGGGTGGCGAGCACGTAGTCGTAGACGACCTGGTCCAGCCCGGTGGAGGCGATCATCACCTCGCGGACCGCCGGGTCCTCCGGGGGGTTGCGCAGCGCGGTGGTCAGGTCGAGCGTCAGGGCGTCACCGGGCGGCGGGTCCTGGTGGAGGACGCCGTAGGTGGTGATCTCGACGCGGGTGTGCGGGGCGATCAGCGGCACGAGGAGCTCGGCGATCATCTGGACGTTGCCGCCGACCCAGCTCGTCAGGTCCCGGTCGGTGCGGCCGGGGTAGTGGGCGAGGTTCTGGCCGGGGTCGGTGTGCTCGCCGGCGGTACGCAGGTGGCCGATCGCGGCGGCAAGCTGGGCGATCAGCGGGGACTCGATCCGCTCCAGCCGCAGCAGCCGGCGGTCGCAGGACTCGGGCGTGGTGGCGGTGGGTTCGGGTGCCACGGTTCTCCGATCACAAGGAGTTGGGGTCCGGCCGGGCGGCCGCGCCGCTCGCCACGGCGCCCCGCCTGCCAGGCCTGGACGGCTCGGCGGCGGGGCGCGGTGGCGGGCAGTGTCACTGCCCGGAGAACTCCGGTGCGTCAGTGGCCGGGGCGGCCCATCGAGCGGCAGGCGGCGGCGTGGCCGTTCGCGTCCTCGTGGGCCTTCTGCCTCTCGGTCGGCAGGTACGGGTCGCCGAAGGCGTTCACCGAGCCGCGGGTGTCGCAGCCCCGGCAGGTCCAGGTGAAGCCGTCGACCTCGTACCAGCGGTCGCTGACGTAGGGGCGGCCCTGGGCGGTGTAGTTGGTCCGGAACCGGCGGGTCATCAGGTCGACGTGGGCGCCGCCGACGGTCAGGTAGCGGGCGAGGACGCCCTCGGGCCAGGCGGTGGCCCAGGTGGTGCTGGTGCTCATCAGGGATTCCCTTCCGGGTGGGTCGCTGGTGTTGGTCAGGCGGTGCGGTGGTGCCGGATCTCGTCGAAGCCCTCGTCGGGCAGCGTGAGGCGGGCGGCGCGGGCCATCGCGTGCTGCCAGCGCAGGACGTCCTCGGGCACGCGCTCGGGGTCCGGGCGCAGGGCGTTGCGGGCCAGGCAGGTCGGCAGCGGAGCGTCCACCCACGCCGCGATACACCGGCGGCCGTGCTGGTGAGCCAGCTCCACCAGCTGCAGGCGGTGCAGTTGCTCGACCGAGGTGTTGTCCACGATCGACGTTCTGGCCCGGCGCAGGCGCATGCCGAGGATCTGGTGCTGGAGCAGGACGGCGTCGGCGGTGCTGTCCTGGTCGCCGGGCTCGGAGGCCACGGCGCGTAGCCGGTCCAGGCTGACGATCTGGTGGGCGGGCAGGTGGCGCAGGAGGTGGGACTTCCCCGAGCCGCTCGCCCCGACCATGACGACCAGGGCGCCGGGATCGACTGGGGCGAGCACGGGCGCGGTGTGGTGCATGGGCTGTCCTTCCACGGGCTGGTGAGCGGTCGTCAGCGGGCCAGGACGGCGGCGGCGACCGTCTCGAAGGCGTGGTGGACGGCTCCGTCCATGCAGTACGCGCCGTTGATGCCGTGGTCGGCGAGGCGGAAGAAGTTGCCCTTGCCGGTGGCGTCGGCGAACCGCTGCAGCAGACCGCCCGGGACGCGGCGGTCGATGGCGTAGTGGGTGAGGCCCGAGATCGCGAGAGCCGCGGCGACCTGGCCGGGGCGCAGCCGCAGGCCCAGCGCCCGGGCCCCGATCAGGAGGGCTCCGGCCTGCGTGGCGGTGTAGGTGAGGACGTGGAGGGCGCAGGCGCGGCGGCCGGCTGCGGTGCCGTGGACGGTGCCGTCGTCGCCGATCGCCGGGGCCTGGTCGGTGGCGCCCTTGGTGCGGGCGCAGTGGTCGCTTTGGACGAGGTGATCGCCGACGTCCGCCCCGGCGCGCAGCAGAGCGTAGGCGGCGGCGAAGCGGGCAGCGGCGGTGTCGGTCTTCACTGGTCCTCCGGGAGATGGTGGGTGCGGCCGGGCGGCCGCGCCACGCACCACGGCGCCGCCTGCTGGGCCTGGGTGGCTCAGCAGGCGGGCGCGGTGGTGAGCAGCGTCGGGGCCCGGACGGCTCAGCTGTGCTGGAGTTCGGCGGCGCTCTCGTCGGCCGGCAGGGCCAGGGCGGCCGCTTCGGCGACGAGAGCGCGGAGCTTCTCGGACGCGGTGAGGGCCTCCAGTAGCGCCCGGTAGAGGGCGCGTTGGCGGGGGTCGTGCAGGTTGAGGTTGGTCTCGGACGCGGCCGCGACGCCGCACAGGTAGATGACGATGTCGGCGCTCTCCTGGTGCAGGTCGACCAAGCCGGGCTGGAACTCCAGCGGCGAGGTGAGCTTGCTCAGGGCGGCGCGGTTTTCGGCGTCGAGGTCGGCGCGGGCGCGGTCGAGATTGGCCTCCAGGGCGGCGGCCAGGTCGGCCGGGTCGTGAAGGGCGAGGCGGTAGCCGAGGCGGTGTGCGAGGCGGGCGGGCAGCAGCCGGAGCAGGCGCTGGTTCATGGATTCCTCCAAGGGCGGTGCTGGGCGGGTTCGGCCAGGCGGCCGCGCCACGCACCACGGCGCCCCGCGCGCCGGGCCTGGTCGGCGCGACGGGCGGGGCGCGGTGGTGGGCAGCGTCACGGCCCGGTGGAACGGGGGATCGTCAGGAGCCGGCGAGTGCAGCGAGTTGCTCGCGTTCCTCGTCGGACAGTTCACTGCACGGCAGGCAAGAGCCGAGCGAGCGCAGCGGCAGGCAGAAGTCGTAGGTGACGCGGCAGAGCGGGCACGTCATCCGGGCCTTCATCGCGGCGGCGAGGGCACGGGCACGGGCCGGGGTCATCGGCCGCACCGGCTTGGCGCCGGAGACCGGGAAGAGGTGACCGACGCGCTTGCCGCCCCGGCAGACCACCTGGGCGGCGACCGCCTGGCCGCCAGGGCGCAGGCCCATCTCGCGCAGCTGGCGGCGGGTGGCCATCCGTTCCTTCGCGGGGCCGAACTTCCAGGGGAAAGTCGGGGTGCCGCCGTTCTTCTCGCCGGTCGGGTCGAGGTCGATCGCGCGCACTGCGCTCTCCTTCCTGGGTCAGCCGGTGGTGGTGGCCTGCTGCTCGAAGTGCGCGGCAAGGTGGCGCAGGATGCCGGCCACCGTGGCGGCCGGGATCTTGCCGTGGACGTCGGCGACGCTGTTCTTGTCGACGGTGATGATCAGCGGGTAGTCGTCGGTGTTGATCACCTTGACGTCGAAGTCGGGCACGGCTTCCTCTCGGTGGTCTGGACGGGGGCAGGGGATCGGCCGGGACCGCGCGGGCGGTCCCGGCCGGGACTGGTCAGAAGTCGCGGGGGTCGCCGTTGGCGTCGGCGAGCTCGCACGCGGCGTCGTAGGCGGTGGAGCGCAGCGCCTTGTCAGCGCCCTGCAGCAGGGCGGTCCGCGCGGCGTCGTCCTCAGCCTGGTGGGCGTAGTCGAGCCGGATCGCGACGTCCTCCATCGCCTCGGCCCAGTTCCAGAAGCGGCAATGGTTGAGGGTGTCGACGGCGTCCCGGGCGAGCTGGACGAGTTCGGCGGGGGTGGCGGCGGTCGGCTCGGCGGGGACGGTGTTGCCGGTGTCGCTGCCGGCGATGTAGGCGAGCGCCTTGCCGTAACGCTGGGCAAGGTCGGCGAAGGTCGGGGTGTCGGTGGCGGTCTTGGGCATGGTCGCTCCCTTGATGGCGGGTGTCGGCCGGGCGGCCGCGCCGCTCACCACGGCGCCCCGCCGCCGGGCCTGGCTGGCACGGGGGCGGGGCGCGGTGGTGGGCAGCGTCAGTGCCCGGTCGTCAGTGGTGGAGCAGGCTCCAGGCGATCAGCAGGACGAGGCCGATGGTGACCAGGACGGCCTTGGGGGAGATGCCGAGGGCGGCTTCCAGGCGCCGGATCTCGGCGTGGATGGCGTCGCATTCGGCCTGGATGCCCGCGTGGGAGGGGCTGCCGGGGGTGAGGCCGGCCAGGATGGCGGAGCGGTGGTGGAGCCGTTCGTAGAGTGCTGCGATGCGGGCTTCGCGGGATATCGCCCAGCTCATCGGTGGTGGGGCCTTCCTGTCGGCGGTGCGGGGCAGGTGGTGGGGCGGCGGCCGGCGGGCCGCCACCCGGGGGCGGGTCAGTGGCGCTGGTCGAACGGGCCGGAGGGGTTCGGCAGCGACGTGAGCCGGGCCGTTCCGGCGGAGGGCTGGGGCGCGGGGGCCTGGACGGTGATCTGCGGCTGGACTTCGGTCCTGTTGATCACCAGCGGGCGCAGGCTGAAGGTGATGCCGCGCAGAGCAAGGGCGGAGGCGGTGGCGAGGGCGGCCGCGGTGATGCCGACGGCGACCGTGCGGCCGGCGGGGTCGGTGCCGCTCCAGACCATGGCGACGGTGGCGATCGACCAGGCGGTCCAGGCCAGGCGCCAGGTCGCGGCCTGGGAGAAGCAGGCGAAGGCCCCGGCGGCGAAGCCGAAGGTCTTCCACGTGCCGTACGCGGCGGTGGCAGTGAGCGATGCGGGTGTGTGGGCGGCGAGGTAGGCGTGGACGGGACGGGTGATGGTGGCGGCCAGGCCGCTGCCGGGAAGCTGTTCGGGCAGGTGGACGGCGCCGATGACGGCGGCTGCGCCCTGGAGGATGACGCCGCCGGCGGTTCCGAGGACCCAGACGCCGAGCGCGAGGGCCACGGTGTAGGTGAGGACGCGGACCCAGTGCTCGGCGTCGTCCCAGTCGTCGATGGCGTTCACCAGGTCGCGGCGGCGCTGGTCGAGCCAGCCGCCGGGGGCGGTGGCGGTGCGGAACTTGCGGGCGGTGGCCTCGCGCAGCGTGTCGGGCTGCTGCTCGTCGGAAGAGGTGCCGGGCTGGTGCTGTCCGAACGGGGAGGTGGGCTGGTTCACGGCAGGTTTCCTGTTCTGGGTGATGGTGCGGTGAAGGGCCGACCGCGTCGTGCGTCCGGCCCGGCGGCGTGGTGCGAAAAAGCCGGTCGGGTTGGTGACCGGCTCAGCCGTTGTGGTTGTTGATCACCCCGCGCCAGCCGGCGGACTGCTTGCCGATGGTCGTGGTGTGGTTGCGGTGGACCAGCGCCAGGACGGTGCCGGTCGCGCTGGCTCCGTCGCCGCTGGCCGTCGCGGACACGCCCTTCGCCCCGGCGGTGACGGAGCGGAGCTTGCCGAGCAGGCCGGCCACGCCGAGCACCACGGCGGCGACGAGGACGGCGGCCCACTTGAGGAGGTCGCCGAGCTGGTCGGCGTGCGGGGCGACCTCGGCGACGGCGGCGCCGAGCATCCACACCGCCCCGCCGGCCGCCAGGGACGCGATGGAGCCGTACAGGACGTACTGGCGGATCGCCAGCGGCAGGCCCGGGTCGGCGGCCGGTGCGGCCGCAGCAACGGGGGCCTGGGCGTCGACGGCGCGGCGGTGGTCGGCCAGGCGGGCGGCCATGGCGTCCAGGTGGGCGCTCACGTCGAAGACGGGCACGGCGGCGGCCTCGCCGTCGACGAGTGCGGACACGCTCGTGGTGTCGCGGGCGTCGGGACTCATCGGGACGGCGACGAGGCTGCCGTCCACGTTCGCGGGCAGGTAGCCGGGCTCCAGGAGGATGACCTGCTGGTCGGCGGGCCGGTCGGTGCCGGGCATGGCGGTCTCCTTCGAGGTGGGAGGTGGGTGCGGGGGCGCCGCGGCGCCTTCTGGGGCCGCCGGGCCCGGCCCGGTTGACGGGCGGGGTCCGGCGGCCCCCGGAGAGGCCGGGAGCGAGGCGGCTACTGCTCGGCAGACGGCCGTGCCCGCCGCTCCGGGTGGGGCGGGCACGGCCGGGGTGGCGGCGAGGTGATCAGTCGTTGATGCGGGTGGTGCGGCCGGCGGCGATGATCTGGCGGATGAGGCGGGCCGTCTCGGGCGACTGCTTGCCGGTGCGGGACTGGCCGATCAGGTACGCGGCCTCGTCCAGGACGACCACGTCGGCGCGGGCCGGGCCGGGCGGCAGCTCGCAGCGCCGGGGCGCGGCGGGCAGCGCCCTGTGGAGGCACAGCTCCATCAGGGCCCGGTGGGCGGCGAGCGAGGTGACGGCGTCCTCGAAGGTGCCCATGCAGGGCTGGAACCGCATGCGCGGGTCGAGGGAGGCCTCGGCGAGGAGCAGGTCGACGGTGCTGACCTGGCCGGAGATGCGCATGGGCGCGGGACGAGCGGGGCGGCTGGGGTTCACGGACGGGTCCTTCCGGCAGCGTGGCGGG
The DNA here is from genome assembly GCF_040296285.1 of Kitasatospora sp. NPDC002227. Lineage (NCBI taxonomy): Bacteria > Bacillati > Actinomycetota > Actinomycetes > Kitasatosporales > Streptomycetaceae > Kitasatospora > Kitasatospora sp. NPDC002227. Next base: position 25,234 of record NZ_JBEOWY010000071.1, read on the forward strand.
TCAGGAGGCGGCGTTGCTGAGCGCGGTGACCAGGTTGGTGAGCAGCTGGTTGATGGCGGGGCCGGCGCCGGTGGAGGAGAGCGTGAAGCCGAACAACACGAGGGCCAAGGCGGGCCAGAAGCCGACCGCGCGGCTCCGGTAGAGGACGGCGGTGATGATGCCGAAGAGGACGGCGAGGGAGACGGTGACGGCCACGGCTGGCTCCTGGCGGGTTGTTGGTGGGTTGGGCGGACGGGCGGGCCGGGTGTGGTGTTTGCTGGTCCGGCCTGGTGGTACGTCAGGTTCGGGCTGCGCCCCGCACCACTGGGGTGGGGGCTGGGAGACGAGGGGGTTGTGGTGGCGCACGTGCACTACGCCTGCTGGAACTGCGATGCGGACAACCGGGTACACGGCGAGGGCTGCGACTGCTGCAACGTCGTGGAGGTCCCCGAGTCCTGGTTCTGCTGGAACTGCGACGCGGAGAACTTCTGCGACGACGACTGACCGCTGATCAGCCACGCAGGCCGGTGAGCGCGTTGCGGACACCGCCGAGGCTGACCTTGCGGCCGCCGTCGGCGTTGACAGCGGCGAGGACCTCCAGGTCGTCCAGGTCCTCGCCGTCGGTGCTCTCCAGCACCGCCAGGACCCGGTCGGTGAGGTTGAGCCGGGAGGCCGTCCGCGGCTCGGGAGCGGAGGCAGGGATGACGGGGACCGGCGCGCTGCGCGCACCCCGCCCGCCCCCACCCCGGTTCCCGCCGCCACCGCCGCGACCCCGGCCGCCCGCGCCGCCGTCCTCGGATTCCTCGAACTTCTCCGGGCACGCGGCCTGGTAGGCCTCCATCCCGTCCAGCTTCCCGATGTAGGCCTCGCCCGCGTCCTGCCAGGACTCCTTCTCGAGCGTGGCGTGCGGGCCGTCGCCGTACAGGGCGAGCATCTCGGGGTCCAGGCCCTCGGTCGGCACCTCGGAGCCGACCTTGAAGAACCGCATGCGGGCGGTGGGGTGCAGGCCGGAGAGGTGGTAGCCGCTGCCCTGGGTGCCGGGCCGGTCCTCGTCCGCTTCGGTGTCGTCGAACTGCGACACGAGCTCGACGGCGCCGGCGTACTTGGGGATCTGGGCGAGCTTCTGCCCGGCGGGCAGCAGGCCGTCGGAGACGAGCTGGCGCATCAGGTTCGACGTCCAGCGCAGCAGGATCACCTCGCCCTCCTTGAGCATGGAGCGCAGGGTGTCGGAGCCGCCGAGCTCCTCGAGGTGGCCGGCCTGCGCGAACAGCGCGATGCCCATGCCCAGGCTGCGGCCGGTGCGGCCGATGTCCTTGATGTAGAACGTCGCCTCGTCCCGGTAGGGGGCGCCCTTCTCCAGCAGCCGGTTCGCCTCGTCCACCACCATGTACATCAGCGGGTCCGGGCGGTTCATCAGGAACTTCGACCGGCCCGCGGCGGCGTACCGGATCTCGCGGGCCTTCATGACGTTCCAGAAGGTCCGCAGCTGGGCGATGGCGCCTTCCTGCGTGTAGACGCACCAGTCGCAGTTGCCGCGCGCCTCGGGGGCGGACTGGCCGCCCTTGAGGTCGGCGTAGAACACGCCGATGCCGGAGCGCTTCATCGCGGCGAGGATGATCTGCCCGCCGGTGGACTTCCCCGCGCCGGTCGTGCCGAACAGCAGCATGCGCTGCGCCGAGCCGGCCTTCGGGTCGTACAGGCGCAGCCGGGTGCGGCGCCCGTTGTGGTGCAGGCCGACCCAGATCCGGCCGGTGGCGTCGATGACCAGGCACTCGGGGTCGGGCAGGATCACGTCGGCGAGCGGGTCTTCGGGGTAGATGGTGACCAGGCCGCGGCTGCCGTGGGTCTCGACGGCGAGGCGGGCGGGGTCCTTGATGTTCATCGCGTCGGCGAGGCGGGCCATGTCGTAGCCGATGACGTCGCCGGGCGGGGCCTGGACGGTCAGCTCGTAGATGAGCCCCATGTCAGTGCAGTTCCTTCGTGTCGGTGTCGATGATGCGAACGCCGGTGATGACCGTGCCGGGCATGCCCTTGGGGGCGATGTTCTTCACCCAGTGCGCGTACGGGTCGAGGGCGGCCTGGTCGGCGGTGCCCACCGACAGGCGCCGGACCCCGGCGCCGCGGCCGGCCACCTTCTCGACGCGGATCTCCTCCTCGTCCCAGTCCAGGAGCGCGGACAGGGCGGTGATGGAGATCGTGGGGACCGGCGTGCCGGGGACGGCGGCGCGGATCAGGGCGGTCATCCCCTTCTCGCCGGTGCGCTCGACGTCGGTCAGGACGGTGCCGGGGGCGACACCGCCCTCGACGGCGACCCGCTGCGCCCACCAGATCGACATCGGGTGGGTGGAGCCGGCCGGGACGAGGGCGGCGGCCTGCTGCTCCTGGACCTGCTGGACGGCCTCGGGGGTGAGGGAGCGCTCGCGGCCGGACAGGACGCGGGCCATGCGGGCCGGGCGGACCTTCCAGGTGACCAGCGCCCACGTGGCGTCCAGCGCGAGCTCCCACCAGTGCAGGCCGTGGACCAGGCGCTCGGTGACGAGCAGTCCGGCCGCGCTGACGGGGGCCACGAGGTAGAGGGCGGTGGCGGCGTCGCGGATGCGGCCGCTCGGGAGGGTCGCCGACCAGATCAGCCCCCAGGCGGTGGCGGCCCCGGCGCCGCTGAGTGTGATGGCGAAGGGCAGGGGGTCGGTGGTGAGCGCGCCGGCCGCCAGTCCCGCCGTGGTGGCGAGGGTGGCGGTGCGGCCGGCGTAGCCGCGGGCAACGGCGATGCGCCCGCGCAGCGGGCCGAGGGACATCATCGGAAGGCTCTCCTTCGCGGGTGCCGCCGGGGAAGCGGCGGGGCGGTGGTGTGCGAAGGGGCGGCCGGGCGCCGACCCGTCGGGCGGCACCGGCCGCCCCGTGGTGGGGTCAGCGGTTGGCGTAGAACTCGCGGTCGGCCAGCTCGCCCTCCTTGGCGGCGATCACGTCGTCGACCGGCCCGTAGTCGGCCTCGTGCGCGTCGGCGGTGGCCTGGAACAGGGTGGAGAGCTCGGCGGTGGCGGCGGCCATGGCCTCGGCCTCCTCCAGGACGGAGAGCATCACCGCGGCGGCGTCGCGGTGCTCGGCGACGGTGTCCCGGTCGACGTTCATCCCGGCGGCCTGGTCCGCGAGGCGCTGCACCGACTTCGCGCAGCCCTCGACGTACTCGTAGGTGCCTGTGACCTGCTCGGACAGATAGGCCAGGCGCACCGCGGCAATGGCGAGCTGGCCGACCACGATGCCGTAGCTGACGGCGTCGCGGATCACCTCGCCAGCGGCGGCGAGCACCCCGCCGGTGGAGATCTCCAGATCGCCGCCACCGCCGGCGGGCCGGTCGGTGGGGGCCTGGTGGACAGCGGCCGGGGCGTGGCTTGCGACCGGCGCGAGGTCGGTGTCGGACATCGGCTCTCCCTTCCTACTTCTCGTGGTAGTCGCGCTCGGCGGGCGCGGCGTGGCCCATGTCGCGCGTGATATCGGCGACCGGCTTGTCACGGCGGGCCGCGTTCGTGCCGGCCGCCGCGATGGCCTCCGCGGCGGCCGGGATCGCCTCGGCGACCGCGTCGGCCTTCGCCTTGACCTCCTCGGTCTTCTCGATCAGGGAGGCGACCATGCCCTCCAGGACGCCCGGGACCTTCAGGTCGACGACCTTGGCATGCAGAGCCTCCAGGCGGCCGAGCAGCTTCTCGCAGCCCTCCGCCGCCAGGCGCGCGTCGTCGGCGCCCTGCAGAATCTCCTCCGCCATGTCGGCATCCGCCTCGATGACGTCGTGGATCGTCAGGTCCGAGTCACCGGCGTACTGGGTGCCGGAGCCCGTTCTGGGCACGGGGATGGTCACGTGTCGTCCTCCAACGGGTGATGCCGGCGGCATCGGGGTCGAGCGAGTGGTTCCGGGCCTGGCGTGCGGGCCGCTGTACGGGGCGCGCGGCAGCGCGGCCTGGCCCCGGCCGATCGCCGGGGCGGCCTTGTCGGGGTCGGGCCGGTCGTAGCGGCGCACCTTGTGCTCCGTGCTGTGCATCCAGCCGGGCGGCGGACCGAACCCGCCGGTGCCCGCCCCGGCGGCCTGGCCCGCGGGCCCGGTGCCGGTGCTGCTGGCCTGCTGCGAGCGGCGGGCGTTCGCCCGCTGGGCCCGCTCGCGGGTCTGCCGTGCTTTGCGCTCCTGGCGCTCCTGGTGCTGGCGGGTCTTGCGTTCCTGCTGCTCTCGGCGCTTGCGGGCCCGGAGGTCCTCCGGGCTGCCGGGGGCGGTGGTGCCGGGCCTGCGCAGCCGCCAGGGCCTGGACCCGGTCTCCCCGCCCGGGGTGAACGTCCGTCGGGTGCGGCGGCTGCTTCGGGCGCCGGCGGTCGACGCGGTGCCCGCCGTGCCTGTCCCGGTTCCGGTCGATCCGGGCCGCACGGCGAGCTCGGTGCTCGGCGAGGCCGGCTTCGTCGTGTCCGCCGTGCCGTCCTTCGCCGTGCCCTTGGGCTTCTTGCCGTTCAGGATCCGGTCCACCGCCCGCTTGCGGACCGCGCCGCGGATGGTGGTCGGGGTGGCGCCGGAGCCGCTGTGGGCGCCGGTGGGCTTCCAGCTCCCGGTGGTGATCCTGTCGGCGACCCGGCGGCGGGCCGCTCCGCGGATCGTGTCCGGCCCGGCCGGGGTCCGCTCGGGCTTGCCCGGCCGCTCGCCCGGAGTCTTCCGGTCGGTGCCCGGCTGCTTGTCCTTCGGGCCGTTCAGGATCCGGTCGGCGGCCCGCTGGCGGGCGGCTCCGCGGATCGTGTCCGGCCCCGCCGGCTGCCGTGGCGGCCGTTGCTGACCGCCGTTCAGAGAACCGTTCCGGGAGCCGTTTTGGGCTCCGGAATTCCCGTCCTGGCGGCCCTTTCGGGCGGAGTCCTCCAGGGCCTTCCTGCGGGCCTCCTGGACCCGCCCGGGCCCGGTGCTGCCCTGCGCCCCGGAGCGTCCGTCCTGCCCGCCTCCACGGCCCGTATCGGGCTTCTTCGGCTGCGGGCCGCCAGGCCCCGTCTGCCCGGTGGAGCGGAACGTCGAGGGCACCGAGCTATTCGGTCGGCCCGAATTCGGAGAGGAATTCGGGGTGGATCCACGCGAGTTCCGCCCGAATTCCGGCCCCGACTGCATGCGGCCTCGCTGCTGCGCCGCCAGGGCGGCCGCGCGGGCCCTTTCGAGTTCGGTATTGGCCTTTCCCGTGACTGCGTTCTGCTGGTCCCTCACGGCCTTGAAGTGCTCCGCTCGGGCTTTCAGGTAGCCAACGGCGTGGTAGGCGCCGCGCAGGGCGGCGACCGTGATTCCCGCCATCATCACGGTGGACATCGAGGCGACCCCGGCCAGGGAGCCGGAACCGGCGGCCGGGGCGGCTTCCATTCCATGGGCGGCGGTTTCCGAATTCCCGCCGAGTTCGGGCCCCTCGGGAACGGAAAGGGACGCGGGCGGGGCGAATTCGGTGGTCAGCGGGGCGAGGGTCGGCAGGCCGTCGCCGGGGCCGTCCTCGCCCACGACCCCGGGCAGGGTCAGGCCGGGGAAGCCGAGCACGGTCCCCGTGGTGTCGTCGGCCATCCGGCCGCCTCCGATCGTTCGTCACTGTGCGTCACCGATCCGGGGCCTCTCGCGTGCGCGCACAGTGCGCGCACGTGGAGACCCCGGATGACGGCATCGCGGCGGATTCGGTGAGCGCGAAGAGTCACCCCGTCGCTCGGCCCGTCAGGAGCCGGCGCGGGCCTGCGTCCACGCGGTGAGCATCCGGACCAGGTCCGCCCAGGCCGTCTCGTCCCGGCCGGCCATCGCGCGGGCCAGATCCCACAGCGCCTGGGCGCGGTCGGGATTCGTCGCGGTCGCCGCGATGCGCTGATTCCAGTGGGCAGCCTGCCCGGGTGTGAGCGGCACGGATTCACGCCTCCTTCAGGAAATCCAGGAACGTCGCGGCGGGCTTTTCCTGGGCGTTTCCGTCGCCGTTTCCGTTCTGCTGGTCGGTGAATCCGGCGGCGATTCCGTGCAGGTTCGCCGCCGTGTTCACTGCCTGCATTCCCTGCCCGTTCTTGATTCCGGCCTTGTGGGCCTTCTGGAGCGCCTTGGCGGCGGCGCGCTTCTCGCGCTTGACGGGGAGTTCGACGTACAGCCGGTTGTAGGCGGCGTCGATCTTTCCGGCCTCGTTCACGGCCGCCCGCAGGTGCTTTTCCAGGGCGGCCATCGGCCGGGTCGCGCGGAATGCGCGGACCTTGGCCTCCAGCGGCTTGTCGCCGTCGATGTGAATGTCCTCCAGGGCCGAGCGGTACTCGCTCAGCAGGCCCTGGACCTCGTTGGCCATCTGCCGCAGCCGCTCGCGCTGCTGGGCGGCGTAGAGGTTGGTGCCCTGCGGCTTGAGCAGGTGCTCCGACGTCCATCCGTTGTTGTGGTGCTGGTTCATGGGGGGTCCTCCAGGGAAGTTGACCGACCCGGGCTCCGGCCGGATGTCCGGGTCGCTGCGTGGTGCTCGGCGCCGCGGCGCCTTCGCCGGCCACCAGAACGCATGGCGTGCTGGTGACCGGCGGAGAGGCCGGGCAGGTCAGCGGCGGCGCAGCCGGGGGTGGCACCACCAGCAGTCGGGGCCGTGGTCGCGGGTGGTGCGGGCGTGGGCCAGCAGGAACGGGGTGGCCACGACCGCTGCGATGGCCGCCACCGTCAGGAGGAGGCCGATCGCGTACTCCAGGGCGTTCATCAAGGGATCCCTTCATCGCTCTGACCAGGGGTTTCGGCGCTCGGCGCCTTCCGAGCGCCCCAGGGCGGCCCGGGTGCGGGCCGTGCTGGGGCGCAGGGGAGCTGCCGATCAGCTCGGTGCGGGGCGGGGGTTACGCGGCCTGCGCGGTGTCGTCACGACGGCCGGCGGCCTGGTTACGGCGCTCGGCGACGATCTCCCGGGCGCGGTCACGGCGGTCCTGGCGGGTGCCGCCGGTGATGCCGAGGGCCCGCTCGATGTAGCTGAGCGTCACGACCTCCTCGCCGAACTTCTCGATCATGTCGGCGACGATCAGGGCCTGGCGCTCGGCCGGGGTACGGCGAGCGTTCTCGTGGGCTACGGACGCGGCCTCCAGGGCTACGGCCATCGCCTTCTCCAGCTCCGCGGCCTGCGCGTCGGCGGCGGCCTTCGCGGCCTTCGCCGCGGCCGCCCGCTGCTCGGCCTCAGCCTGGGTTACGGCGGCCTCCGCCTCCTTAACGGCGGCGAGCCGAGTGTCCTCGGCCGCCTTACGGCGAGCCTCGGCGGCCTTCTCCGCCGCCTCCGCAGCCTCCTTCTGCTTCTGCGCCAGCACCCGCTGTGCCTCCGCCTCGGCGGCGGCCTGGGCCTCGCGGTGCTCGCGCTCCAGGCGCTCCTTCTCCTGGCGGGCGGCGAGCTCGGCCTGCTCGGCCTTCAGACGCAGCTGGGTCTGCTCCGCCTCCCAGTTGAGCTGCGCCTTTTCCTGCTCGCGGCGGATCTCGGCGGCGCGGGCCTCGGCGGCCGCGGTGGCCTCGGCGGCCTTCGCTGCGGCCTCGGCGCGCAGCCGCTCGGCCTCGGCGGCGGCCTTCTCCTCCTTGAGCTTCTGGTCGAGTTCGGCCTGTCGTACCACCGCGTCGGCGGCCGTACGGGCCTCCTCGCGGGCCTTGGCGAGCTCGGCCTGGGCGCGCAGGCGCTCGGCCTCGGCGCGGGCGTTCGCGGCGTCGACCTCGGCCTGCCGCTGGACCTCCGCGAGGGCCGCCGTAGCCTCTTCCTCCCGCAGCCGTAGGGCGAGGGCTCGCGCCCGTACCCCGGCCTCGTGCTCCCGTACGGCCTCCTCAGCGGCCGCATCCGCCGGCACGTCGAGCGCCTCGGCGACGGTGAGTCCGAGACGGGCGAGCGTAAGCGGCATCAGCGCGTCCGTAGGGGCCGTCTTGCGCCACTTCTTTCCGTAACGCTGCGTGAGGAGCTGCCGGTAGATCTGGCGGTCCTTGAACAGCTCCAGGGCGCGCTGGTAGGAGGTGATCTCCCACAGCTTCATCAGCCGGACGACCTGCGCCGTGGCGATCGGGTCGAGCAGCCAGCGGGAGAGGCGGGCGCCTTCCATGCGGGGGCGGTGGTGGATCTGGTCGATCTGCGCCGCGTAGACGTGCGCGGCGATCTCGCTGAACACCACCCAAAGCGAGGCAAGGACCGCGTGCCCGATCTGGGAGGCCAGGTTCCCGGCGCTCACCCAGTTCAGGTAGACGGTGCCGGCCGCGCCAAGGCGGGGCACCCACTTGACCCACGCGGCCGGGCGGTCGACGCGGATCAGGATCAGGTTGACGATGCTGAACGCCAGGATGCTCAAGTCCAGGCCGATGGGCAGCATCCACGGCTCGGACCACTCCCAGCCGCCCTCCTTGGCGGGGAGCGCGGCCTTGCGCTCCAGCGCCGAGTAGGACGAGGCCAGGCCGATGACGGACACGCCGGTGGCCAGCAGGATGCCGAACCCGGCCAGGACCCAGTCGGCGGCGGTGAACCGCAGCGCCTGCCTGACCTTCTCCGGCTCGGGGCCGGCCTGCTCGGGGACGTAGACGGAGTCGGCCGGGGCGGACGCGGGCGCCGCCTGACCGGCCGGGGGGAGGGTGGTGACGGCCATCGCCGTCTCCCTTCTCTTATGTGCTGGTCGGGTGGTCAGGCGGTGCGGGCGCGATTGCGGGCGGCGCGACGCTTCATCGCGCGGCGCTCGTCCTCCGACATGCCGCCCCACACGCCGGCGTCCTCGCCGGTCGTCAGCGCCCAGGTCAGGCACTGCTCCATGACCGGGCAGCGGCGGCACACGGCCTTGGCCTCCTCGATCTGCAGCAGGGCCGGGCCGGTGTTGCCGATCGGGAAGAACAGCTCCGGGTCCTCTTCGCGTTCTCCGAACTAGCCGTCACGCTGCTTGATGACTCGGGTAGCGTGCGGTCAGTGGCGACGGGACTGAATGCAGATGACTGGCTGGCAGATACGCG
>NZ_JBEOWY010000072.1:0-33644 GCF_040296285.1 Kitasatospora sp. NPDC002227
GCTGCGCTTCGGCGCGGGCGTCACCGGGCTGGTGCTGCTGCTGAGCATCGTGCTCGCGGCGGGCTTCGACCACGACCGGCCGAGCCGGATGCAGGCCGTCACCGACGTCAGCTGGATCCCGGCCGTCGGCGTGCGGCTGCACCTCGGCGTGGACGGCATCTCGCTGCCGCTGCTGGTGCTCACCGCGCTGCTCACCTTCCTCTGCGCGGTGTACTCCACCAAGAAGCTGCCCGGCGGTGAAGGCGTGCCGTCCGCGCGGGCCTTCACCGGGCTGCTGCTCCTGCTCGAGGTCGGCATGCTGAGCACCTTCGTGGTGCTCGACCTGGTGCTCTTCTTCCTGGCCTTCGAGATCGTGCTGATCCCGATGTACTTCCTGATCGCGCGCTGGGGCAGCGGGCGCAAGGTGCCGGCCGCCAACCGCTTCATCCTCTACACCCTGCTCGGCTCGGCCGTGATGCTGCTCGGCTTCCTGCTGATCGGCCTCAACGCGGGCACCTTCGACATGACGAAGCTCGCCGCCGCCCACGGCAGCGGCCTCAGCCACACCACCCAGGTGATCGCGGCGCTCGCCATCATCGTCGGCCTCGCGGTCAAGGCACCGGCCTGGCCGCTGCACAGCTGGCTCCCGGACGCGCACACGGCGGCCCCCACCGTCGGCTCGGTGCTGCTCGCCGGTGTGCTGCTGAAGATGGGTACGTACGGTCTGGTCCGGGTCCTCCTCCCGATCGTGCCGGACGGCACGGCGACCTTCGCCCCGTACCTCGGGGCGTTCGCGGCCGTCGGCATCGTCTACGGATCGCTCGCCTGCCTCGCCCTGGCGCGGCCGGGCGCGAAGGGCGACCTCAAGCGCCTGATCGCCTTCTCCTCCGTCGGCCACATGGGCTTCGTGCTGCTGGGCATCGCCTCCCTCACCCCGGTGGGCGTCAACGGCGCGCTGTTCGCCAACATCGCGCACGGTCTGATCACGGGCCTGCTCTTCTTCCTGGTCGGCGCACTCAAGGACCGGTACGGCACGGCGGACCTGGACACCCTCGCGGGTGCCACCGGCGCCGCGCTCTACGGCCGGGCACCGCGCATCGGCGCGCTGCTCGCCTTCGCCGCCGCCGCCAGCCTCGGGCTGCCCGGCCTGGCCGGCTTCTGGGGCGAGCTGCTCGCGATGTTCGGCGCCTTCGACCCGGCCGCCGGGCTCTCGCGCCCCGCCTTCGTGACGTACATGGTGCTGGCCGGTCTGGGCACCCTCCTCACCGCCGCCTATCTGCTGATCGTGGTCAAGCGGGTCTGCATGGGTGACCCCAAGCAGCCCGCGCTCGTCGCCGAGCTGCCGGACCTGCGCCCGTACGAGGCCGTGAGCTGGACCCCGCTGGCCGCGCTCACCCTGCTCGCCGGGCTCTGGCCCGCACTGCTGCTCGGGCTCTCCGACCCGGCCGTCAAGCACCTCCTCGGAGGTGGCTGAACCGTGCACAGCTCCGCTACCGGTCCGTTCGAGCTCCTGGGGCAGCCCGCCATGACACCGCACGCCGTCTCTCAGCTCGCCGTCACCGACCCGGGCGGTCTGATCCAGTCCGTCGACTGGGCGGCCGTCGCCCCGCCGCTGATCGCCGCGCTGGCCGCCCTCGGCGTGCTGCTCGCCGACCTCTTCCTCCCGGCAGGCCGGAAGAAGGCCCTCGGCTGGGCCACCGTGGCCGGGCTCGCCCTGGCCGTCGTCTCGCTCATCCCGCTCGCCACCTCCCGTCACACTCGGTCGACCTTCTGCCTGCGGACCGTAACAGGCGGCACTGACAGCGGGGCCTGCAGCTACGTCGCCGACCACTTCGCGCTGGTCTTCCAGCTGCTCGCGCTCGGCGGCGCGCTGATCGCCGCGCTGCTCTCGATCCACACCGTGGACGACGAGGACCTGCCCCGGGGCGAGTACTGGTTCCTGCTGCTCAGCAGCGCCGCGGGCGCCGCCCTGCTGCCCGCCTCCCGGGACCTCGCGACGCTGATCATCGCGCTCGAGGTCGCCTCGCTGCCGGTCTTCGCGCTGGTCGGCCTGCGCCGGGACGGCCGGGGCGCGGAGGCCGCACTGAAGTTCTTCCTCTCCTCCGTCACCGCCACGGCCGTGATGCTGCTCGGCGTCAGCTTCGTCTACGCCGCCACCGGCAGCCTGCACCTGAGCGCCGTCGCCGACGGCCTCGCCCACGCCCCCGGGCAGCTCAAGCCGCTGGCCGAGGCCGGTGCCGCGCTCACCCTGGTCGGCTTCGCCTTCAAGCTCGCCGCCGTCCCGTTCCACTTCTGGGTGCCCGACACCTACACCGGCGCGCCGCTCCCGATCGCCGGTTACCTCTCGGTGGTCGGCAAGGCGGCCGGCCTGTCCGGCCTCGCGCTGGTCACCACGATCGCCTTCCGCCCGTACGGCCACACCTGGGGCCTGGCCCTGGCCGTGCTCGCCGCCCTCACCATGACGGCGGGCAACGTGGCCGCGCTGCGCCAGCGCGCCGACACCCGGCACAGCGCGGTGCGGCTGCTCGCGTGGTCCTCGATCGGCCAGGCGGGCTACCTGCTGGTCCCGATCGCCGCCGCCGGGTACACCGGCAGTGGCTCGCTCGGCGCCACCGTCGCCTACGCGCTGATCTACGGCGTGGTGAACCTCGGCGCCTTCGGCGTGGTCGCGGCCGTCGCCCGGACCCGCCCCGAGGCGCGGCTGTCCGACTTCGGCGGCCTGTTCGCCCGGCGCCGCTGGTCGGCCCTGGCGCTGGCCTTCTTCCTGCTCTGCCTGGCCGGCCTGCCGCCGGGCATCGTCGGCCTGTTCGGCAAGGTCGTGGTCTTCCGCGCCGCCGTCGACGCCGGGCTGGGCTGGCTGGCGGTGGTGATGGCGGTCAACGTCACGATCGCCCTGTACTACTACCTGGCCTGGACGGCCCGCCTCTTCGCCCCCGCCGAGGCCGCCGCCGAGACCGGTACCCGCCAGCCGGCCGCCCTCACCGCGACCCTCGGCCTCGCCGCCGCCGTGGCCGCGGTGCTCTCGGTCGCCCCCCAGCTCGTCCTCCAGGTGGCGGGCGGCACGCTCTTCTGAGGCCCGTGGTCGGTGCACAAGGGAACGAACTCGGCTCGCCCCGCCGTTGATCTCGGCAGAGGGATGAGCAGAGAGGCTTCCCACCGCACCACATGGAGGGCCTGCCGTGCGTCACCAGCACAACGGGTTGAGGACGGCCGCGCTGATCGGCGGCCTGTCGGCGCTGATCCTGGTGATCGGCAGCTTCTTCGGCCGCACCGGCTTCGTGCTGGCCCTGCTGGTCGCGCTCGGCACCAACGCGTACGCGTACTGGAACAGCGACAAGCTGGCCCTGCGTGCGATGCGGGCCCGGCCGGTGAGCGAGATCGAGGCGCCGGTGCTGTACCGGACGGTCCGCGAGCTCTCCACCGCCGCCCGCCAGCCGATGCCCCGCCTGTACATCTCACCCACCCCGGCGCCGAACGCCTTCGCCACCGGCCGCAACCCGCGCAACGCCGCCGTCTGCTGCACCGACGGCATCCTGCGCCTGCTCGACGAGCGCGAGCTGCGCGGGGTGCTCGGCCACGAGCTGAGCCACGTCTACAACCGGGACATCCTGATCAGCTCGGTGGCCGGGGCGCTGGCCTCGGTGATCATGTTCCTGGTCAACTTCGCCTGGCTGATCCCGTTCGGCCGCAGTGACGACGACGACGGCCCGGGCCTGTTCGGGCTGCTCGCGATCATGATCCTCGGCCCGCTCGCCGCGAGCCTGATCCAGCTCGCCGTCAGCCGCTCCCGGGAGTACCAGGCCGACGCCGACGGAGCCCGGATCACCGGTGACCCGCTCGCCCTGGCCAGCGCCCTGCGCAAGCTGGAGGCCGGCACCAGGCAGCTGCCGCTGCCGCCGGAGCCGCAGCTCCAGACGGCCAGCCACATGATGATCGCCAGCCCGTTCCGCCCCGGCGAGGCCGGCGCCCGGCTCTTCTCCACCCACCCGCCGATGGCCGAGCGCATCGCCCGCCTGGAGCGGATGGCCGGGTACCGCGGCTGACGCTACGCCGGGTCGCGGTAGGTGCAGAGCGCCCAGACCACGAACGCGTCCAGCGCGATCACCACCAGCGACCAGATCGGGTAGTACGGCAGGAAGAGGAAGTTGAGCATCAGGCTCACCGACACCACCGCGATCCCCAGCACCCGCCCCCAGGCCTGGCCGCTCACCACCCCGAAGCCGACCAGCGCCACCGCCGCCCCGACCGCCAGGTGGATCCACCCCCAGGAGGTCAGGTCGAACTGGAACGCGTACCTCGGGGTGTTCACGTAGACGTCGTCCTCGGCGATCGCCACGATCCCCTGGAACACCCCCAGCAGCCCGTCCACCATCATCATCACCCCGGCGAACAGCACCAGGCCGGTGACCGCACCGGAGTTGCTCCGCCGCGCCCCGCCGGGCGCGGGCACCGGCCCCGAGGGGTCGTAGTACGGACCGGACGCCTGAGCCATGACAGCCTCCCACCGGCCGGCTCACCGCAGCCCGGCCGGGCTTCCAGAAGTTGACGGTATATCCGACCCCTGCAGCCTCAGCGACCCCCACCGCCCCCGCAACTCGGCCGATCCGAGAAGCGGAAGGCTTTCTCCCACTTGTGCCGTCGGGTCGAAGGCGGTTGTCCCCGGGCCACTCGCCTGCTTCGATGACACCCGGTCCGTCACGGGGGCGGACTCGAACAGGGGGTTCACCATGCTCGGAAAGATCACTGGCGGGGCGCTCACGGTCCTCGCCGTCGCAGCCGTCGCCACCAGCCTCCTCACCGGCCCGGCCGCCACCGCGAACCAGGGCCACTACCTGGCCGCGGGCGCTCCCGTCTGGAAGTCCGAGGGCGACAGCCCGGCCATCAACTGGGTCGAGCCCCAGGGGCACTCCCTCTGAGGCCCGGTCGGTCGGCGGCCCGTCTCCTCTGCCGGGCCGCCACCGGTCGCCGAGCCCACAGGACTTCGTCGGCCGGGCGTGGGAGGCTGGGGCCATGAAGGTGATCGACTTCGTGCTGAACGTGCTCTGGCTGTTCCTCTGCGGCATCTGGATGGCCATCGGCTACGCCATCGCCGGTGTTGTCTGTTTCGTGCTCATCGTCACCATCCCGTTCTCCATCGCCTCGTTCCGGATCGCCGGATACGTGCTCTGGCCGTTCGGGCGGACCACGGTGGAGCGGCCGGACGCCGGGGCGCCGTCCTGCATCGGGAACGTGATCTGGCTCGTCCTCGCCGGCTGGTGGCTGGCGATCGGGCACATCGCCACCGCGATCGCGCTGGCGGTCACGATCATCGGCATCCCGTTCGCCTGGGCCAACCTCAAGATGATCCCGATCTCGCTGATGCCGCTCGGCCGCGAGGTGGTCTCCACGGACGAGAAGTTCGGCCACTACCGCTGACCCGTCAGCTGAAGACCAGGCTGAGGGCGGCCGGGGCCAGGTAGATCAGCGGGAACGGCACGTGGGCGTAGGAGCGCGCCCGCAGCACGGTGAGGGCCGCGCCGGTGAAGTAGAGCACCAGGCCGATCGCGGCCAGGGTGCCGATCACCGGGACGAACAGGCCGAGCACCAGGCCCGCCGCGCCCGCGCCCTTGGCCAGTCCCAGCCACACCCAGGCGGCCTCGGGCACCCGGTACTCGACCAGCGGCTCGACCACGAACTTCGCGCGCAGCAGCAGGGCGCCCGAGGAGAAGGCGGACAGAAAAGCGGCGACGGCGGTGATGACGACGTGGGTGGTGGACATCTGCGGGGCTCCCGTCGGGCGGTGCGCGCCGGTCGGTTCCGGGGCGCTTCACCTCCTTGACCCGGGGGAGTGCGGGGGTGTGACAGCTCGGCGGAGAAAACTTTCTCAAGTCCGCGCGGCCCGCGCCCGCAGCAGCTCGGCGGTGGCCGCGTCGGCGGGCAGGAAGGCCTCCAGGTGCAGCTCCGCCACGGTGACGTCGGTCGCGGTGGCGAAGGTGGTCAGGGTGGTCAGCAGACGCAACTCGCCTTCGGGGGAGCGCAGTCGCAGCGGAACGGCGAACCCCAGCTGGGCGGCGGCCGGCCCGGCCGGGGGCAGGTAGGCGGTCAGCTCGTCGGCCAGGGCGTCGAGCCGGCCGTCCTGCCGCTGGGCGGCCCGGGTGCGCAGGTTGACCACGATGTGCCGTCCCCAGTCGCCCAGGTTCACCACCCGGCGGGCCAGCCCGTCCGGGTGCAGGGCGAGCCGCAGCACGTTGACCGGCGGCCGCAGCAGTTCGGCCGGGACGCCTTCGGTGAGCAGGTCGAACGCCGCGTTGGCGGCGACCAGTTCGCCGTACGGGCGGGCCACCACGGCGGGGTAGGGCAGGTGGCCGGTGAGGATGCTGTCCAGCGCCTCGCGGACGGGGCGCAGCAGTTCTCCGTCCAGCGCCGACTCCGGGTGCTCGGGGGCGTGGCCGGCGGCGAGCAGCATGGAGTTGCGCTCGCGCAGGGTGAGGTCGAGGGCGTCGGCGAGCCGCAGCACGATGCCCCGGCCGGGCCGGGAGCGGCCCTGTTCCATGAAGCTGAGGTGGCGCTGGGTGGTGGCAGCCCGCTCGGCGAGGTCGAGCTGGCTGATCCGGCGGGCCTGCCGCCAGCCGCGCAGTTGGTCGGAGAAGGTCGAAACAGCTGTCGTCACCCAGGAGTTGTAGCCCGATCCGGGTGCCGAGCGCCATTCCCTGCCGGGAATTGCCGAGCCGCACGGCCGGTCCGAGGATCGGTGCACCGAGACCGGACGAGAGTGAAGGACGCGACCATGCGGACGTACCAGCTGGAGAGCCCGGGCAGTGTCGAGGGCATCGTGGCGCGTGAGCGGGAGCGGCCGGCGCCGGGGCCGACCGAGGTGCTGGTCCGGGTCCGGGCGGCGAGCCTCAACCGGCGGGACGCCATGATCCTGGAGGGGAGTTACCCGTTGCCGGCGAGCCCGGGGGTGGTGCCGCTGAGCGACGGCGCGGGCGAGGTGGTGGCGGTGGGCGAGCGGGTGAGCCGGTACCGGGTGGGGGACAGGGTGCTGGGGGCGTACTGGCCGCGCTGGCAGGCCGGGCGGCTCACCCCCGAGCTGTTCGACCAGCTCGGCAACACCCTGGACGGCATGCTCACCGAGTACGCGCTGCTCGACGAGCAGTGGGCGGTCCGGGTGCCCGAGCAGCTGAGCTGGGCCGAGGCGGCCACCCTGCCCTGCGCCGGGGTGACGGCCTGGACGGCGCTCACCCACGGCCGCCCGCTGCGGCCGGGGCAGACGGTGCTCACCCTCGGCAGCGGCGGGGTCTCGCTGTTCGCGCTGCAGCTCGCCAAGGCGATGGGCTGCCGGGTGCTAGTCACCACCTCCGACCCCGCGAAGGCCGGCCGGCTGAAGGCGCTGGGGGCGGATGAGGTGATCGACTACACCGCCGTGCCCGAGTGGAGCACGGCCGTGCGGGAGCTGACCGGCGGTGCGGGCGCCGACCTGGTGGTGGAGACGGTCGGCGCCCGGACGCTCGAGCAGTCGATGCGCTCCGTCGCGCTGGACGGTGAGGTGGTGCTGATCGGCGCCGGCTCGGGCGAGCGGTACCTCAAGATCGAACAGGCCACCTACGCCCGGACGATGGCCACCCTGCGCCGGGTCTTCGTCGGCAGCCGGCAGGACACCGAGGACTTGGTCCGGGCGGTGGCCGGGCACGGCATCCACCCGGTGATCGACCGCGGCTTCGACTTCACCGAGGCCCGGGCGGCCTACGAGCACTACCTGGGCGGCCGGGCCTTCGGCAAGGTCGTGGTCGAGCTGCCCTGACGCCTCCTCAGGGCAGGAGCCTTCCTCAGGGCAGGATCCGCCGGTCCGCCCCGGCAATCGGCAGGTCGTTGATGCTCGCGTAGCGGCGGGCCATCAGGCCGTCCGGGGCGAACTCCCACTGCTCGTTGCCGTAGCTGCGCCACCACTGGCCGTCCGCGTCGTGCCACTCGTACTCGAAGCGGACCGAGATGCGGTTCCCGGTGTGGGCCCAGAGCTCCTTGCGCAGCCGGTAGTCGAGCTCCCGGGCCCACTTCTGCCGCAGAAAGGCGACGATCTCGGCCCGGCCGGTCAGGAAGACGTCGCGGTTGCGCCACTCGGAGTCCTCCGTGTAGGCGAGCGCCACGCGCTCGGGGTCGCGGCTGTTCCACGCGTCCTCGGCGGCCTGGACCTTCTGGCGGGCGGTCTCGGTGGTGAACGGGGGGAGCGGCGGGCGCTGGGTCATCGCGAATCTCCGTACGGTGAGCGGTTCGTGCTCCTTCGACTCTGGCAGGGTAGCCCTGGCCGCCACGATGCCCGGACGGCCGTGATCCCCACGGATCCGGACACCGCCGACGGGTGCGTCGGTCAGACCTCGCCGACCTGGACGATCATCTTGCCGAGGTTCTCGCCCTGCAGCAGCCCGATGAACGCCTCCGCCACCCGGTCGAAGCCGGTCGCCACCGTCTCGTCCGCCACGAGCTCGCCCGAGCGCAGGTAGGGCACCAGGAAGTTCTCCAACTCGGCCTGTACGTGGCGGTGGTCGCTGACCAGGAAGCCCTCGAGCCGCAGGCTCTTGTGCACCACCTCGAAGAGGTTGGCCGGCCGGTGGGTGGGTGCGGCCTCGTTGTACTGCGAGACGCCGCCGCACCAGGCGATCCGCCCGTGGTCGCGCAGGACGTCGATCGCCCCGGCCAGATGGTCCCCGCCGACGTTGTCGAAGTACACGTCGATCCCCTCCGGGGCCGCCCGGCGCAGGAGTTCGCCGACCGGGCCGTCGTGGTAGTCGAAGGCGTCGTGGTAGCCGAGCCGCTCGGTCAGGCGCTTCACCTTGGCCGCCGAGCCCGCGCTGCCGATCACCTGCTCGGCCCCGAGCAGCCGCGCGATCTGCCCGGCCGCGCTGCCGACCCCGCCGGCGGCGGCCGAGACGAAGACCCGTTCGCCCGGCTGGAGTCGGGCGATCTTCGTGAGCCCGACGTATGCGGTGAGCCCGGTGCCGCCGAGCACGGAGAGGAACGCGCTGAGCGGCACCCCCTCGTACCGCGGCAGCACCCTGGCCTCCGCCGGGCGCACCAGCGCGTGCGTGCGCCAGCCCTCGCGGTGGAACACCAGGTCTCCGGGCCGGAGTTCGGGCGCCCGGGACTCGACCACCCGGCCGATCGAGCGGCCCTCGATCGGGGTGTGCAGCTCCGAGAGGCCTTCGTTCATCCGCTGGCGCATGTACGGGTCCACCGAGAGGTAGATGTTCTCGACCAGTGCGGTGCCGGGCGCCACGGCGGGCAGCGGCGCCTCGAGGAAGGCGAAATCGGTGGGGCGGGGCAGGCCGGCCGGGCGGGCGATCTGGTGGATATAACGGGCGGTACCGGGCATGGCGAGGCTCCTTCGAGGCGGTGCGGCTGGGATCGGCATCACCGTACGGGCAGCTCAGGGGCCCTGTGCAGGGGCTGCCGTCGATGGAAGCGGGGGTATCCATTCACGCTGTCTATGGAAGGCGGCTAGGGTCTGGGCATGACCGATCTCGCCCCGCACGAGCTGCGGATCCTCCTCGCCGTGGAGCGCGAGCGCAGCTTCACGGCCGCCGCCGCGGCCCTCGGCATGTCGCAGCCGGCCGTCTCGCACGCGGTGCGGGTCTGTGAGGGCAAGATCGGGGTGGTGCTCTTCGAGCGCGGCCGCTCCGGCGCCCGGCCGACTGCGGCCGGCGAGCGCGCGGTGGTGCACGCCCGGCAGGTGCTGCGGCTGCTCGACCTGCTCGGCAGCGAGGCGCGCGGCGCCGAATCCGGCGTAGTGGAAGGCGAGTTGAGAATTGTCGCGTTCCGCAGCGCCGCCGCCCACGTGCTGCCCGCCGCGCTCGCCCGGCTCACCGAGCGGCACCCGGGGCTGCGGCCGCACGTCCGGGTGGTCCGCGAGCTCGGCCGGGGCACGGCCGGTGAGGTGGCCGACGGCCGGGCGGACCTCGGGATCGCCACCCTGGACGGTCAGGCCGCCGCGCCGGGTCTGCTCGCGGGGCGCCTCTTCGAGGAGGCGTACGCGCTGGTCTCGCCCGCCGGTCACGAGCGGCCGCGCGGCCTGCCGTTGGTCGACTGGGACGAGAACTGCGGCTCCTACACCAGGGATTGGTGGGGGCGGCAGGAGTGGATCCCGGCCGCCCGGATGAACGTGGAGGACGATCTCGCCACCCTCGCGATGGTCGCCCAGGGCGTCGGGATGTCCATCGTGCCCCGCCTCGCCCTGCTCGCCGCCCCGCCCGGCCTGGACGTCACCGATCTGGGCCCGCAGGGCCCGAGCCGCACCGTCGGCTACGTCACCACCCCCGAACTGGCCCGCTCGGCCGCCGTCCGGGAGCTGATCCGCGAACTCCGCTCGGCTCCGCTCCCGCCCGGCACCAGCCGGGTCGACTAGGGCCTGTCAGAGCGCAGTTCGTCCACCGCCTCGCGCAGCGCGCGGAACTCCCCGGCGATCGCGTCCAGCGAGTAGTGCGCGTTCAGGCCGCTCGGGTTGGGCAGCACCCAGACCGCCGTCCGGCCGATCCCCTCCGACTGCCGGCCGACCACCGCCTTCGGCCGCCCGAAGCCGGTCCGGTACGCGCCGATGCCGAGCACGGCCAGTGCCGTGGGCCGCAGCTCGGCCACCCGCGCGGCGAGCGCGGCGCCGCCGGCCCGGTACTCCTCCGCGGTCAGTTCGTCCGCCTTGGCGGTGGTCCGGCCGACCACATTGGTGATTCCCAAACCGAGTTCGAGAAGCTGGAGTTGTTCGTTCGGGCGGAACTGGCGGGGGGTGAATCCGGAGCGGTGCAGCGCGGGCCAGAACCGGTTGCCCGGCCGGGCGAAGTGGTGGCCGGTGGCACCGGACCAGAGGCCGGGGTTGATGCCGCAGAACAGCACCCGCAGACCCGGTGCGGCGACGTCGGGGATCAGCGCGTCCTGGGCGGCGACCAGCTGCTCGGCGGTGGGGCGGTTCGTCATGATCACCGCCCCAGTCTGTCCGATCGGGGTGGAATTCCGGGCCGACGGCTGAAAATGCATAGTCAGTTCGAATATTCCTGAGACTAGGCTGGGCCCGGTGCACCAGAATGACCCAATGCCATACGAACTGAGGGCTGTGATCGCGGCCGTCGACCTGGCGAAGGTGGTGGCGGCCGAAGTCCCGCTCGCCTCCGTCGTCGAGCTGGCGCAGGGGCTCGCGCTCATCCCGATGACGGACGAGCTCTTCCGCGTGGTGAACGACCCCGAGCGCCCGTCACTGCCCGGCTTCGGCCACTTCCCCGGCGGCTTCGCGCTGCGCCTGGGCGCCTGGTCCCAGGCTGGGCCGATCGCGTACGTCGAGGCGGAGTACTGCGACGGAATGGGCAGCCAGCAGGCGGCGCTCTGGCTGGACGGGAAGATCGACTTCGGGCCGATCGGCACCGGCGGAGTCGTCCCGGTGCCCCGGCGCAGCGGCCCGATCTCCCAGGTGCTCCAGCGGTTGGGGGCTCAGAAGGCGGACGGCACGGACGAGTTCGACTCGGTGGGGCTCCTGCGGCACCGTCAGCTGACGGAGTGGCTGCCGCTCTGAGCGACGCGCCGGGCGAGGCCGTGCCACGCCCGGGCTCGCCACCGTTCGGCGTACGAACGGTGGTCGCGGTGCCCCGGGTGGCGCAACGTGAAGTTCAGGCAAATGCCTGAACTTCACTGAAAGGAAACGCAAGTCATGCGTGCCACCTGGACGGCCGCGGTGCTGACTGCAGCCCTCGGCTTCACCTCGGTCGCCTCGGCCTCCGTCTCCATCGCCCATGCGGCCGACGTCCCCTTCGCGGCGTCCGCCTTCCACACCACGGCCGGAGCCCCGCCCGTCGTCGCCCACCATCCGATCGTCAGTCACCTCCCGGCGGCGGGAACGCCGACGGTGCCGGCCGTCCCCGTGCCGGCGGTGCCCGATCCGACCAAGGCGCTCGATGTGCTCGGCGCCCTCGGCGGCGTCCTGAAGCTGGTCACCGGCCTGGTCTCCTCGGTCGCGGACCCGTCCGCGCTCCAGAAGCTCCTCACCGACCTGCAGTCCGCCGTCCAGGACCTGCTCGGCAAGCTCCCCGCCCCGCCGTCCCTGCCCGTCACCCCGCCGAGCCCGGCGCTCCCGGTCGGTGAGGCCCCCCGCTCCGTCCCGGCCGATCTCCCCGTCCCCGTCCCGGCCCCCGTACCCGCGGCGGTCAGCCCGGCCGACGCCCTGGCCAAGCTCCAGAAGGACGCCTCTGCCCTGGTCGCCGCCGCGACCGCCGCCAAGCCCGACCCGGCCACCGTCAAGAACCTGGTCTCCCCCCTCTCCGCCGACGCCGTGACCGCCACCACCGCCACAGCCACCACCCTCACCACCCACTGACCCCCGCCACCCGCCTCGGGGCCCGGACCACCCGCTGGTCCGGGCCCCGAGGCGGGTCCACCGGGTGTTGACCGGACGTTGATCAGGAATAGGCGCCCGCCGCGCAGCCTGGCGCCATGATCTCGACCGACACGGCCGTGCGGCCCGCCACGCCCGCCCCGTCCCGTCCGGCGGCGGCTCCGGTGCCCGTCCGCGCCAATCGCCGCGAGGCCGCCCAGCGGCGCGTCCTCGCCTCCTCGATGGTGGGCAACGCGGGGTACGGCCTGCTGAGCACCATCACCGTCCTCTACTACAGCGGCGCCCTGCAGCTGTCGGCCACCAGGATCGGCCTGACCCTGACCGCGGCGGGCCTGGCGGCCGCGCTGCTGGGGGTGCCGGCCGGGCGGCTCGCCGACACGCGGATTCCCGCCCGGGTCGGCGCCGGAGTCAGCTACCTCCTGCTGGCGGTGATGGAGAGCCTGCTCGTCCTGGTGCGCTCCTTCACCCTGCTCGTCGTCGTCCTGACCGTCGCGGCCGGCTTCGAGATGCTGGCCCGGACGATGCGTCAGGTCACCGTCGCGGGGCTCGGGGGCGAGCGGGCCGCCGAGTTCCGCGCCAAGGTCGCCGCCCGCGCCAATCTCGCGATGCTGGCGGGGATGGGAGCCAGCAGCCTGGTCATCGCCTGCGACTCCCCGGCGGTCTACCGCGCGGCGATCGCGGCCGCCTGCGTCTGCACCGCCGGGCAGGGCCTGCTGATGCTGGCGGTCCCCGCCGACGCCCTGCCGGGGCCGGGCGGCGCCGACGGCTCGCCGCTGCCCTCGGCCGGTACCGCCCCGTCGCGCTGGCTGGTCCTGCGCGACCTGCCGTACCTGGCGATCTGCGGGCTCTACGCCGTGATGACCATGGCCGAGTGCGTCATCACCGTGGCGCTGCCGCTGCGGATCTCCCAGCACACCCAGGCGCCGACCTGGCTGGTCGGCGTGTTCGGCATCGCGAACGTCCTGGCGGTGGGGCTCCTGCTCACGCGGGTCGGGCGGCTGGTCGGCACGCCCGCCAGAGCCGGCCGGGCGATGGCCGTGGGCGGCGCGCTGAACGGGCTCTTCGTGCTGCTGCTCATGCTGGCCGCGGACCGCTCGCCCGCCACCTCGGTCGCTCTGCTCGCGGCGGGAATGCTGCTCGCCGTCACGGCCCAGCTGTGCGTCCTCCCGGCGGAGAACGAGCTCACCATGACCCTGGCCCCCGCCCGGGCCCGGGGCCAGTACCTGGGCCTCTCCGAGACCGCGCTCACCACGGCCCTCACCCTCGGGCCCGCCGTGGTCACCCTCGCCACGGTCGACACCGGCCGGACGGGCTGGGCCCTGCTGGCGGCGGCCTTCGCCCTCGCCGGCGCCGCGGCGCCGGCAGCGGCCCGCGCGGCCGGGAGGAACACAGCGAGGGCGACGGTCGAGGCTGCCCTCGGTGCCGCGCCCTCGAAGTGCCCTCCCCGGCCGGAGGGCTAGCGCCTGCGCAGGTCGGCGCCGCCGACTAGCGGTAGTTCACGAACTGGACGGCGAAGTCCAGGTCCTTGCCCTTGATCAGGGCCTGCACGGTCTGGAGGTCGTCGCGGCTCTTGGAGCTGACGCGCAGCTCGTCACCCTGCACCTGCGCCTTGACGCCCTTCGGGCCCTCGTCGCGGATGATCTTGGCGACCTTCTTGGCGTCGTCCTGCGTGATGCCTTCCTTGACGTCCACAAAGATCTTGTACTCCTTGCCGGACAGCTGCGGCTCACCCGCGTCCATCGACTTCAGCGACAGCCCGCGCTTGATGAACTTGTCCTTCAGGACGTCCAGGATCGCCTTGACGCGCTCCTCGCCGTTGGCCTTCATCTCGATCTTCTCGCCCGAGCGCTTGATCTCGCCGCCGACGTTCTTGAAGTCGAAGCGGGTGGCGATCTCGCGGGAGGTCTGGTTGATCGCGTTGTCGACCTCCTGCCACTCGACCTTCGAGACGATGTCGAAACTGGAGTCGGCCATGGTGTGTTGGTCTCCTTGATGCTCTGGCTTCACTGGCAGCCCCCACCCCCTCAGCGGCAGGAGCGGCCCCAGCCTATCCAGCGCACCCCCGCCCCGCCCCCGACGCCGCCACCCACGTCTTGATCAGCACGTGACCAATGAAGTGGCGGACCACCCCCATCCATCAGGTAAGGTTTACCCAGTCGAACGGGGCAAGCCCCGAGAGACACAATCCCTGGCTGGTTGCCCGAGCGGCCAAAGGGAGCAGACTGTAAATCTGTCGCGCAAGCTACGCAGGTTCGAACCCTGCACCAGCCACCGGATAACGGAACGGCCCCTGATCAGCGGAAACGCCGATCGGGGGCCGTTTTCGTTCCTGGCCGGGGGCGATGCCGGAGCAGGCGTCAGGGAGGCGTCAAGGCGGGGGGCGTTCGCGTCAGGGACGCGTACGGACCGGACGGGAGGGGCGGGAAGCGGAGTGAGGATCGAGCCGCACCGACGGACCCGGAGGCGGAACAGATGGCCGGCACGATCCAGCAGCGACAGGCCGGCCCGGCCGGGAGGGCCGGGGAGCGCGACCGCCTCACGGCGCTCGGCGGCCTGGCGGCGCTCTCCCTCGACGCGATGGCCTCCGTCGCGTACGGCCCGGAGTCGGTGGTGCTGGTGCTGGCGGCGGCCGGGAGTCACGGGCTCGGGTTCACGCTGCCCGTCACGGTGGCGATCGCGGTGCTGCTGGCGGTGCTGGTCGCCTCGTACCGCCAGGTCATCGCGGCCTTCCCGGACGGCGGCGGCTCGTACGCCGTCGCCAAGGCGCACCTGGGCCGCCGGACGGCGCTGACCGCCGCCGCCTCGCTGGTGGTCGACTACGTGCTGAACGTGGCGGTGTCGGTGACCGCCGGCGTCGCCGCGCTCACCTCGGCGGTGCCGGGCCTGGACGGGCAGCGGGTCTGGCTCTGCCTCGGCGTGCTGGTGCTGGTCACGGCCGTCAACCTGCGCGGGACGGCCGAGTCGGCCCGCTGGTTCATGCTGCCGACGGCCGTGTTCGTGCTGGCGGTCCTGGCGGTGATCGTCGCGGGGCTGCTGCGCAGTGAGCCGGCCGTGACAGCAGAGCAGAGCCAGGCACTGGCCGGGAACGCGACGAGCGTCGGCGCCCTGCTGCTGCTCAAGGCCTTCGCGGCCGGCTGTTCGGCGCTCACCGGCGTCGAGGCCGTGGCCAACGCCGTGCCCGCCTTCCGCACCCCGCGCATCCGCCGCGCCCAGCACACCGAAGTCGCGCTCGGCGCCCTGCTCGGCGTGATGCTGATCGGCCTGGCCGTGCTGATCGGCCGCTTCCACCTGCGGCCCGTCGAGGGCGTCACGGTGCTGGCCCAGCTGACCGAGGCCTCGCTCGGCCACGGATTCGGCTTCTACCTGGTGCAGTTCGCCACCGTCGTGCTGCTCGCGCTCGCCGCCAACACCTCCTTCGGCGGCCTGCCGATGCTGCTGCGCCTGCTCGCCCGGGACAACCACCTGCCGCACGTCTTCGCGCTGCGCGCCGACCACCAGGTGCACCGGCACGGCGTGCTCTTCCTCGCCGTCGTCTCGGCCGCCCTCCTGATCGGTTCGGGCGGCGACGTCAACAGCCTGGTGCCGCTCTTCGCGATCGGCGTCTTCGTCGGCTTCACCATCTGCCAGATCGGCATGGTCCGGCACTGGCGGGCGCGGCGCGGCCCTGGTTGGCGGGGCAAGGCGCTGCTGAACGGCGGTGGCGCCCTGCTCACCGGTGCGGCGGCCCTGGTCGTGGCCGGCACCAAGTTCACCGAGGGCGCCTGGGGCATCTGCCTGGCCCTGCCGCTGCTCGTCCTGCTCTTCGAGCTGGTCCACCGCAGCTACGCCCGGATCGGCGAGCGGCTGGAGCTCGGCCGCATCCCCGGCGCTGTCGTCCGCCGGCACGCGCTGGTGATCGTGCCCGTGACGGCCATCTCCCGGCTCACCCGGGACGCCCTGTCGGCCGCCGTCTCGCTCGGCGACGAAGTGGTCGCCGTGACCGTGGTGCACACCGAGCCGGACGCCGAGGACCGGGCGGCCGCCGAGGCGCTACGGCGGGACTGGGAGCTCTGGCACCCGGGCGTACCGCTGGTCGAGGTACCGGACGCGCACCGCCGCCTCGGCCGCCCGCTGGCCGTCTACACCAACGACCTTGCGGCCGCCCGGGTTTACGACCGGATCACCGTGCTGATCGCCGAGGTCGAACCGGTCCGGCTCTGGGAGCGCGCCCTGCAGAACCAGCGCGGCGCCGTGATCGACCGCGCGCTGCGCCGCCACACCGACGCCGTGGTCTGCCGGCTGCGCCTGCGGATGTAGGCGGACCGGGGGAGTTCAGCCCGGGCTGCCCTGCCGGGGCAGGGCCAGGGCGACGGTGTCGGCGAACTCCCGGACGGCGCTGGTGCGGCTGACGATCCGTCCGCTGTGCACCACCAGACGGCTGTGGCCGCCCGCCAGGGCGCCCGGCAGGCTGTCGCCGCGGACGGCCAGGAGTTCGGCGGGGAAGCCCGCGTCCACCCGGACCAGCGGGAGGCCCAGTGCCGCCCTGGCCTGGTTGGAGACGGCTTCGTAGGCCGCGTCCGGGCTCAGCGCACCGGAGCCCGCCAGCAGGTACGCGGCCTCCAGCGGGTCGGGCCGCCCGGCCGGGTTGGCCAGGTCGCGCAGCGAGCCGCTGCCGGCCGCGAACGGCACCCGGGACTCGGTCAACTCCCGTACCAGGGAGGGGCGCAGGCCGGGCGGAGGGCCTTCGATGCCGGTGCAGGAGCCGTTCTGCGGCAGGCAGACCAGCCGGACCCCGGAGGTGGCGAGCACGGTGGCGCCGCCCGGCGGCAGGGCCGAGCAGGGGCCCAGGGTGACGCGCGGGCGCAGCGGGGCGAGGGTGGCGGTGAGCCGGGCGAGTGAGACCGGGTCGGTGGCGGCGGTGTGCAGGTCGACCGGGCAGTCGGCCTCCCGGGCGGCCTCGAGCAGCACCTGGGCGTAGCCGACCGGGTCCGGGTCGAGGTCGGGGCAGCCGCCGGCGGCGGTGGCGCCGAGCTTGAGGGCGTCCCGCAGTTGGGCCCGGCCGTCCGCGCCGGCCAGGCCGGTGAGCAGCCGGGGCATCGCCACGGCCTGCAGGTCGGCCAGCCCGCGCAGTGCCTGCCGGGCGGTCAGCACCGCCTCGAGCCGGCCGAGCCCGTGCACGTCGCCGATCCGGACGTGGGTGCGCTGGGCGGTGGCGCCGTAGCCGAGGGAGGTGAGGGCGGCCTCGGTGATCCGGCGCACCAGTTCGGTCCGGGTCTCCGGTGGCGGGGTGGGGAGGGTGGCGGAGAAGGCGGCGTCGTAGTGGGCGTGCGGTTCGGCGGGGGCGGGGAGCAGGAGGTAGCCGCTGAGGTCGATCCGGGCGCCGGTGGTGGTGGTCGGGGCGCCGGGCAGGGCGGGCAGCGGGCCGAGGCTGCCGACGGTGCCCACGGCCTGGATGCGGTCCCCGCTGATCCGGACGTCCACCACCCGGCCGTCCGCCAGCTTGGCGCCGGTGAGCAGCAGGACGGGCCCGTGCCCGAGCGGGTTGGGGGCGGGCCCCTGGTGCGGGTCTTCGGCGGGCGCGCTGTCAGCGGTCATGGCCGGGCTCCTCGCTCTCCGCGGGCTCCGGGCGTGCCCCGGCGGCCCGGACGATCGACTAGGACCGACCGGTCGAGCCTAGGGGGAGTCCGGGCGGGTCGCTCGGAAGGCGGCGGCGCGTCGCGCCGGAGGCTGTCCGTCGCTTCGCAGGCCGGGTCGAACGACAGTCCTCGATCGGCGTGCCCGTTCGGGCGGCTGGCCTGCGATCTTCCGCGTCGGATACGGATTTCACCTCTGGCTCGGAACCGTGTAATGTCTTCCTCGTTCGCCCCTATAGCTCAGTCGGTAGAGCGTCTCCATGGTAAGGAGAAGGTCTGCGGTTCGATTCCGCATGGGGGCTCTGGTGAGAAGTGCTCGCACCTCGGTGTGAGTGTTGATCATCTAAGCGGTGTAGCTCAGTTGGTAGAGCAAGCGGCTCATAATCGCTGTGTCACCGGTTCAAGTCCGGTCACCGCTACCCCGCGTAGTCGGTCGGGAGATCGATCTCCCGATCGGCTACTCTTGTTGTGTTCTTATTCATTTGTCCAGGAAGGCACTCCCGTGGCTGCCACCGACGTCCGCCCGAAGATCACGCTGGCCTGCGTGGAGTGCAAGGAGCGGAACTACATCACCAAGAAGAACCGGCGTAACGACCCGGACCGTCTTGAGATGAAGAAGCACTGCCCGCGCTGCAACTCGCACACCGCGCACCGCGAGACCCGCTGATCCCGTCTGGGCTTCAACGGGCCTGTGTGACAAGGCTCTAAGCTCCAGCCCGCACCCCTGTCAGGGGAGCGGGCTGGAGCTTTTTCCGTACCGAGTCGTACCCGAGGGAGTTGTTCATGCCGCTCGACCAGTCGTTCGTCGGCCGTACCTACCCGCCCACCGCGCCGTACGAGGTGGGCCGCGAGAAGATCCGCGAGTTCGCGGTCGCGATCGGCGACGCCAACCCCGCGTACACCGACCCGGAGGCCGCCAAGGCGCTCGGGCACCCGGACGTGATCGCCCCGCCGACCTTCCCGTTCGTGATCACCTATCAGGCCGCCGCCCAGGTGGTGAACGACCCCGAGCTCGGGCTCGACTTCACCCGGGTGGTGCACGGTGACCAGAAGTTCGCCTACTCGCGGGCCGTCCGGGCCGGCGACCGGCTGGCCGTCAGTGTGACGATCGACTCGATCAAGTCGCTGGCCGGCAACGACGTGCTCTCCGTCCGCGGCGAGGTGCACGACGAGAGCGGCGAGCACGTGGTGACGTCCGTGATGACCCTGGTGGCCCGGGCCGCCGACGTGGCAGGGGAGTAGAAGCGATGGCGATCAGCTACGACGAGGTCCAGGTCGGCACCGAGCTGCCCGCGCAGAGCTTCCCGGTGACGCGCGCCACCCTGGTGCGCTACGCCGGGGCCTCCGGCGACTTCAACCCGATCCACTGGAACGAGAAGTTCGCCCTCGAGGTCGGCCTGCCGGACGTCATCGCGCACGGCATGTTCACCATGGCCGAGGCCGCCCGCGTGGTCACCGACTGGGTCGGCGACCCGTCGGCCGTGGTCGAGTACGGCGTCCGCTTCACCCGCCCGGTGACCGTGCCCAACGACGACGCCGGCTCGGTGATCGAGGTCACCGGCAAGGTCGCCGCCCTGCTCGAGGACAACAAGGTCCGGGTCGACCTGACGGCCACCTTCGAGGGCCAGAAGGTCCTCGGCATGTCCCGCGCGGTCGTCCGGCTCGCCTGAGCGAGGCGGTACGACGGCGGCACGGGGACGGTTCGACGGCGGTACGACAGCGGTACGGGGGCGGGGCGCGCGCCGCGCCCCCGTACGCTGGAGCGCGTGCATGTAGAACACGACGCCCCGCTGGCGCAGCTGACCACCCTCCGGCTCGGCGGCCCGGCCCGCCGTCTGGTGACGGCGGTGACCGACGAAGAGATCATCGCCACCGTGGTCGAGGCCGACGCGGCGGGCGAGCCGCTGCTGGTGATCGGCGGCGGCTCCAACCTGGTGATCGGCGACGCCGGGTTCGACGGCACCGTGCTGCGGGTCGCCACCACCGGCTTCGAGCTCTCGGGTACGCGGCTGGAGCTGGCCGCGGGCGAGGTCTGGGCGGATGCCGTGCGGCGCACGGTCGAGGCCGGGCTGGCCGGGATCGAGTTCCTGGCGGGCATCCCCGGCTCGGCCGGGGCCACCCCGGTGCAGAACGTCGGCGCGTACGGCCAGGAGGTCGCGAGCACGGTCACCGAGGTGGTCGCCTACGACCGCCGCGAGCGGGCGACCGTGACGCTGAGCGGCGCCGAGTGCGAGTTCTCCTACCGGCACAGCCGGTTCAAGGCGGAGCCGGAGCGGTACGTGGTGCTGCGGGTGCGCTTCGCGCTGGAGGACGCCGCCGGGCTCTCCTCACCCGTCCAGTACGCGGAGGTCGCGCGGACCCTCGGCGTCGAGGCCGAGCAGCGGGTCGAGCTGCGGAAGGCGTACGAGACGGTGCTGCGGCTGCGGGCGGGCAAGGGCATGGTGCTCGACCCGGCGGACCACGACACCTGGTCGGCGGGCTCCTTCTTCACCAACCCGGTGCTCGACCCCGAGCAGCGCGCGGCCTTCGAGGCCCGCCTCGACGGCCGCGCCGCCCCGCTCTACCCGGCGCCCGGCGGCTGCACCAAGACCTCCGCCGCCTGGCTGATCGACCAGGCCGGCTTCACCAAGGGCTACGGCACCGGCCCGGCCACCCTCTCCACCAAGCACACCCTCGCCCTCACCAACCGCGGCGCCGCCACCACGGCGGACCTTCTCGCCCTGGCCCGCGAGATCCGCGACGGCGTCCGGGCCGCCTTCGGCGTGGAGCTGGTGAACGAGCCGGTCACGGTGGGCGTGGCACTCTGAGCCGGTTGCACCACCCAGGGGCGCGGGGCTCTGCTCAATCAACTGCGTGCGCGACCAGCCCGCTACGAAGGTGCACGGTTGCGCGCGCAGTTCCTCGCGCCCCTGTTGTGGTTGCCCGCCCCGGTCAGGTGAGCCACCCATCGATATCGGCCAGCAGCTGCTTCTGCACGTCCTCCGGTGCCCGCGTCGCCCGGACGGACTGGCGGGCGAGTTCGGCCAGCTCGGGGTCGGTGAAGCCGTGGACGTCGCGGGCGAGGTCGTACTGGGCGGCCAGGCGGGAGCCGAACAGCAGGGGGTCGTCGGCGCCGAGGGCGATCGGGACGCCGGCCTCGAAGAGGCGCCGCAGGGGGACGTCCTCGGCGCGCTCGTAGACGCCGAGCGAGACGTTGGAGGCGGGGCAGACCTCGCAGGTGATCTGCCGGTCCGCGAGCCGCTGCATCAGGCGGGGATCCTCCGCGGCCCGGACGCCGTGGCCGATCCGGCCGGCGCCCAGGTCGTCGAGGCAGTCCCGGACGGATTCGGGCCCGGCCAGTTCGCCGCCGTGCGGGGCGGCCAGCAGGCCGCCCTTGCGGGCGATCGCGAAGGCCCGGTCGAAGTCGCGGGCCATGCCGCGCCGCTCGTCGTTGGACAGCCCGAAGCCGATCACGCCCTGGTCGGTGTAGCGGACGGCGAGCCGGGCCAGCGTCCGGGCGTCCATCTCGGACTTCATCCGGTTCGCGGCCACCAGGACCCGCATCCCGACCCCGGTCGCCTCGGAGGCCTCCCGGACGGCGTCCAGGATGAGCTCCAGGGCGGGGATCAGCCCGCCGAGCCGGGGGGCGTAGGAGGTGGGGTCGACCTGGATCTCCAGCCAGCGGGAGCCGTCCCGGGCCTCGTCCTCGGCGGTCTCCAGGACGAGTCGGCGGATGTCGGACTCGTCGCGCAGGACGGACCGGGCGGTGTCGTACAGCCGCTGGAAGCGGAACCAGCCGCGCTCGTCGGTGGCGTCGAGGTGCTGGGGCTGCCCGGAGGCCAGTGCCTCGGGCAGGCGGACGCGGTGCTTCGCGGCCAGTTCGAGGAGGGTGGTGGGCCGCATCGAACCGGTGAAGTGCAGGTGCAGATGGGCCTTCGGGAGGGCGCGGACATCGCGAAGCAGTTCCATTGACCGATCCTGCCGCATCCGGGCCGCAAATGAGAACCGCCCCTGTCAGGTCCCTCGGAAGGGCGACAGGGGCGGCAGCCGATTGACGCAGTGTCAGTCGCGGGCCTCGGCGAGCAGCTTCTGCATCCGGCCGACGCCCTCGGCGAGGTCGGCGTCGCCCAGCGCGTAGGACAGGCGCAGGTAGCCCGGGGTGCCGAAGGCCTCGCCGGGGACGACCGCGACCTCGGCCTCGTCCAGGATCAGGGCGGCGAGCTCGGCGGAGGTCTGCGGGCGCTTGCCGCGGATCTCCTTGCCGAGCAGGGCCTTGACCGAGGGGTAGACGTAGAAGGCGCCCTGCGGCTCGGGGCAGAGGACGCCCTCGATCTCGTTGAGCATCCGCACGATGGTCCTGCGACGGCGGTCGAAGGCGGTCTTCATCTCCGCGACGGCGTCGAGGTCACCGGAGACGGCGGCCAGCGCGGCGACCTGGGCCACGTTGGAGACGTTCGAGGTGGCGTGCGACTGCAGGTTGGCGGCGGCGGCCACCACGTCCTTGGGGCCGATCATCCAGCCCACCCGCCAGCCGGTCATCGCGTAGGTCTTGGCCACGCCGTTGACCACGATGCACTTGTCCGCCAGCTCGGGCAGCAGGGCCGGCAGCGAGGTGAACTTCGCGTCGCCGTAGACCAGGTGCTCGTAGATCTCGTCGGTGAGCACCCAGAGGCCGTGCTCCAGCGCCCAGCGGCCGATCTCCTCGGCCTCGGCCTCGGTGTAGACCGCACCGGTCGGGTTCGAGGGGGAGACGAACAGGACGACCTTGGTGTTCTCGGTGCGGGCGGCCTCGAGCTGCTCGACCGAGACCTTGTAGCCGGTGGTCTCGTCGGAGATCACCTCGACCGGCACACCGCCCGCGAGCTGGATCGACTCGGGGTAGGTGGTCCAGTACGGGGCCGGGACGATGACCTCGTCACCCGGGTCGAGGATCGCGGCGAAGGCGTTGTAGATCGCCTGCTTGCCGCCGTTGGTGACCAGCACCTGGGAGGCGTCCACCTGGTAGCCCGAGTCGCGCAGCGTCTTGGCGGCGATGGCGGCCTTGAGCTCGGGCAGACCGCCCGCGGGGGTGTAGCGGTGGTACTTCGGGTCCTGGCAGGCGGCGACGGCGGCCTCGACGATGTACCCGGGGGTCGGGAAGTCGGGCTCGCCCGCGCCGAAGCCGATCACGGGGCGGCCGGCCGCCTTGAGGGCCTTGGCCTTGGCGTCCACCGCGAGGGTGGCGGACTCGGCGATCGCACCGATCCGGGCCGAGACACGACGGTCGGAAGGACGGGGGGCGGGGGTGGAAGCACTCATACCTGCATCGTCCCAGAGTCCGCGCGGGGGCAGTACGGTGGTTTCACGATGTGTACCCCCACGGTACCGACGGCCTTTGCCCGCAAGGGGGTTGGGCACCCCGCAGGTCGGCTCGGGTGGGGATCGCGTGAATGAGGTTCGACCAAACGCGCAAGAACCCGTACACTCACTGCTCGATGGCTCCCGAAGTGCGGATCCGCCCAACGCGTACATCACGCCGAGGCTCGGATGCTGTAGGTTGGTGGTCATCTCCGGAGCCGCAAGGCCCCGTAGGGCAATAGCTCAATTGGTAGAGCACCGGTCTCCAAAACCGGCGGTTGGGGGTTCAAGTCCCTCTTGCCCTGCTGCTCGATCCGACTTAAGCCCGTTCGCTCCACAGAGCGAGCGGGCTTGATGCGGAGAGGGCCAAGGTACGCACTGCTTTCGCCGGATCGCGCGTGCTCCACCAGCACGTAAGCGCGCTCGGCAGGACCCGGATTCAGGTGAGGACGAGTGACGGAGACCACGGGCTCCACCGCAACGCCTGAGAGCGGCAACCCCGAGGGTGCCGCGGGCGTGAACGACGCGGTCCCTGCCGACGCCGAGGAGAACCTCTCCCGTCGCGACCGCAAGCGGGCCAAGAAGGCCGACGGCGGCGACGGCGCCAAGGGCGGCGGCAAGCGCGCGAAGAAGAGCTTCTTCGCCCGGGCCGCGCTCTTCTACCGCCAGATCATCGCCGAGCTCCGCAAGGTCGTCTGGCCGACCCGCAGCGAGCTCATGCAGTACACCAGCGTGGTCGTGACCTTCGTCGTCGTGATCATGGGCATCGTGGCCGGCATGGACTACGGGCTCTCCAAGCTCAGCCTGTGGATCTTCGGCTGAGTCGCGCCACTCGAACAAAGCTTTCACCCTCGACCCGGGTTGCCACCAGACACGTTCTGGCGGAGCCCGGGTCGAGCCGTCTGCGCGGACCGGATGAGGCCAGTACCGTTGACTCGGTACTGTTGAGTCAACCGAGTCTCTTCCGCGCGTGCCCCCCAGCTCGCCGGTGGCCCGGGGCCGTTCCATCTACATCCCAGGAAAGAAGCAGCCACAGTGTCTGAGTCCCCCCTGTACGACGCCGACGAGACCGTCCGCGAGGCGGATGTCGCCGCCGAGCTGGACGCGGCTGAGGCTGCTGACGCCGAGGCCGCCGAGCAGATCCTCGACGGCGCCGACTCCGACGAGGACGAGGTTCAGGCTGCGGACGAGGCGTTCGAGCCGGCCGAGGAGGCCGCGCTGCACGTCGAGACCGAGGACGAGCTCGCCGAGGAGGAGGCCGAGGAGGCCGCCGCCGAGGTCGAGGCCGTCGAGGAGGTCGAGGTCGACCCGGTCGCCGAGTTCCGCGAGAAGCTGCGCACCGCGCCGGGTGAGTGGTACGTCATCCACACCTACGCGGGCTACGAGAACCGGGTCAAGCAGAACCTGGAGCAGCGCGCGATCTCCCTCGACGTCGAGGACCGCATCTTCCAGGCCGAGGTGCCGCAGGAGGAGGTCGTCCAGATCAAGAACGGCGACCGCAAGACGATCCGCCAGAACAAGCTCCCCGGCTACGTGCTGGTCCGCCTCGACCTGGACGCCGAGTCCTGGGGCGTCGTCCGCAACACCCCGGGTGTCACCGGCTTCGTCGGCAACGCCTACGACCCGTACCCGCTGACCCTGGACGAGGTCGTCAAGATGCTCGCCCCGGACGTGGAGCGCCAGGCCGCCCGCGAGGCCGGCAAGGCCAGCCCGGTCCGCCCGGTCGAGATCCAGGTGCTCGACTTCGAGGTCGGCGACTCCGTCACCGTCACCGACGGTCCGTTCGCCACCCTGCAGGCGACCATCAACGAGATCAACCCGGACTCGAAGAAGGTCAAGGGCCTGGTCGAGATCTTCGGCCGTGAGACCCCGGTCGAGCTCTCCTTCGACCAGATCCAGAAGAACTAGTACAGAGCTTCGGATGAGGGCGGGGCCACGGCTCCGCCCTCAATCCGTTTTGGTCCAGCGGCGCATCCGCGTTAGCCTGGGCGGATGTGTGCCGTGCGTCCGGTTGTCGCTCCGGGCGGGCACGCATCAACACCCACCTCTCAGAAGGACCCGGAGAGAGCATGCCTCCCAAGAAGAAGAAGGTCACTGGGCTCATCAAGCTCCAGATCAACGCCGGTGCGGCCAACCCCGCCCCGCCCGTTGGCCCGGCGCTCGGTCAGCACGGTGTCAACATCATGGAGTTCTGCAAGGCCTACAACGCTGCGACCGAGTCGCAGCGCGGCATGATCGTGCCGGTGGAGATCACGGTCTACGACGACCGTTCCTTCACCTTCATCACGAAGACGCCGCCGGCCGCGCGCCTCATCCTGAAGGCCGCGGGCGTGGACAAGGGCTCCCCGGAGCCGCACAAGACCAAGGTGGCCAAGCTCAACGCCGCCCAGGTCCGTGAGATCGCCACGCTCAAGATGCCCGACCTGAACGCCAACGACATCGAGGCCGCCGAGAAGATCATCGCCGGCACCGCCCGTTCCATGGGCATCACCGTCGAGGGCTGACAGCCTCCCGTCATCACCCCCCGTGGTAGGGCCGGGCGCGGTCCACACCACAACTCCATTCACCTTCAGGAGAAGCAGTGAAGCGCAGCAAGGCTCTGAAGGCCGCGGACGTCAAGGTCGACCGCAGCCGCATCTACGCTCCCCTCGAGGCCATCCGCCTCGCCAAGGAGACCTCCACCACCAAGTTCGACGGCACCGTCGAGGTCGCCATGCGTCTGGGCGTCGACCCGCGCAAGGCCGACCAGATGGTCCGCAGCACCGTGATCCTCCCGCACGGCACCGGTAAGACCGCTCGGGTCCTGGTCTTCGCGACCGGCGAGCGTGCCGAGGCCGCGCGTGCTGCGGGCGCCGACATCGTCGGCTCGGACGAGCTCATCGACGAGGTCGCCAAGGGCCGTCTGGACTTCGACGCCGTCGTCGCCACCCCGGAGCTCATGGGCAAGGTCGGCCGCCTCGGCCGCGTGCTCGGCCCCCGTGGCCTGATGCCGAACCCGAAGACCGGCACCGTGACCCCGGACACCGCCAAGGCTGTGACCGAGATCAAGGGCGGCAAGATCGAGTTCCGCGTCGACAAGCACTCGAACCTGCACTTCATCATCGGGAAGACCTCCTTCTCCGACGAGCAGCTGGTCGAGAACTACGCCGCCGCGCTGGAGGAGGTCCTCCGGGCCAAGCCCTCCGCCGCCAAGGGTCGCTACATCAAGAAGACCGCCGTCTCCACCACCATGGGCCCCGGCATCCAGGTCGACCCGAACCGCACCCGCAACTTCATGGTTGAGGAGGACCCGGCCGCCGTCTGAGTCTGAGACTCAGGCTCGGTAGCCGCGTTCCGCACCGACGGGCCCGCACCCCCTCGCAGGGGGTGCGGGCCCGTCGGCTTCTCCCCGGTTGCTAGAGTCCGCAGCCAGTGGCGGATGAGAGCAAGAGGGGGGTCTGCTGTGCGTAACGTGCGAACGGCTGCGGCCATGGTGGTCGCGGCGGTACTGGTGAGCGGGCTCGCGGCCTGCGGCAGCGCGGCCGGCGGCAAGGACCAGGCCAAGAGCGCGGCCGCCTCGGGCGCCTCCTCCGCGGCGTCGGCCGCGGGCTCCGGCTCGGCGGCCCCCTCGGGCGGTGCCTCGGGCTCCGCAGGCGGCGGTGCGGCGGTGAAGACCGACGGGCTGGGCGCCAAGGAGCTGCTGCTGGCCTCGGCCACCGTGATGGAGAAGGCGGGCAGCGCCAAGCTCACCATGACCGGCAGCACCCCTGGCGCGAGCGGCACCGGCGTGTACAGCTGGAAGGCGCCCGCCGCGTTCCAGCTCACCCTGAACACCAGCGAGGGGCCGGGCAAGCTGCTGGTGACCGCCGACCAGCTCTACCTCGGGGTGGACGACGAGACCGCGGCCGACATGGGCGGCAAGCACTGGCTCAAGCTCGACCCCAAGGCGGCCGGCCAGGGCGCCCCGGGCGGCGAGGACGCCGGTTCGCTCACCGCCATGCTGCAGACCCTCAACCCGGCCGTGCAGCTGACCGCCAACGCGCTCGGCGGCAAGCTCAGCAAGGTCGGCGCCGAGCAGGTCGGCGGGGTGGCCACCACCCACCTGCGCAGCGAGCTGCCGGTGGAGAGCCTGGTGAACGGCATGCCGGGCCTGGGCGAGGACGTCAAGAAGCTGGTGATCGGCACGCTGAAGAAGAACCGGGCGAGCGTCACCACGGACTTCTGGATCAGCGGCAACGGCGAACTGGTCCAGCAGACGAGCGACAACGTGGGCAACGGCAGCAAGGACCCGGTGACCGTCGGGTACGGCGCGCTCGGCAGCGCGGCCACCGTCACGGCCCCGGCGCCCGGCGATGTGATGAGCTTCGCGGACATGCTGAAGTAGGCCCATGGAGTACGGAGCGGTGCGACGGGTGCGAGCGGGTCGGGCGGGGCGGCGGACGGCGGTGGCCGGGCTGCTGCTGGCACTGGTGACGGCCTGCGGCAGCTCGCCGCAGGCCGGGCCGCAGCCGAGCGGGCCGTCCGCCACCTCGGCCACCCCCTCGGCGGAGGCCACCCCCACCGACCGCTCGCCGCACGGGGTGCTGCTCTCGGCCCAGCTGGCCGCGCACACCGCCCGCCGGGCCCGCTTCAGCAGCCTGCTGGGCGGCAGCGCCGCGACCGGCATGCTCTTCTGGGCCCCCAAGACGGTGCTCCAGCTCCAGCGAACCGGCGCCACCGAGCAGCTGGTGGTGCTCGACACCACCGCCTACCTCGGCGGCGACCAGGCCACCGCGGCCCGGCTCGGCGGCCGGCACTGGGAGCGCTGGGCGGGCCCGGCCGGCCCGGACGGCCAGCGCGAGGTGCCGTACGCGGGCCTGGTGGACCGGCTCAGCCCGGTGGTGGCGCTCACCGCCGCCGCGGCGGCCGAGCAGCCGGAGCTGCTGGGCGAGGAGAAGCTCGGCGAGGCCACCGCCCAGCACTACCGCGTCACCACCACGGTCACGGCCTACGCGGCGGCCCAGACCCAGCTCGCTCCGGCCCGCCGCGAGGCTCTGCGCACTGCCCTGGCGGCCGGCGGGGTCACCGAGCTGACCCTGGACCTCTGGCTCGGCAGCAGCGACGAGCTCCTCCAGCTCCGCCGCACCGGCACCGGCCCCACCGCCAAGGTGGACGACACCGTCCGCTTCAGCGACTACGCCGGCGGCACCCTCGCCGTCCAGGCCCCGGCCGAGGCCGACACCCTGGACAGCGCGGGGCAGACCCTGCCGGACGTGCTCGGGAGGAGCTGATCCGGTCCGGCCCGACCGGTGCTGATTTGGTGCAGCGGTAGTGGTCGGGTACGGTAGTCGAAGCCAAAGACCGCTGGTTGTCGTGCTGTCCCGCAAGGGTCGGCAGACCGAAGGATCTGCGCTCAGTCGCAGGCAGCCCGCGCAGGAGTGTTTGGAGCTTGGACTTCCGGTCCGCGCGGTTCGCCGTCGGCCCGTCGAGGTCTTCTAGAGCCCCGTGCGCCTGCGCACCGGGGCTCTCACTGTTTCTGCAGGGGCTTCCTTCGTCCGGTGTGTCCGAGGCGGGAATGGTCGACACTCGCGGTCGGCCCGACTTCGACATCACGGAAGGAGGCGTACGCCCATGGCTAGGCCCGACAAGGCTGCTGACGTCGCGCAGATCACGGACAAGTTCCGTGCTTCCAACGCGGCTGTGCTGACCGAGTACCGCGGTCTCACGGTGAAGCAGCTCAAGACGCTCCGCCGCTCGCTCGGCGAGAACGCCGAGTACGCCGTGGTGAAGAACACGCTGACCAAGATTGCGGCCAACGAGGCCGGGATCGACACGCTGGACGACCTGTTCGCTGGTCCGACGGCGGTCGCCTTCGTCACCGGTGACCCGGTGGAGTCGGCGAAGGCTCTGCGTGACTTCGCCAAGGAGAACCCCGCTCTCGTCATCAAGGGCGGTGTCCTTGACGGCAAGGCGCTGTCCGCCGACGAGATCAAGAAGCTCGCGGACCTCGAGTCCCGCGAGGTTCTGCTCGCCAAGCTGGCGGGTGCCATGAAGGCCAAGCCCTCCCAGGCTGCCGCGCTCTTCCAGGCCCTGCCCTCGAAGCTCGTCCGCACCGTGGACGCTCTTCGCGAGAAGGTCGAGCAGGGCGGTGCCGGTACGCCGGCTCCCGCCGCCGAGGACGCCGCGGCCGAGTAATTCGGCCGAGGCTCACCCCTCGCAGCGGGCCCGCGCCCGCCATCCCCGTACATACCGGCACCACCTGCCGATTTAGTGGAAGGACGCCATCATGGCGAAGCTGTCCCAGGACGAGCTGCTCGAGCAGTTCGCTGACATGACCCTCATCGAGCTCTCCGCGTTCGTCTCCGCGTTCGAGGAGAAGTTCGACGTCACCGCCGCCGCCCCGGCCGCCGCGGTCGTCATGGCCGGCCCGGCCGGTGGCGCCGAGGCCGTTGAGGAGCAGGACGAGTTCGACGTCATCCTCGACGGCGCCGGCGACAAGAAGATCCAGGTCATCAAGGAGGTGCGCGCCCTCACCTCCCTCGGCCTGAAGGAGGCCAAGGACCTCGTCGACACCGCTGGTGCCAAGGTTCTCGAGAAGGTCGCCAAGGACGTTGCCGAGAAGGCCAAGGCCCAGCTCGAGGGCGCCGGCGCCAAGGTCACCGTCAAGTGACTTCTCGCCCCCTCTGAGGGGGCTTGAGGGCCGGGCCGATCACCCCCTGTGGGTGGTCGGCCCGGCCTTTGTCGTTCCGGCGGGCAGCTGACCGCCGAACGGACTTCGTCAGTCCGGGTGGCTGGGTCTCGGCCACTGTCGGCGGGGCCGGGTATGGTGATCGCTGTCGTCAGGGCACCCCTCACCACGGCTTCTGTAACGCCGGAGGGCCGCCGGGCGATGTACGGCGTGAGGTCCACGCTCCGGTGTGGGCCTTGACGAACGACAGCGGGAGCGCGATTCTCAAAGCGCGCGCCCCACGTCGGGGTGGGCTTCCGTTCGGTCCCGTTCTGGATGCATATTCAGGGCCGGGGCTGGGAAGTGACACCACGTGAGGTTGCGGCGGCCCGGGCTCGGCCCGGGTCGACGGTTGTACGAGGAGGGAGCGTCCGATTCGGTCTCCGAATCAGGGCTTGTCAGCAGTGTGCCTTTTGGCTACACTGTCCCTTTGCGCTGCCTGTTAGCTGTTCCGTGACTCGTCGCCCGGAGCAGTCGCTGGTTTGACCTGGGACTTTCTCTCCGGAGTGGCTCTCGGCAAGGCCCGGCCGGTATGCGCGTAGTGAGCTCCGAGCCCTCGGAAGGACCCCCCTCTTGGCCGCGCCGCGCAACGCCTCGAACAACGCCAATTCCACCGCCCCGCTCCGCGTCTCCTTCGCGAAGATCAAGGAGCCCCTCGAGGTCCCGAACCTCCTCGCCCTGCAGACCGAGAGCTTTGACTGGCTGCTCGGCAATGCGGCCTGGAAGTCCCGGGTCGAGGCGGCCCTGGAGAGTGGTCAGGACGTCCCCACCAAGTCCGGTCTGGAGGAGATCTTCGAAGAGATCTCCCCGATCGAGGACTTCAGTGGGTCGATGTCGCTGACCTTCCGCGACCACCGTTTCGAGCCGCCGAAGAACTCCATCGACGAGTGCAAGGACCGCGACTTCACGTTCGCGGCCCCGCTCTTCGTCACCGCCGAGTTCACCAACAACGAGACCGGTGAGATCAAGTCTCAGACGGTCTTCATGGGCGACTTCCCGCTCATGACCCACAAGGGCACGTTCGTGATCAACGGCACCGAGCGTGTCGTCGTCTCGCAGCTGGTCCGCTCCCCGGGTGTGTACTTCGACTCCACCCTGGACAAGGTGTCCGACAAGGACATCTACTCCGCCAAGGTCATCCCCTCGCGTGGTGCCTGGCTGGAGATGGAGATCGACAAGCGCGACATGGTCGGTGTCCGCATCGACCGCAAGCGCAAGCAGTCGGTCACCGTGCTGCTCAAGGCCCTCGGCTGGACCAACGAGATGATTCTCGAGGAGTTCGGCGAGTACGAGTCGATGCGCGCCACCCTGGAGAAGGACCACACCCAGGGCCAGGACGACGCGCTCCTGGACATCTACCGCAAGCTGCGTCCGGGCGAGCCGCCGACCCGTGAGGCCGCGCAGACCCTGCTCGAGAACCTCTACTTCAACCCGAAGCGCTACGACCTCGCGAAGGTCGGCCGCTACAAGGTGAACCGCAAGCTGGGCAACGCCGAGTCCCTGGACTCCGGCGTGCTCACCGAGCCGGACATCATCAACACGATCAAGTACCTGGTGAAGCTCCACGCGGGCGAGACCGAGTGGCGTGACGCCGAGGGCCGCGACATCGTGGTCGAGGTCGACGACATCGACCACTTCGGCAACCGCCGCCTGCGCAACGTCGGCGAGCTGATCCAGAACCAGGTCCGTACGGGTCTCGCCCGTATGGAGCGCGTCGTGCGCGAGCGCATGACCACCCAGGACGTCGAGGCGATCACGCCGCAGACCCTGATCAACATCCGGCCGGTCGTCGCCTCCATCAAGGAGTTCTTCGGCACCAGCCAGCTGTCGCAGTTCATGGACCAGACGAACCCGCTGTCGGGCCTGACCCACAAGCGCCGTCTGTCCGCCCTCGGCCCCGGTGGTCTGTCCCGTGAGCGGGCCGGCTTCGAGGTCCGAGACGTGCACCCCTCGCACTACGGCCGCATGTGCCCCATCGAGACCCCTGAAGGCCCGAACATCGGTCTGATCGGCTCGCTGGCCTCGTACGGCCGGGTCAACGCGTTCGGTTTCATCGAGACCCCGTACCGCAAGGTCATCGAGGGTGTCGTCACCGAGCAGGTCGACTACCTGACCGCCGACGAGGAGGACCGCTTCGTCATCGCGCAGGCCAACGCCCCGCTGACGGCGGAGCTGACCTTCGCCGAGCCGCGTGTCCTGGTCCGCCGCCGTGGCGGCGAGATCGACTACATCCCGGGCTCCGAGATCGACTACATGGACGTCTCGCCGCGCCAGATGGTGTCGGTCGCGACCGCCATGATCCCCTTCCTCGAGCACGACGACGCCAACCGCGCGCTCATGGGCTCCAACATGATGCGTCAGGCGGTGCCGCTGCTGAAGAGCGAGGCTCCGCTGGTCGGCACCGGCATGGAGTACCGCTGCGCCGTCGACGCCGCGGACGTCATCACCGCCGAGAAGGCCGGTGTCGTCCAGGAGGTCTCGGCCGACTACGTCACCGTGGCGAACGACGACGGCACGTACACCACGTACCGCGCCGCCAAGTTCACCCGCTCCAACCAGGGCACCGCCTTCAACCAGAAGGTCCTGGTGGACGAGGGCGCCCGCGTCGAGGTCAACCAGGTGCTGGCCGACGGCCCCTGCACCGACGAGGGCGAGATGGCCCTCGGCAAGAACCTCCTCGTGGCGTTCATGTCCTGGGAGGGTCACAACTACGAGGACGCGATCATCCTGTCGCAGCGCCTCGTGCAGGACGACGTCCTCTCCTCGATCCACATCGAGGAGCACGAGGTCGACGCCCGTGACACCAAGCTGGGCCCCGAGGAGATCACCCGGGACATCCCGAACGTCTCCGAGGAGGTCCTCGCCGACCTCGACGAGCGCGGCATCATCCGGATCGGCGCCGACGTCGTCACCGGCGACATCCTGGTCGGCAAGGTCACCCCGAAGGGTGAGACCGAGCTGACCCCGGAGGAGCGCCTGCTCCGCGCGATCTTCGGCGAGAAGGCCCGTGAGGTCCGCGACACCTCGCTGAAGGTGCCGCACGGTGAGTCCGGCAAGGTCATCGGCGTCCGCGTCTTCGACCGCGAGGAGGGGGACGAGCTTCCCCCGGGCGTGAACCAGCTGGTCCGCGTCTACGTCGCCCAGAAGCGCAAGATCACCAACGGTGACAAGCTCGCCGGCCGTCACGGCAACAAGGGTGTCATCTCCAAGATCCTCCCGGTCGAGGACATGCCGTTCCTCGAGGACGGCACCCCGGTCGACATCATCCTCAACCCGCTGGGTGTCCCGTCCCGAATGAACCCGGGGCAGGTCCTGGAGATCCACCTCGGGTGGCTCGCCAAGCAGGGTTGGGACGTCTCCGGCCTCGCCGACGAGTGGGCCCAGCGCCTGCAGGCGATCGGCGCCGACACGGTCACCGGTGGCACCAACCTCGCCACCCCCGTCTTCGACGGCGCCCGCGAGGACGAGATCACCGGTCTGCTGGACAACACCACG
This sequence comes from Kitasatospora sp. NPDC002227, assembly GCF_040296285.1. NCBI lineage: Bacteria > Bacillati > Actinomycetota > Actinomycetes > Kitasatosporales > Streptomycetaceae > Kitasatospora > Kitasatospora sp. NPDC002227. The sequence continues at coordinate 33,431 of NZ_JBEOWY010000072.1, forward strand.
CTCACCCGTGACGGTGAGCGCCTGGTGAACTCCACCGGTAAGGCCCGCCTGTTCGACGGCCGCTCCGGCGAGCCGTTCCCGATGCCGGTCTCGGTCGGCTACATGTACATCCTCAAGCTGCACCACCTGGTCGACGACAAGCTGCACGCCCGTTCGACCGGTCCGTACTCGATGATCACCCAGCAGCCGCTCGGTGGTAAGGCGCAGTTCGGTG
>NZ_JBEOWY010000073.1:0-32861 GCF_040296285.1 Kitasatospora sp. NPDC002227
CACCAACGCGGTCCTGGAACTCGGTGACCGGCTGCTGTGCCAGGGCGTCCAGCGGGTGGTGATGGAGGCCACCGGAAGCTACTGGAAGCCGTTCTCGGGCACGATGTGGATGCCGCGGAAGTGGTGCGCGAGGGCCGAGGCGTCCACCTTCCGCTGCTGCTCCGCCAAGTCCCCCTTGGTGAGCAGCAGCAGCTCGTGGCTCCCGGCGAGCGCCGCCAGGGTCTCGGCCACGCCGTCGATCAGCTCGACCTCACGGATCGTCAGCGGCGTGAGCAGCTCCTCGATCGTGGCGGCGTCCTGCTCGTCGGCCGCCCGGCCGGTCAGCTGCTCCAGGCAGTCCCGCAGGCTCTGCCGGAACACTTCGGCGCCGTACCCGAGCGTGACCGCGTTCTCCGCCTCGATCCGGTCGAGCAGGCCCCGGGTGCTCTCCCGCTCCCCGGGCGCCGAGTACCGGTCGAGGAAGCCGTCGATGACCCGCTCGAAGAGCACGTTGTTCTCCCACAACGTGTCGTCGGCGTCGAACACGAGCGTCTGGCCCTTGAGCACCGCTGATCCCCCTGGAACAGAATCGGATGTACACGCACACAACGCCCCGAGGGTACCGGCGTGCTGCTCCCGCTCCCACCGGTTTTCGTCCGGGCCGCCTCAGACGGAGTCCAGCAGCCGCCCTGCCCGGCCCAGCGTCTCGCGCAGGTTCTCCTCGCTGGTCCGCTCGCGGGCCTGCGCCACGGTGAGCCACTCCAGCGGCGCGTCCGGCTTCTCCGGCCGTGCCTCGTCCGGGGTCCCGGTGGCCAGCAGGAACCGCAGGTCGGCGTGCTCGTGCGCCGCCTCGCGCGGCGAGGCCGGCACCGGGACGACGGCCAAGTGGACGAGCGCGGCGTCCGGCCACGGCACCAGGTCGGTCAGCCCGGTCTCCTCCCGGCCCTCCCGCAGGGCGATCTCCAGCGGCAGCGTCTCGCCCGGGTCGCCGTGCCCGCCGACCTGCAGCCAGGCCTGCTGGCGGACGTGCCAACGCAGCAGCACCCGCCGCGACTTGGGGTGGACGATCAGCGCGGAGGCCGTGAAGTGCAGCGGGGTGGCCCGGCTCCACTCCCCCGGCGAGCCGACCAGGCCCATGATCCGCTCGTGGTCCGCCGCCTCGGCCGCCCCCTGCGGCCGGTAGCGGCCCAACAGCTCGGCCAGCCCGGGGCCCTGCGTCCCGCTCGTCATCTCGGCCGCTCCTCACTCCGTCAAGTCGGCCCTGCCGGCGGCTTGTTGCCGGCCCGTTCGGCCACGATGCGGGCAGCCTATCCGGCACCGGCCGGAGCGCTCGAGGAAATAACGGAGGCCCCCGGGCAGGCCGCTTGGGCTCACCCGGGGGCTTCCCGGCCGGTCACGGGCGACCGGCGGCCGTCCGGATCAGGGGACGATCGGGTGCGAGATCTCGCAGCCGCCCGCGCCGCCGTTGTAGTCGTTCGCCCAGGTGCCCTGCATGGCGAAGGAGCCGGTCGCGAAGGTGACGTTCTGCGAGCCGCCGACGCCGCCGGTGCCCTTCCAGGCGCACTTGTCGGCGTTCTCCTGGCCGCTGGAGTCGGTCCAACCACCGGCCGGGTTCTGGTCGGTGACGGTCTCGGCGTACTCGTGGCCGTAGACCATGGTCACGCCGTCCAGGGTGCCCGCGCTGCCCGCGTTGACGTAGTTCTGGCCGCAGGAGGTGCCCATGTCGGTCACGTACGGGTCGTTGGTGAACGCCACGTCGCCGTACGGGGAGGCGGCCGCGCCGCCGGACAGGGTGGTGTCGCCGTTCCAGTCGTGCCAGGCGCAGAACTGGCCGGTGGAGGTGTTGAAGCCGTCCGGGTGGGTGCCGGTCGGCGACATGATCACGTACTGCACGTTGCGGTTCGCCGCGGCGGTGGTGTTGCCGAAGTGGCCGGCCGCCTTGACGGCCTCGGTGGCCAGCTGGTTGCCGGTCGCCTGGCTCGGCGCGGCGGCCGAGTTGTCCAGCCAGACACCGGCCAGCGCGCCGCCGGTCGGGTAGCCCACGTGCGCGGCGGTCGACGGGCAGCTGGTCGCACCGGTCGCGACGCCCTGGCAGTACTGGGTCATGACGCCGGACCAGGTCTCGCCGTTGGTGCCCAGGCCCTTGAACAGCTGCTGCGCGCGGACGGCGATGCCCTGCGGGTCACCCGACAGGGTGGTGTAGCCGTTCGCGTCGGTGCCCTGGGTGCCCCACTGGGAGCCCAGGAAGACCAGGTAGACCTTCTCGGGGCCGGTGGTGACGCCGATGCCGTCGACGTTGCCGCCGAACTTCAGGTTGCTGGTGCGGTGCACCGCGTTGTTGGTGACGCCCTTGGCCATCACGACGCCGTGCCGGTACGGGTGGGACTGGCCGGCGAACTCGTCACCGGGCTGGTTCGCCGAAGCCGGGGTGACGGCGAAGGCGGCACCAGCGAGCGCCAGCGCGGCAACGGCCGTCAGCGCCTTGGTGGGGGAAGTGCCCATGGGGGAGCCTCTCGTGGGGTGTGAGGGGCAGGCAGGTCCGCCGGAATTCGCCGACCGGCCCCGCCTGGCAGCCGGAAGCAAATCAGAGCCGGTGAACAGGAGTCAACGATTCGCGCTCACCGGAAAATTCGCGGAGCCTTAACAGAAATTGAACGCACAGGTCAGGGCCGGTCAATGCGCGTAGCGGGAATTCTATAAACAGTAAGCAGATCCGGTTCACAACAATCCGGCATTAGCATGCGGTGGAGTTGCGGTCCATAGCATTCCGTCGGTTCATAGAGAGTTATGAGGAACGAACCGAATCACCGTCAGCTGAGCCGTCGCACCCTGCTCGCGACGGCCGCCACCGCCCTGGCGGGCTGCCGGAGCCCGGCCGCAGCCCAGCCGTCGCCCTCCCCCACCCCTTCGCCCTCGCCCGACCGTTCTCCCGCCCCTACCCCTTCACCCTCGCCGTCCACCGGTTCGGCACTACCCACCCGCCCGGAGGTCATCGCCCGGCACAGCGGCGCGGCGCCGACCCAGTGGGGCCTCGACGTCACCGGCGTGATCACCCGGCTGCCCGAGGGCTCGACCGCGACCGCCCTCACCTTCGACGCCTGCGGGGGGCCCGGCGGCAGCGGCTACGACGCCGACCTGGTCGCGCTGCTGCGCACCCAGGCCGTACCGGCCACGCTCTTCCTCAACGCCCGCTGGATCGACGCCAATCCGACCGTCTTCGCCGAGCTCGCCGCCGACCCGCTCTTCGAGATCGGCAACCACGGCACCTCCCACCGCCCACTCTCCGTCACCGGCCGCTCCGCCTACGGCATCACCGGCACCCACGACCTCGGCGAGGTCTACGACGAGGTCGCCGGCAACACCCGGAAGCTGACCGCCCTGCTCGGCCACCCCCCGCGCTTCTTCCGCTCCGGCACCGCCCACTACGACGACATCGCCACCCAGGTCGTCACCGATCTGGGCGAACGCGTGGCCGGCTTCACCGTCAACGCCGACGCCGGAGCCACCCTCACCGCCCCCCAGGTCCACCGGCAACTCACCACCACTCCGCCCGGCACCATCGTCATCGCCCACCTCAACCACCCCGCCGGCGGCACCGCGCCCGGCTTCGCCACCGCCCTCCCAGCCCTCCTCGCCACCGGCCGCCACTTCGTCCGCCTCTCCGAAGCCCTCCCCTGACCCTCGACCGATGACCCTCGACCGAGCGTCATCGGACCGCCCGGCTGCGGGCCTCCACCGTCCTGACCGTCTGCTTGAGGGCCTTGGCCAGGACGCCCCGGCCGAGGGTGGCGAGGAGGAGGCCGGTGAATCGGCCCTTGAGGTTCCTGCCTTCGCGGATGACCACGACGTCCAGGCGGGTGGTGCCGTCGGGGAGGCGGGTGAAGGTGTAGGTGTGGCCCGAGGCGCCGCCCCAGAGGTTGGAGTCGACGGTGGTCATCACCACGCGGGCCGGGTCGGACCAGTCGTAGCGCAGGCGCTCCCACACGCCGCCGGAGCCCTCGGTGACCTCGGCGTGGTCGGGGCCGGCCGTGTGGACCTTCAGGTACTCCTCGGCGCTGTTCGGGAACAGCTCCCGGCGGCCCGGGCCGAAGTCGGTGAGGCAGGCCAGGAACTGCTCGGGGGTGGCGGTGGTGTGCTCGGTGAAGCGGATGGTCGCCATGGTGGTCTCCCTGCTCGTCGGTGGCCGGTCCGCTGACCGGCCGGGCCCCAGACTCCCCGTCGGCGGCACCCCGTCGAGCCAGGGTCGGACCCTGGTCACCCCTGGCCAGTACCCGGGCCCGGGGTGACCAGGGTCCGACCCTGGCTCGACGGGCCCGTGCTCCCGGGATCGTGATCGGTGGCCGCCGAGGGGGCGGCCGCTGAGGGCGAAGGAGCCGGCGCAAGATGGAGTTCAAGATCGAGGTCGTGGTGGTCCCGGTGTCGGACGTGGACCGGGCCAAGGAGTTCTACACCCGGATCGGCTTCCGCGAGGACGTCGACTTCGCCGGGCCGAGCGGCTTCCGGGTGGTGCACCTGACCCCGCCCGGCTCGGCCGTCTCGCTCGTCATCGGCAGCGGCGTGACCGACGCCGCGCCGGGTTCCGAGCGGGGTGTGCACCTGGTCGTGGACGACATCCTGGCGGCCCGCGCCGAACTGACGGCCGCCGGGGCCGAGGTGAGCGAGGTCTTCCACGACGCCGGCGGGGTCTTCCACCACGCGGGCACCACCGCCCGGGTGCCCGGCCCGCACCCCACCCGGCAGTCGTACGGCTCGTTCGCGTCCTTCGCCGACCCGGACGGCAACACCTTCGTCCTGCAGGAGGTGACCGCCCGGCGGCCGGGCCGGATCAGCCACGCGGTCTACCGCTCGGCCGAGGAGCTCGAGCAGGCGCTGCGCGACGCGGCCCGGGCCCACCACACGTACGAGGTCGAACTCGGCCGCCCCGACCCGGACTGGCCCCTCTGGTACGCCGCCCACATGGCCCGCGCGGCCGGGCTCGGCAGCTGACGGCGGTGGGCACCACGGCAACCGCCGAACGTGCGGAGCTCGCGGCCTTCGTCACGGCCGCCACCGGCGGGTCGCTCGTACTCAGGGGCGAGACCGGGAGCGCGCTGCTGGCCCGGGCCGCCGCCGGGGCGGAGCAGCAGGGCCGGCTCGTCCTGCGGGCCACCGGCGTCGAGGCGGAGTCCGCGCTCCCGTACGCCGGGCTGCACCAGCTCCTCCACCCCCTGCTCACGGAGGCCGCGCAGCCGGGCGACGAGCACCGGGCCGCCCTCGGCGCCGTGTTCGCCGCGGCGCCGGGCGAACCGCCGTCGGTCCTGGCGATCGGCGTCGCGGTGCTCGGCCTGCTGACCCGGGCGGCCGCCGGGCGCCCGCTGCTGCTCGCCGTGGACGACGGGCAGTGGCTGGACGACGCCAGCGCCGAGGTCTGCGGTTTCGTGGGGCGGCGGCTGGCGGGCGGCCGGGTGCAACTGCTGATCGCGGTCCGCCCCGACCCGCCCGGGCCCCGTGCCACGGGGCCCGGCCGCACCTCCCTGACCTGCCAGGAGCACCGCATCGCCGACCTGGCCGCGAGCGGCCTGACGAACAGGCAGATCGGCGAGCGGATGCACCTCTCGCCCCGCACCGTCGGCTCGCACCTGTACCGCGTCTTCCCCAAGCTCGGCATCACCACCCGGGCCGCCCTGCGCGACGCCCTCGGCCGAGCCGAACAGCTCTCACCCCGATGAAGGGAACAGACATGATCGACCGACGCACCTTCACCACCGCACTCGCGCTCGGCGCGGCAGCCGCACCGCTGGCCCCGGCGGCCGCCGCGCCGCTGACCCCGGCCGCCGCCGCCCCCGCCCGTCCGGCCGGCCCGCGCACCGGCTTCGCCGCCCTCGAGCAGATCCGGGCCGGCCTGCTCGACATCGGCTACGCCGAGGCCGGGCCGGCGCACGGGCCGGTGGTCGTCTGCCTGCACGGCTGGCCCTACGACATCCACAGCTTCGTGGACGTGGCGCCGCTGCTCGCGGACGCCGGGTACCGGGTGATCGTGCCGTACCTGCGCGGTCACGGCACCACCGCCTTCCGGTCCCCGGCCACCGTCCGCAACGCCCAGCAGTCCGCGATCGCGCTCGACGTCCTGGCGCTGATGGACGCCCTGAAGATCCACCGGGCCGTGCTGGCCGGCTTCGACTGGGGCGCGCGGACGGCCGGCATTCTCGCGGCGCTGTGGCCGGAGCGGGTCAAGGCCCTGGTGTCGGTCGGCGGTTACCTGATCACCGACGTGGCCGCGCAGCGGAACCCGCTGCCGCCGAAGGCCGAGCACACCTGGTGGTACCAGTACTACTTCGCCACCGACCGTGGGCGGGCAGCCCTGGAGAACAGGCAGTACCGCCACGATCTGGCCCGGCTCGTCTGGGCGGAGGTCTCGCCGACCTGGCGGTTCGACGACGCCACCTTCGCGCGGACCGCCGCCGCCTTCGACAACCCCGACTACGCCGCCGTCGTCGTCCACAACTACCGCTGGCGCCTCGGCCTGGCCGACGGCGAGCGCCGCTACGACCGCTACGAACAGCTCCTGGCGGACCGCCCGCCCGTCACCGTGCCGACCGTCACCCTGGACCCGGCCCTGGACCCCTTCCTCTCCGCCACCGACGGCGCGGCGTACCGGAAGTACTTCACCGGCCCGTACGAGCACCGCCTGCTGCCCGGCGTCGGCCACAACGCGCCCCAGGAGGCGCCGACTGCCTTCGCCCAGGCCGTCGTCGACGCGGACGGGCGGTGACCGACGAGGAGGCGGCGCGGATCCGCAGCGCCCGCTACGGCGCACTCCCGCCCCGGGTCGCCGTCGAGGACCTGGTCCCGACCCGAGCGGCACTGACAGACCGTCAGGTCACCTACGACTCCGACGGCCAGGCGGTCAGATTCGCCTGCCTGGCCGCCGACTTGGGCCTCTGACGGAGGTCAGCCGGACACACAGCGGAAGGCGTCGCCGCGGCCCGGGTAGCGGGAGACCATCGGATACCGGCACAGGTCGCGGGCGACGGCCCGGCCGGTGGCGGTGGTCAGGGTGGCGTGCAGCACCGCGGGCGCCCTGCCCTGCTCGACCCAGGCGGTCAGGGCCGCCAGGTCGTCGACCCCGCCGCCGTTCAGGCCGCAGTGCGAGGCACCCGGCGCGAGGAACAGCCGGTAGAACTCGTCCACCTTCTTCGCGCCGCCCAACTCCCGCTCCACGCGTCGACGGTAGTCGACCGTACCGGCCGTGGGGATGAGCTGGTCGGCGTCCCCGTGCCAGGTGAGCAGCTTGCCGCCGGCGTCGCGGAAGGCGGTGAGGTCCGGGTCCCGGGTGCCGATCACCGGATCGTACTCGGCGCGGGCCCGCCGGAAGATCTCCTCGAACTGCGCGGTGCTCAAGTGCGCGGTGTCGAAGGCTGGTTGCTTCTCCACGAAGGTGGCGACCCAGGCAGCCGGGACGAAGAACGGCGCACCCGTGGTGCCGCCTCGCCCGTCCGGCTTGCTGGCGGCCAGGTAGCGGAAGTCCGCGCCGACCGGCAGTCCGTACCAGAGCCGCCGGCCGTCGGCCCCGCGCGGGCCGTCCCAGATCCGGCGGACCACCTCGGCGTCCGCCGCCGTGACGGTGAGCTGCCTGCCCTCGCACTCGATCCGGGTGCCGATCAGGCGGCGCGGGTCGAACTCGCACCGCCCCGGGTCGCTCACCAGGCCGTCGGCGAGGCCGTCGAGCCGGTCGCAGGCCTTGAGCGCGGCCTGGTTGAAGGCGTCGAACTCGCAGGCCGTCGGGTAGGTGTGCGCCTCGTTCATCACCACCTGCGGCCACAGGGTGGCGACCTCGAACTGGTTCCAATTGATGGCCGGTGCAGCCGCGTTGATGCCGTTGAAGTCGGCCGGGTACCGCTGCGCCTCCAGATAGCCCTGGCGGCCGCCGGTGGAGCAGCCGTTCCAGTACGAGTAGGCGGCGGCCCGGCCGTAGGCCTCGGCCACCACCTCCTTGCCGACCAGCGCCAGCTCGTGCGCGGAGCGGGCGGCGAAGTTGTCGAGCAGCGCCGTGTTCACCCTCCCGGCCGGGTCCAGCGCCCAGCCGGTCTCCAGCGCTCCGCCGACCCCGGCGTCGGTGGTGGCGGCCGCGTAGCCCTGCTTGACCGCCCCGGCCAGCCCGGCGCCGCTGTCCCCGGCGGCGTAGGCGACCCCGCCGACCGCCTGGAAGCGCCCGTTCCAACCTGCCTGCGGCAGCCAGACGTTGACCTTGGCGTGGTCGTCGGCGCCGGGGTGGGTCAGCGTGACCGTCACCTCGCAGTGCGCCGGCACGTCCGGCACCGGGAACCCGCCGAGCGGCGGCGCCCCGGGCACCTGGAAGGCACCGGCCGGGACGTCGGCCACGCGCACCGACTCGACCACCGTGCCGGGCGGGGCGGTTGGCGTGACCGATGCGCAGGCGTACGGCGCCGGGGCGGCAGCCGAAGCGCCGGCCGGCAGGCAGACGGCGGCCAGCGGGGCACAGGCGGCGACGGCCAGGAACCGTCGTTTCATGGTCTCTCTCCTCGGATTCGGGGGCAGCACCCCCAGCCTGGCCACCGACCCCGCCCCGGCACATCGGTCGTCCGACGGCACCCCGACTGCAGTCGGACGACCGATGTGCCGGGGCCGGCCGAGGCCGAGAGTGGAGAGCACCGATCCCACCGACCGCACCCTCTGGAGCGTGATCCCCGTGTTCAGCCTCGCGAACGGCCGCAAGCGCCGGTACGTCGCCGGTACGGCCGCCCTGGCCGCCGCCCTCGGCGCGTTCGCACTCACCGGCAGCGCGGACGCCGCGAGCCCGGCGGCTGCCTCAGCGGCCGTGCCCGACCGCGCCCCGAAACCCACCGTCGTGCTGGAGCACGGCGCGTTCGCCGACGGCTCCAGCTGGGCGGGCGTCATCGCCGAACTGCGGCGCGGCGGCTACCCCGTGGTGGCCGCCGCCGATCCGCTGCGCGGCCCGGCCTCCGACGCCGCCGCGCTGCGCAGCGTGATCGACCACCTCAAGGGGCCGGTGGTCCTGGTCGGCCACTCCTACGGCGGCTCGGTGATCAGCGAGGCGGCGGTCGGCGAGCCGAGGGTCCGGGCCCTGGTCTACGTCGCCGCGTTCCTGCCCGCCCCGGGCGAGTCGGCGCTGCAGCTGACGGAGCGGTTCCCCGGCTCCACGCTGCCCGCCGCGCTGGACCAGGTGCCGTTCACCAACCCCGACGGCAGCACCGGCACGGACCTCTACATCCGACAGGACAAGTTCCGGGCCCAGTTCGCCGCCGACGTGCCGGCCGACCGGGCCGCGTCGGCGGCCGCCGCCCAGCGCCCGATCGCGCAGGCGGCCCTCACCGAGCGGGCCACGGCGGCCGCCTGGCAGACCGTCCCCAGCTGGGACATCGTCACCACCGAGGACCGCAACATCCCGGCCGCCGCCCAGCGCTTCATGGCCGCCCGCGCCCACGCCCGCACCACCGAGGTGGCCGCCTCCCACTCGGTCGCGCTCTCCCACCCCGCCCTGGTGGCCGCCGTCATCGACCAGGCCGCCCGCGCCACCCGCTGAGCACCTCCCGCCGCTGAGCACCTCGCACCCGCTGACCATCCCCACCCGCCGGGAGGGCGACCCCCGCGCCCTCCCGGCCCACTCCGCGCCAGGAGCCCCATGGAGCCCACGACCTGACAAATGACGTGACCACCACCTGCGCGCCTGCTAACGTGCGATTTGCCCCGATGAAGGAGTCCGACATGCTGAGCGACGACGACATCTCGCACTGAGCGAGCTCTGTCCCGGCCCCGAGCGCGTTCCGATCGAAGGTCCACCGCCGACGATCCGCTGCCCGGCGCCGCCTCCGTCCTCCCCTGTCACATTCACCCGCGCTCACCCATGCCAGGACGCACTTCCGTCACGCATGCCGCCGCGCGGGCCTCTCCCTAGGGCACCGTCATGTCACAGTCCCCCCTGGTCGTCTCCGACCTCACCTTCTCCTGGCCGGACGACACCCCGGTCTTCTCCGGCCTCAGCTTCAGCCTCGACAGCGGGCGGGTCGGCCTGGTCGCCCCGAACGGCGCCGGCAAGTCCACCCTGCTCCGGCTGATCTCCGGCCTGCTCACCCCGGCCGCCGGTTCGGTCTCGGTGGCGGGCGTGCTCGGCCACCTGCCGCAGGACTTGCCGCTGACGGCCGAGCGCACGGTCGCCGAGGTGCTCGGCGTGGCCGAGGTCGTCGCGGCGCTGGACGCGATCGAGTCCGGCGACACCGCCGAGCACCACTTCACCACCGTCGGCGACGACTGGGACGTGGAGGACAGGGCGCGGGTCGAGCTCGACCGCCTCGGCCTCGGCGAAGTCGGCCTGCGGGACCGGCTCGACCGGCTGAGCGGCGGCCAGGCCATCGGTCTCGGCCTGGCCGGGGTGCTGCTCAAACGCCCCGACGTCCTGCTGCTCGACGAGCCGACCAACAACCTCGACGCCACCGCGCGGGCCCGCCTGCACGAGCTGCTCGACGGCTTCCGGGGCTGCGTGCTGGTGGTCAGCCACGACCGCGAGCTGCTCGACCGGATGGACCGGATCGCCGAGCTCGACCGTGGCGAACTCCGGCTCTTCGGCGGCAACTTCAGCGCGTACCAGGAGGCCGTCGCCACCGAGCGGTCGGCCGCCGAGCGCACCCTGCGCAGCGCCGAGCTGCTGGTCAAGCGCGAGAAGCGCGAGATGCAGCAGGCCCGCGAGCGGGCCGAGCGCCGGGCCGGCACGGCCCAGCGGGGCCTCAAGGACGCCGGCCTGGCCCGGATCGTCGCGGGCGGCCTGAAGCGCTCCGCCGAGAAGAGCGCCGGCACCGCCCGGGCGGTGCACGCCGCCCGGGTCGGTGATGCGCAGGAGCGGGCCGCCGAGGCGGCGCGCGCCGTACGGGCCGAGCAGAGCATCGCGCTGGAGCTCCCGGACACCCGGGTGCCGGCCGGGCGCACCCTGTTCGAGGGCGAGCGGCTGCGCAAACGCCTCGGGGAGCGCGAGGTCCTCGCGGGCGTCGACCTGGCCGTCCGGGGGCCCGAGCGCATCGCGCTGTCGGGCGCGAACGGGGCCGGCAAGTCGACCCTGCTGCGGCTGGTCCAGGGCGGGCTCGCCCCCGATTCGGGGGCCGTCCGCCGGGCGGAGGGCCGGGTCGCGTACCTGTCCCAGCGCCTCGACCTGCTGGACGAGGCCCGCACCGTCGCGGAGAACCTCGCGGCCTTCGCGCCCTCCCTGCCGGACGCCCGGCGGCTGAACATCCTGGCCCGGTTCCTGTTCCGCGGCGCGCGGATCCACCTGCCGGTGCGTGCGCTCTCCGGCGGCGAGCGGCTCCGGGCCACCCTGGCCTGCGTGCTGTACGCCGAGCCGGCGCCGCACCTGCTGCTGCTCGACGAGCCGACCAACAACCTGGACCTGACCAGCATCGAGCAGCTGGAGCAGGCGCTCAACGCCTATCAGGGGGCATTCCTGGTGATCAGCCACGACACCCGGTTCCTGGAGGCGATCAAGGTCGAGCGGCACCTGGAGCTCGCCGGAGGAAGGCTCGCCGAGGGGAGGCTCACCGACCGGTCCGGCCAGAAGAGCTGACTCACCGCCCGGCCAGTGCGGCCTCGATCTCGCGCCGGGAGGAGACGCCGAGCTTGGCGAAGACCTTGCGCAGGTGCCACTCCACCGTGCGGGGGCTGAGGAACAGCTGCGCGCCGATCTCGGCGTTCGGGTGCCCGGTGGCGGCCAGCCGGGCGATCTGCGCCTCCTGCGGGGTCAGCACCGGCTCGCCGACGCTGCGCCGGCGGACGGTCTCGCCGGTGGCGAGCAGCTCGCGCCGGGCCCGCTCGGCGAAGGCCTCCAGGCCCATCGCGGCCGCCGCCTCGTGTGCGGCGCGCAGCTCGGTGCGGGCCTGGGCCCGCCGGTTCTGGCGGCGCAGCCACTCGCCGAGCAGCAGCCTGGCCCGGGCCTCGAGCACGCCGAGCCCGCCCTGGCCGAACCGGTCGAGGGCCGCGCGGTAGTGGTCCTCGGCCCGCTCCGGTGCGCCGGTCAGCGCGTCGGCCACCGCCAGCGCGCCGAGCGCCCAGGGCGTCCCCGCCCCGGCCCACTGCGCCAGCCGCTCGCGGGCCCGGGCCGCCAGGGCGGGCTCACCGGCCCTGGCGGCGGCCTCGACCAGTTCGCTGCTCGCCCACCCGTGCAGGCCGAGGTCGCGGTGCTCGACACCCTGCCGGGCCGCCGCCACGGCGAGTGGGTAGTTGCCCAGGCCGTTGTGCAACACGGCCCGCGCGCAGGCCGCCGCCGCGGTGAGCCGGCCGAGGCCGTACTGCTCGCCCTCGCGTTCCGCCGCCTCGATCAGCTCCAGGGCCGGCCGCTCCTGCCCCCGGTACGCGCCGAGCAGCGCGGTCGCGGCCAGCCGGGCCGCCGCCCCGGCGGCCTCCTCGACGGCCGTGCCCTCCGCCAGCTGGTCCCAGGCCTCCGTGAGGCGGCCGGCGTGGGCCAGCGCGACGGCCCGCAGCGGCAGCGCGGTCGGCAGGACGGACAGCGTGCCGGTGGCCCGGGCGGAGCCGACCGCCCGTTCGGTGACCTCCAGCCAGCTCCGCAGGTCGCCCAGCTCCGCGGCGGCGTCCACGGCCGGCCGGAGCAGGGCCAGGCCTGCCTCCGCCACCTCGCCCGCCTTCCGCGCCTTCCCCGCCTCCGCCTTCCCCGCCTCCGCCTTCCCCGCCACTGCTACCTCCGCCTCGACGACGGAGCCGAGCGCCGCCGCCAGCAGCGGGGCTGCGGTGGCGGGGCCCGCGGTGGTCCAGGTGGCCAGCGCGCGCAGGAACAGGCCCGCCGGCTCCTCCCCCGGTGGCAGCGCACCGGCCGCCTCGGCCGCCCACCGCAGTCCGTCCGCCCCGTGCCGGCCGGCCCAGACGGCCGCGCCGAACGCCGCCAGGCAGGTCTCCCGCGCGGCGGCCGGGTCGAGGTCGCGGAACCGCTCGGCGGCCTCGAGCAGCGGCCGCACCGCGCCGAGCCCGGCGGTGGTCATGGCCGCGGCTTTCGCCCGCAGCCGACCCGCCTCGGCCTGCCGCACCGGGTCGAGCGGTCCCAGCTCGGCGGCGGCCAGCAGGTCGGGCGCCGGGGCCGGAACGCCCGCGGCCAGGTACGCGGCGGCGGCGGCCAGCGAGCGCCGGGCCCGCCCCTTCGGGTCGGGGCTCAGCGCCGCGGCGCGCTCCAGGACGGCGGCGGCCGCCGCCCGGCCGCCGCGGGCCAGGGCCCGGTCCGCTGAGCGCTCCAGGGCGACGGCCGCCGGCTCGTCCGGCCCGAGGGCGGCGTGGGCCCGGTGCCAGGCCTGCCGGTCGGGGTCGCGCCCGGCGTCGGTGGCCTCGGCCAGCGCCCCGTGCGCCGCCCGCAGCCCGGCGGCGTCCGCCCCGCGCCAGACGGCCGAACGCACCAGCGGGTGCCGGAACCGCACCGAGGCGCCCAGCGAGATCAGCTCCGCCGCCTCGGCCGGGGCGGCGGCCTCCGGGCCGATGCCCAGCAGGCGCAGCGCCTGCCACAGCAGCGGCCCGTCGCCGACCGGTTCGACGGCCGCGACCAGCAGCAGCGCGCGGGTGTCGGACGGCAGCGCGTCCACCCGCCGCCGGAAGCCCTCCTCCACTCGGGTCTCCAGCGGTCCGGCGCCCACACCGCCGAAGCCGAACGCCAGCTCGGCCGCCGACCGGCCCCGGGGCAGCTCGAGCAGCGCGAGCGGGTTCCCGCCGGTCTCGGCGACGATCCGGTCCCGGACCAGGGCGTCCACCGGCCCCGGCAGCACCCGCTCCAGCAGGGCCCGGGCGTCGGCCTCGGCCAGCCCGCCCAGCCGCAGCTCCGGCAGCCCGGCCAGCTCCTCCACCGGCGCCACGCCGGTCCGCTCGGCGAACACCAGCGCCACCGACTCGGCGTCCAGCCGCCGCCCGACGAAGGCCAGGATCCGCCGCGACATCAGGTCCAGCCACTGCGCGTCGTCCACCAGGCACACCAGCGGCGCCTCGGCGGCGGCCTCCGCGAACAGTCCGAGCACCGCCAGCCCCACCAGCAGCAGCTCCGGCGGCGGCCCCGCGCTCAGCCCGAACGCCACCCGCAGCGCCTCCTGCTGCACCGGCGGCAGCGCCGCCAGGTGCTCCAGCAGCGGAGCGCACAGCCGCTGCAGCGCCGCGTACGCGAACTCGGCCTCCGCCTCGGCCCCGGCCGCCCGTACGGTCCGCCCCGGCCCCTGCGCCGCCCGTACGGCCAGCCGGTCGAGCAGCACCGACTTGCCGACCCCCGCCTCCCCGGACACCACCAGCACCCGGCTGCGCCCGTCCCGCACCTCCCGCAGCAGGCGGTCCAGCTCCGCCAACTCCCGGCCACGCCCGAGCACCTGCGTCATGTCCCCTCCGGCCCGTCCTGCTCCCGGTGGAGCCGGTCCATCCTACGAACCCGGCTGATCCGGCGTCAGGCGGCCGCCTTGCGCCCACGGGCGAAGCGTGGGAGGCGCCTCAGCCGGGTGGCGGAGGCCCGGTCCAGCTCCTCCATCAGGCGGCGCGAGCGGTGGTCCAGGTCGAGCTCGTCCAGGATGCGGTCGACCTCGGCGAGCAGCGAGCCGTGCAGCTGCCAGGCCTCGGGGTGTTCCTGGACCTTGCGCAGCAGCAGCTGGGCGACGTTGTCGCGGACGGCCCAGGCGGCGGTGAGCTCGGCGGCCAGCCGCGCCTCGGCCTCCGCCGCGTTCCGGCTGACCTGGGTGGACACCAGGACGGCGAAGCTGACCAGGGCGCCCCCGAGGTGGGCCAGCAGGTCCTCCAGCTCCACGGTCACGTCCGGCGGGAAGAGCCCCTCCTCCGGCTCGCGCCGCTTGGCCAGGTCGGTCAGGGAACGCGCCAGCACCCGGATCACCACCACGCAGATCTCCAGCGTGTCCAGCCCGGTCCGCAGCACCAGCCGGGAGAGCAGGCCCTCACTGATCCGCGGGTTCAGCCGCAGGCTGTCCTCGGCCTGGCGCAGCGCGGCGTCCACGTCGGCGATCGCCTGGTCCAGCCGGCGGGCCTCGTGCAGCCGCTCGGCGGCCCGCTCGACCCGGGTCGGCCCGCCGAGCTCCTCCCCGATCCGCACCAGCAGGTGCCGGGCCCGCCGGGCGAGGTCCTCGACGGCCTCACCCGCCGTGTCCACCCACACCGGTGGCGCGAACACCAGGTTGAACAGCAGGCCGACGCCGGCTCCGACCAGGGTCTCCAGCACCCGGTCCCAGGCCTGCGAGGCCAGTCTGGTCACTCCGAGCACCAGCATCGCGCTGATCGCGACCTCGTTGACGAACTCGTCGACCCGCACGAAACGCCCCACGGTCAGCGAGGCGAGGATGATCAGCCCGAGGCTCCACCAGCTCAGGCCCGTCACCGCGCTGAACCCGATCGCGATCAGCACCCCGGCCACCACCGAGTTCACCCGGCGGATCCCGGTGGTCAGGGTGGAGTACAGGGTGACCTGGACGACGAGCAGCGCGGTGAGCGGCGCCGTCAGCGGCGCCGGTTCGCTGCTCACCCGCAGTGCCACCACGTAGGCGAGCGTGGCCGCCGCCGTCGCGCGCAGGGTCAGCACCGTCGCGGGCGCCCGCAGCCCACGCCGGACGGCTTCGGCCATGCCCTGGGTGAATGCCGGCACTCCTGCCTCCTTCCCCCCGGCCGCCCCTCGGACACCAGGCCGGGCCGGCCCGGCCTGCATGAAGCCGTCCAGGCGGGGCAGCCGACCTCACGAACGAAGACCGCCCACGACCGAGGAGAGCGCATGACCGGCAACGAGATCTGGAGCTACCGCCCGAGCACCGGCCACGTCCCCGGCACCGACCTGATCGGCTTCCAGGTCGAGGCCGCCGATGGCCACATCGGCAAGATCGACAAGCAGTCCGAGGAGGTCCGCGGCGCCTACCTGGTGGTCGACACCGGCCCGTGGACCTTCGGCAAGTTCGTCCTGCTCCCGGCCCGCACCGTCGTCCGGGTCGACCACGACGAGCAGAAGGTCCACGTCGACCGCTCCAAGGACGAGATCAAGGACGGCCCCGAGCTCCGGTCCGGCCCCGAGGTGGCCGCCGCCTACCGCGACCGCTTCAACCTCTCCTACGGCCCGTTCTACGGCCCCTTCGTGTGACCGTCGTGCCGGTGGAGATCGGCGTCCCGAGCACGACGGCACGGACGGCGCCTCCCTCGGCCCCGTACAGCCCCTGCTCGCCGAACTGTGCCCGGAGCCGGGCCTGATGGTCGTCGGTCACCTCTCACTCACATCATGGGGTAGGAGTCGAGGTACGTCCCCCAGAACTGCGCCCCGCTCTCGAAGGGAAGCGCGTCCCAGGCGGTGATGTCCCCGCGGATGGTCTCCCCGATGTCGGCCCAGTCGTACGGCGTGGGACGCTCCCCCGGCTCCGGCCGCTCCGCCTCGAACATGTAGACGAGATAGGCCAGGGAGGACAGGTCCCGGTTGACCAGCTCGAACTCGATCTCCGAATCCGGATCGGACACCCAGATGGTGCCGTCATCGAGCCTGACCAGGACATCCGCCTGATACAACTCCCCCAAGGGCTGGAGCCTCCCGTGCGGCGTGTCGACCGGTTCGAGCTCGACCTCCCGGGCGAACGCCTCCGCCGGGACCGCCGGGTCCTGCCGGGCGATGCCCTCCGCGATCCGGAACAGCCCGCGCGCATGAGGGACTCCGTACTCGACGGCGAACCGCACGTCCTCCGGGTCGGGCCAGATGCGCGCGGCGACGTCCGCCCGGAACCTGAGCAGCCCTCCCGGCGGCAGGTCGCTCGCGATCCCCGGCCAGTCCGCTGTCACCAGCACCCGTCACTCCTCCTGTCCCAGTCCGTCGAACCGACCCTCCCACAACTTATGTAACAATCTGACCGCCCATCACTCGATGTGCGGGTACAGGTTGTCGCCGGCCGGTAGGGGGAACCGGCGGGGCCGCTTGCGGCGACGGAGCTGAGGGGGGACCGGGAATGCCCGTACCGGAGGTGCGCGACGCTGGGGGCTCCGTTGCCCCGTAAGCCTCGGCCCCTGGACCCGGACGAGGGCCCGCTGCAGTCCTTCGCCTACGAGCTGAGATGCCTGCGGCAGGCAGCCGGGAACCCGACCTACCGGGCCCTGGCGACGACGGCGGGCTTCAGCGCCACGACGCTGAGCGATGCCGCCGGCGGCGTCCGCCGCCCCACGCTGGAGGTGACGCTGGCGTACGTCGGTGCCTGCCGTGGCAACGCCGAGAGCTGGGAGAAGCGCTGGTACGCGCTGGAGCGCCGACTCGCCGCGGAAGCCGGGGCCCGGGTTCGGCCGACTGCCGACCAGACCCCGCCGGCCGTCACGGCGGTGCTCGAGCCGGCCCAGCCGCAGGACTGCGCGCCGACCGTGGTGAGCCCGCCCGGGGACGACGGCACCGAGCCGCGTGCGCCGCGCCGGCACCGCTGGCCGGCCCGGACCTGGCTGCCCGCCCTGGGTGTCGCCCTGATGCTCGTACTGACCAGCCTTCTCGTGGTCCTGCGGCCGGGGAGCGACGCGGACACCCTCGCCGCCTCGGGCTGCCCGGCCCGCCCGGCCGAGGGGGCGGCCTTCCAGGGCACGACCTACACCGGGAGCACCCGGGTCCGCAGCGGCGCCAGCCGCAGCACCCCGGTGATCGACCAGATCCCGGCCGGCTGCCGGGTCCAGTTCGTCGGCTACTGCATCGGCGACGTCGAGATGGATCCGACGTCCGGGACTCCCGACGTGCGCTGGTTCAAGCTCAGCGGCGGCGGGCTGGTCGCCTCGGCGGTGGTGCACGGCAACCCGCCGACCGGGCTGCCGCCGCAGCACTGCGCCGACGAGCTGCCGGCCCCCTCCTCGATCTCCCTGGCCGCCACCCGGCGGCCCGGCGATCCCGAGGCCGCCGAACTGCGCGCCACCGGGTCCTACCTCGGCGTGGTGGGCTTCGCCGGCTACTTCTCCGACACCGGCCAGACGGTACCGGTGCCGCGCTGGCACCAGCTCGGCCTGGTCGGCGTCGGCGCCGACGGGTTCGTGCTGCCCTGGCGGATCCCGAAGCCGACGGCCGATCAGGGCCCGCTCCAGCTGGTCGCCGCCGCCTGCCTCGGCGGCGACGGCCCCACCGGCGTGATGGACGCACTGACCCTGCCGCCCGCCGCCCCGGCGCAGCCGCTCTCCCTGAGCGGCCTCGACCGCACGGCGGCCGTCCGCGCCGCCTGCCGCTACCCGGCCACCTAGGGCCTGTACGGCGGGTGGGACGGAAAAGTTACCGCCTCCGCCAAGACTGTCCAGCACGGCGCGACCGGGTGCCCGGGGGTTGCACCCGGCCGCGCCATGCCCTGTCCTGCCCGTCTCCCCAACGAGCACGGTGCCTCGCCATCGCCGTCCGGGCCTGCTCCGGCGGACAGCCGCCGCCACGGTCGGCCGGACGGCCGGCACTGCGCGAACACCCAGGCCGCGGCCCGCGGAACTGCGTCACCACCCGGGCAGCTTCGCCTTCTGCGCGGGCAGCTCCCTGGACCAGTGGCCGGAGCCACTGCGGCTGACCTCGCGCCACCGCCGGTCCGGTTGTCCGGACGTTGTCCGGGCGTTGTCCGGGCGTTGTCCGGGCGCCCCGGCCGCCTCGGGTTTGTCCGGGGTTGACCGGCCGTCACCCGCACTGTCCTCCCTGACAACCGCCCCCGCCGTAGAACTTGTCCCGACAGCACGGTGGGCCCGCGAGGCCGGGCCCACCGCCCGGAGCGACGACGGCGCAGGAGAACAGGCGAGTGGAATTCGGGATCCTCGGTCCCCTGGTGGTCCGTGACGGCGCGCAGACCCGCAGCGTCCCCGGCGGCAGGCAGCGGGCGCTGCTCGCCGCGCTCCTGGTCCGGCACGGTCAGCCGACCTCGGCGCAGTCCCTGGCGGAGGCCGTCTGGGACGGGCAGCCGCCCCGCAGCGCCTCCGCCGCGCTGCGCAACTACGTCATGCGGCTGCGCAAGGCCCTCGGCGCCGCGGGCGAGCGGATCGAGACCACCGCGGGCGGGTACCGGATCAACGTCGAGGCGCAGGAGCTGGACCTGCGGCGGTTCACGGCGCTGCGCGACGAGGGGGTCGCGGCCCTGCGCCGGCAGGACTTCGAGCGCGCCGCCGCCCGGCTGGACGACGCGCTGCGGCTCTGGCGCGGGCCCGCCCTGGCCGACATCCCCTCGGACACCTTGCTGCGCAAGGAGGCCCGCTGGCTGACCGAGGCCCACCTGGACGCCGTGGAGGCGCGGGTGGAGGCGCGGCTGAGCCTGGGCGGCGACGTCCGGGCGCTCACCGCCGAGCTGCACGCGCTGGCCCGCGAGCACCCTGAGCGGGAGCGCTTCTCCGCCCAGCTCATGACGGTGCTGTACCGCGGCGGGCGGCAGTGCGAGGCGCTGGCCGTCTACCGGCGGGTGCGGCAGACCCTGATCGACGAGCTGGGGGTCGAGCCCGGCAGTGAACTCCGCGAGGTCCACCAGCGGGTGCTGCGGGCCGACCCCGGCCTCGACGGGCCGGCCCGGGCCCGCCCCGAGCAGGTCACCGTCACCGCGACCGCCGTCCCGGCCGCGCGGCCCGCGCCCGGCCACTCCGCTGCCGACCGGCCCGCGCCCGACCGCCCGGCCGTGACGCCCTGCCAGCTCCCGGCGGCCCTGCCGGACTTCACCGGCCGAGCCCGCGAGCTGTCCCTGCTCACCGGCCGGCTGACCGCGCCGGACCGCCGGGCACCGTTCGTCGCCGTGGTCTCGGGCCAGCCGGGTGTCGGCAAGAGTGCGCTGGCCGGTCAGGCCGCCCACGCCGCCCACGCCTCCTTCCCGGACGGAACGCTGCACGCCGAGCTGCGCGACGCGGACGGCAGGCCGACCCCGCCGACCGTCGTGCTGCGGACCTTCCTGATCGCCCTCGGGGTGCCCCACGACCTGGTGCCGGCCGGGCTCGCCGACCGCGTCTCGCTCTACCGCTCGCTGCTGACCGGCCGCCGCGTCCTGGTGGTGCTCGACGACGCCCGCGACAGCGCCCAGGCCCGCGCGCTGCTGCCGAGCGCCCCCGGCTGCGCGGCCCTGGTCACCAGCCGCCACCGGATCGCCGACCTGGTCGGGGCGCTGCCGCTCGAACTCGGGGTGCTGCCCGTGGCGGAGGCCGAGCTGCTGCTGCGGCGGCTGGTCGGGACGGCCCGGGTGGCGGCCGAGCCGCAGGCGGCCGCAGAGCTGGTCGCCGCGTGCGGCCGGCTCCCGCTGGCGCTGCGGATCTGCGCCGCCCGGCTGGGCGCGCGGCCCGGCTGGAGCCTGCGACACCTCGCGGACCGGCTGGCCGACCAGCGGCTGGTGCTGAACGAACTCCAGGTGGGCAGTCTGAACTTCCGGGCCAGCGTCGCACCGAGCTACCGGGAGCTCGACCCCGCCGCCGCCAGGGCCTTCTGCCTGCTCGCCAGGGCCGCGGACGGCCCGCTCTCCACCCTGCAGGCGGCCCGGGCGCTCGACCTGACGCCCCCGTCCGCGGAACGGCTGCTCGAACAGCTCGTCGACACCCACCTGCTGGCCACCGACGCGCCCGGGCGGTACCGCTACCCGGCCCTGCTGCGCGCCTTCGCCCGCGAGCAGGGCGGCCTGCGGCCCGGGGCGGTCCCGGCCCAGGCCGGCCGACTCCCGGACGGGCGCCCGGCCGGCGCGGCTCAGGCTCAGGCTCAGGCTCAGGCTCAGCAGTGGCACATCGGGCTCCGGTAGTCGGCCACGGCGCCGCAGCCGTTGTACGTGCAGACCTGGGGCCGGGCGCTGCGGCCCACCACTACGGCAGCAGCGAGGTCCAGATGTCGGCCTCGGCGGTCGCGCCCCACACCACGTCCCCGTGGCCGTACCCCGGTACCACCCGGCAGTCCACCCGGGAGCCGCCCCGCCGGATCAGTTCGGCGCCCAACGGGTGGTCACCGCGCCCGAGTTCGGCGTTGACCCAGAGCACCTCGGCCCGGATCGCCGCCCAGTCGATCAACCGCCCCCCGGCCCACACGGACGCCAGGTCCCGCAGCAGGGCCGTCGGCTGCAGGCCGCTCCCGCAGCGGCCGACCGCCTCCGCCCACACTCCGACCGTCGTCCGGTCCAGCGCGAACCGGTCCTGCCCGGGGCCGGGGCCGAAGGTGTAACTGCCGCTGCTGTGGCCACGGTGGTAGATCCAGTTCGCCGGCCCGGGCAGCTCCCGGGTGTGGGTCAGCGCGTAGTGCACCAGCCCGAGGTTGCTGAACTGCCCCGGCCCGCCGGCCGGTCGCGGCACCCCGCTCGGCCCGGCCGGCTCGGCCGCCGCCCGGGCGAACAGTGCCTTCAGGCCGGGGTCGAGCACCCAGGTGCCCGCGTCCAGCTGCGCCTGGAACTGCCCGGCGAGGGCCTCGGCCCGGGCCACCGACTCGGGCTCCGTCACCGGGTCGTACGGCCCGGTGGTGTCGAGCACGACCACCCGCCGCAGCCCGGTGACCTCGCTGCGGGCGGCGGTGGCCAGCGCCAGCGCGGCCCCCGCCGAGTGGCCGAACAGCTCGTACGGCAGCCCGGTGACGGCCTCGGCCGCCGCCACCACGCGCGTCAGATCGGCCCAGTGCCCGTCCAGCCCCCACCCCGCGCAGTGCGGCCCGGCCGCACCGGCCGCCAGCAGGTCCTCCCGCGGGGTCGTCCCGATCACCAGGTACCCGTGGTCGGCCAGGAACCGCGCCAGGCTCCGCCCCTGCGCCGTGCAGTAGTTGGCCGCGACGCTGAGCCCGCCACCGGGCAGCAGGTGCGCCACCCGCCCGGCCGGAAGGTCCCCGATCACGTCTACGGTGAACGCCCCTCCCGGGCCAGGCACCGTCAACCGGGCATGCCCAGAACCGAGTTCGCCGACCACCGCCTCGCCGCACCCGAGCGCCTCGGCCAGCCCCGCCACCACGTCCGCACCCACAGAAGCTCCCCGTACCGACCATCAGTTCGTGAGCATTCTGCCCCAACGGGGATCAGTGGTCGCGGGCCACCGTCCAGGCGGGCAGCTGCTCGAAGAAGGTCACGGCGTCCGCGCGCCAGCGGGTGTGCCAGGAGCCCGCCAGAGCCGCGGCCTCCCGCGCGTGGCGTTCGGCCTCGGCCGTCACCGAGTGGTCTACGCCGTGCCGCCGGGCAATGGCGCGCACCCGGTCGACGGTGGCCTCCGCGCACCACGGATCACCCAACGCCCCGTCCAGCAGCCGCCGTTCAGCTCCGTCCAGGTCGGCATTCAGCAGCGCCCTCAGGACGTAGCTGCGCCGCCCGGACCGCAGGTCGGACCCGAGGGACTTGCCGGCCGCACCGGGATCGCCGAACAGGTCGAGCCAGTCGTCGCGCAGCATGTTGGCCGTCCCCAACGCGGTGGCGTACCGGCGCAGTTCACCGTCGTACCGGGCCGGGTCGGCCCCGGCGGCGAGCAGGCCGAGGCGCAGCGGCGTCAGCACGGAGTACCGGGTGGTCTTGAACTCGGTGACGGCGTCCAGGAATTCGAGGTCCGGTACGGGGCCGAAGTCGCGTTCCAGGTCGAGGAACTGCCCGACGACGGTGCTGGCGCCGACGTCGGACACCTCGGCGGCCATCGCCGCGGCCGACCCGGCCGGCAGGCCGGTGGTGAGCAGGACGCGCAGCGCGAGGAAGGCCGCCAAGTCCCCCGCGAGGACGGCCAGGCCGAGGGCGGTGCCGGGCCGGTCCGGGTACTCGTCGAGGTAGGCCTGGGGCACGGAGGGCGCGCCGCGGCGCACGGCCGAGCCGTCGATGATGTCATCGTGGACCAGTCCGTGCGTCTGCAGCAGCTCGATGCTGATCGCGGCCTCCGCCAGCCCCGGCGGCGACCCCTCGGCGACCAGCCCGGCGGCTTCGTTCAGGACGCACACCCGCAGGCGCTTGCCCCCGCGCAGGGACAGGTCACGCAGCAGTTCGAGCGCCCGCGCGGGGAACCTCCCGTGCTGCGGCCCGTCGAGGGCTCCGCCCGCAGGGTCGGTCAGGCCGTCGAAGTACGCCGCGAAGCGCGCGTCGAACCGGCGCCGGTGCTCGGCCGCCCGCCGCCGGGCGGCCGTGATCCTGTTCAGGCGAGCTTCGCCAGCGCCGCGTCGATCCGGGCCAGCACCCGCTCCCGGCCGAGGACCTGCAGGGACTCGAACAGCGGGAGGCCGACCGTCCGACCGGTGACCGCGACCCGGACCGGAGCCTGGGCCTTGCCCAGCTTGAGGCCGTACGCGGTGCCGACCTCGGTGACGGCCTCCTTGAGCGCCTCGGTCTCCCAGGCCGTCTCCACCAGCCGCTTGCGGACGTCGGCCAGCAGCGGCGCCGCCGTCTCCCCCATGGTCTTCGCCCAGGCGGTCCCGTCGGTCTCCGGCTCCTCGAGGAAGAGGAAGTCGATGTTCTTGGTGATGTCACCGAGGACGGTGATCCGGGTCTGGGCCAGCTCGGCGACCTCGGCGAAGACGGCCGGGTCGAACGCCTCCTCCGCCCACGGCGCCGCCGGGGCCTTCAGCCACGGCTCGCAGGCCCGGACGAACTCCTCGACCGGGAGGGCCCGGATGTATTCGGCGTTGATCGCCGACAGCTTCTTGACGTCGAAGAAGGCCGAGGAGGAGTTGACCTCCTCCAGCCGGAACAGCTCCGCCAGCTCGGCGAACGGCCGGATCTCGACATCGTCCTTCGGGCCCCAGCCGAGCAGCATCAGGTAGTTGATCATCGCCTCGGGCAGATAGCCCTCCGCGAGGTAGGACTCCAGGGCGACCTTGTCCCGCCGCTTGGAGAGCTTCTGCCGCTTCTCGTTCACGATCACCGGCAGGTGGCCCCAGACCGGCGGGGTGACACCGAGCGCCTCCCAGAGCAGCTGCTGCTTGGGGGTGTTCGACAGGTGCTCCTCGCCCCGGACGACGTGGGTGACGCGCTGGTCCACATCGTCCACCACGTTGGCGAGGACGAAGAGCGGGGAGCCGTCGCCACGGGCGATGACGAAGTCCTCCATCGCCTCGTTGGGGAAGGCGGGCTCGCCGCGGACCAGGTCCACCACCGTGGTCACACCCTCGCGCGGGGTGCGGAACCGCAGCGCCCTGCCCGGCTCGAACGCCAGCGCGCGGTCACTGCAGTGGCCGTCGTAGCCGCGCTGCTCGGAGCCGGTGCGCTCGACCGTCTGCTCACGGGTGCAGTCGCAGTAGTACGCCGCTCCCTCGGTGAACAGCCGCTGTGCCACCTCGCGGTGCCGGTCGGCGTTGTGCGACTGGAAGTAGGGGCCCTCGAAGGCGGGGTCACGCTCGTCGATGCCGATCGCCGCGAGCGCCTGCAGGATCCCGTCGGTCCACTCCGGACGGTTCCGCTCGGCGTCGGTGTCCTCGATCCGCAGCACGAACCGGCCGCCGCCTTGACGCGCGATCACCCAGTTGTACAGGGCGGAACGGGCGCCACCGACGTGGAACATGCCGGTCGGCGAAGGGGCGAAGCGGACTCGAATCTCAGACGTGATCACGCCCAGCAGGCTAGCAGCCGGGGCCGCCACGCCCCGACCGTCGTCCTCGCTCAGGCGGTCTTGACCAGTTCCTGGAGCAGCTCGAGGTCACTCTCCTTCAACCGGAGGACCTTCACACCGTCAGGGGTGCCGAGCCGCACGACGGCCTCGAAGCCCATCCGGTCGGCCAGCGGGTTGTGCCGCGCCGTCCCGGCCGACACCCGGTACGGCGCCCGCAGCTCCACGGCCGGGCGGCCCGTACGCTTCCAGGCCATCCGCACCGCACCGCCGTCCCCGGCGGTGAGCAGCAGCGCCCCCGACTCGGCCGGCTCCACCACGACCGCGCGGACGTGCACGCCCTTGCCCTGCCGGACGGCGGCCACGTCGTCCGCCGTCGAACCCTTGGCAACCAGCCCGAGCCGCACCGCGAGCCGGTCCGCCCACCCGTTCCGCCGCCCCGCCGACGGCCTGGTCCCACCGACCGCCGGCAACCATCCCACCGGCACCACGGCCTTGACCAGACTCGCCACCACCAACGCGACCGGCAACGAGACCAGCCACCCGAGAATGCGGCCCCCCGCCTGCGAGTCGGCGTCCCCACCCGCGAGCGCCGCACCGGCCTCGCCCAACAGCAGGACGAGCGCGACGGACACCACTATCACCAGCAGGAGCAGGCGGCTCTTCATGTCAGTTCCTTCATCGGCGCGCAGCTCAGGCGCCGGGGATTCGGATTCCCGGCGAAAACTGCCGAGGCCCCGCCGGAGATATCCGGCGGGGCCTCAGTGTCCCACAATCATGGGAGATCAGGAACAGGGGTCAGGAACTTTCAGTGCCGCATACCGAGCACGTTGAACACTACCTCCCGAGCCAGTGGAATCACTTCCTCTTGAGACAGCACCGGGATCTCGTACTTCGAAGCCCGAACATGCGCCACGAATTCAGGATCGAGACGGAGGTGATAGCGACTCAGGTAATACGGGAGATCGAGGCGCCAGATCCACGAACCGTCGGACATGACGGACGAACATCCCGCAATGTACTCGTCGTTCGAAATGACGTCCGGTCCGGACTCCATGATGTCGACCAGCGAGATTCCCCGCCCCAGATAGCCCACCAGATCGGCCTCGTCCGGATACGGCTCGTCAGAGATGGCATCGTGGATGCTGCCACTGTACAAACCTGGCCGGTCAGGCTCCAGCTCAGCGTAGAAACCGACACGAGACACCTTCACGATCATCCTCCCTGACTCGGGTAGAGCCACTTCCAGACACCGCCGTTGTCGATGACCGGAGTCTGGCCTGGGCCGAGGGACGGCATGGTACCAACGCGATCGGTGGGCGCCAAAACCGGCAGGCCGAGTTCATCCGCCACCTGCTGCCCGACACCGGAGACTCCGGAGTGGCAGACCATGAGCCGGCAGAGCTGGCCCTCCGTGTAATTCGGGTTGCCGCGAAGCGCCTCGACCAGCTGACCGCCGTTCGTCAGCTCCCCGTCCAGCTGGATGTAACCGTCCTTGGTCCCGTGGGCAACAACGTCGTGCATGCCCTCGTTGGCCACGTTCTTGAAATTGTTCATCGTCTGGGCATCGCTGCCGACAGCGGTCCCGGTCGAGCCGTGGGTGACCGCATGGCCGCCGGGGGTGACGCTGTGGGGGCCTTCGCCCTGCCAGTCCGGCTTCTCCGAGCTGCTGCTCGGACGGGCGGCCTTGCTGGCAGAAGTGGCCTCCTTGACGGTCGGCTGTGTGGTGCGGGAGGCCGCTGCGGCCTCCTTCCCTGCCGCCTGTTCGACCGCCGACGCGATCTTTCCAGCGCCAAGCGCCGCAACTGCGGCACTGCCGAGCGCTACTCCACCCTCGCCTATGGCACCCATGGCTGCTCCGGCCACGGCGGCCGTCATGCTGCCGACCTCCATACCGCCGGCAAAGCCCTGGGCGGCCGCGACCAGCACACCTCCGCAGACGCCACCGGAAGCGAGGATGCACGCCGCCCCGCCGACGACGACTGCGGCGACAACCATGACGGCGATGACCGGGTGGTCCTCGACGGCCTTGACCACGGTGTGAACCGCGCTCTTGGCCTTGCACTTGAGCCAGCCGCTCCAGCCGCCGCACTTCTTCTTGCTGCCGCCACCACCGCCGCTGCCGCCACCACCGCCGTCACCGCTGTTTCCGGTGTCGGAGCTGGAGGTGCCGTTCGTGACCGTGGTGGACTGCGGGGCGCACGGCGGGTGCCAGTTGCTCGCGCAGTCGTTGGTGCTGCCACCGCTGACGCAGAACAGGCAGCCCCCGCCGCCACCACCACCGATGGGGCCGTCGTCAGGCCTCAGACCCGTCGGGTCGGTGAGGTTGACGGGGTCGTTGTTGCTGTAGGCGTAGCCGTTCCACTGCTGAGGGCTGCCCTCGGCCAGGAGCGGGTCCGGGTTGAGGAAGCGGCCGTGGGCGGGGTCGTACTCGCGGGCGCCGAGGTTGGTCAGCCCGGTGGCGTCGTCCTTGGTGCCGCCGACGAAGCCCTTGTCACCCGACCAGCTCCCGGCCGCGGGCTGGGTGCCGCGCGGGTTGCCGAACGGGTCGGTGGCCCGGCGGGTCACCGTCTGAGCAGTGTCGGTGCCGATCTGCACACCGTTGGTGCCGTGCGGGTCGGACCCCTGGTAGACGAGAGTGCCGCCGCCGGTGGCGGTGGTGACCCGGGTGATGGAGATGCCGCCCGGACCACCGTAGTAGCGGACATCGGTCATCGAGCCGTTCGGCACCGAGGTGTCGAGGGTGAGCTCGTCCGAGCCGAGGTTGAGCGTGGTCTTGCCCGGGTCCTTGCGGAGCAGCTGGTTGCCGTCCGCGTCGTACAGGTACGAGGTGGTGCCCGGGGTCTGGCCGGTCTTGGTGACGGAGTCGAGCTTGTCCTCGCCGTTCCAGGCGAGGGTGGTGGTGCTGGTCGGGTCGGTGATCTTGGTGGTGTTGCCCAGCTGGTCGTACTGGTAGCTGGTCACCGCCGTGCCGGAGGCCGACTTGGTGGAGGTCGACATCAGTGCGTGCGGGCCGCCGGTGCCGCCACCCGTGTTCGGCAGGTTGGTCGTGGTGTTGACCGTGCCCGCCGGGTTGAACGTCTGGGTGGTGGTGACGTCCTTACTGGTGCTGCCGGTGACGTCGTGCTGCACCAGCGAGGTGCGGTTGCCGGTGGCGTCGTAGCCGTAGGACTGCCAGTACGGTGCCGGGCCGCCGACGCTCGGCGGGACGGCGGTCGTCGGACCGTTCGCGTTGTTGCAGCCGCCGATGCCCGGGACGGACGGAGCCGCCTTGGTGGAGGTGCCTGCGGTGTCGGTCCAGGCGTTGGTCACTCGGCCGAGGTAGTCGTAGGTGAAGCACTGCAGGTCGGTCGCCGAGGCGTTCTGCAGGTCCTTCACCGAGGTGATCTGACCGGCCGGGTTGTAGGTGTAGCTGAACTGGTCGAGCGAGGTGGTACCGGTCTGGCGGTCCAGGAAGGAGTTCACCAGGCGGCCGGTGGCCCAGTCGTACTGCTGGGTCGAGACGACCTGCGTGCCGTAGTCACCCACGGTCGTGCGGGTCGGTCGGCCCATCGCGTCGTACTGGACGTCCGTGACCAGGGTGCTGTTGCCACCCGAGGCCATCAGCAGACCGGTGGTGGAGTAGAGGTAGTCGACCTCCTCGGCGGGCAGACCGCCCATGGCCGGCAGGTTGGTGTGGTCCAGCGAACCGAGCACCGGGGTGTAGACGTTGCTGGTGGTGTAGGTGTTGGCGAGCGCGCCCTCACCGCCGGCACCACCGGGGATGGTCACGCTGCTGCCCAGCGTGCGGTACATCGCGTCGTACCCGGTCACGGCCTCGGTGTAGGCCTTGCCGCTCGCACCGCCCACATAGCGGGTGGAGGAGGCGACCATGCCCTTTCCGTTCGGCACGGTGTCGTACGTCCAGCCCGCGAGCTGGTTCGCCGTGGAGACGCTCCCGGTGTACAGACCCGTCTTGCGGCCCAGCACGTCGTACGAGTACGCCAGCGTCTTGTTCTTCGCGTCCGTCGTCGAAGCCACTCGGGAGTTGACGTCGAACGCGGTGCTGGTCGTACCGGTGTCCGGGTCGGTCACCGAGGTCTGGCGCCCACGCAGGTCGTGCGTGTAGCTCCAGGTGTTGCCCGAGGAGTCCTTCCGGGTCAGCGGCTGACCGGCTGCGGTGTAGGTGTAGTTGGTGATGTCGGCGTCAGTGGCGACACCGGTCGGGGTGCTGCCGTGGTACTGCCACCGCTGGGTGATGCGACCACGGGCGTCGGTCAGCGTGGTGGTCGGCGCGCCGCCCTGCGGCGGAGTCGCGTCGACCCGGTCCGCGCCCGGGTAGGCCGTGGTGGAGACCCACTGCTGCTGGGCGTAGGACATGAACGCGTCCGTCACCTTGCGGCCCATGCCGTCGTAGGTGATCCAGTCCTGCGCGGGGACCTGCGAGTCCTGCGGACCGTAGATCGTCCCGTTCGGCTGGTTCGCGGCGTCGTAGTACGGCGCGGCGGTCTTGATCACCCAGCCGTGCGAGTCGTACACCTGATCAGTGATCAGGCGCCCGGCACCGCCGGTGATCGGGGTGCTCTGCGTCTGACGAAGCCGGCCCAGACCGTCGTACAGCTGGTTCTGGGTCTGGTACGAGCCGTCCTCGTTGATCGCCTGCGAGGTGACCACGGTCGGGGCGGTGACGCCGTTGATCGCGTACGAGAACTTGTAGTTCGCGCTCAGGTTGGTCGCGCGGTCCGGCTGCCAGACGCCGGTCAGCCGCCCGAGGGCGTCGTACTGCTTGGTGGTGACGTTGTTGTTCGCGTCCGTGGACACCAGCGGGATGCTGCGACCCGGGTCGATGGTCTGGCTGGTGGCCCAGCTCGCGCCCATCGGGCCGGTCAGCGTGACCTTGGTCGGGATCGCGCCGGTGGCCGGGGTGAACGCCGTCTGCTGGGTGACACCGTCCGGGCCGGACGCCGAGGTCACGCGACCGTAGACGTCGAACGAAGCCGAGGTCAGCTGCGCGAACTGCGCGTTGCCGGAGGCGTCGTAGGAGTTCACGGCCCAGGTGCTGGTCGGGTCCGTCGTGCCGCCGGCCTGGCCCCAGGCCTTGCCGTCGTAGTTGGTCCGGGCGTCCTTGAGCGTGTTGTCCACGTTCGGGGTGGTACCGCAGGGGCCCGCGACGACCTTCTCCTCCGAGGCGAGCGAGGTGATCAGCGGGTTGGTGCTGGTCGCGTAGCTCGTGGTGGTGCAGATCTCCGGAGCGGCGGCGGTGCCGTCGCCCTTGTCGTCCGACTGGATCGGCCGGTTGCCGTTGTTCGGGTCGAAGGTGGTCACCGAACTCGTGGTCCGCCACGTCCCGTTGGACAGCTTCGACCAGGAGGAGGCCGTGGTGCTGGTGCTCTGGTAGCGGGCCACCAGGTCCGGCATGCTGTTCTGCTGCTTGTGCGTCGCCGTCACCACGTCGTTCGACGTGACGGTGGACGAGGCCATCAGCACCGAACCGCCGGCCTGGTCGAAGCTCTGGGCGCCGAGCACGCTGCCCGTACGCCACTTGTCGTCCGTCACCGTGACCGCGGTCGCGCCCGGGTACGGGGTGAAGGAGACGGAGACGCTGCGCGTGCTGCCGTTGGCGAGGACGTCGCCGTTCATGCCGCGCAGGTAGGTGCTGACCTGCTGGGTCTTGGGGGCCTCGCCGGTGAAGGCGCTACCGCTGGTCGTGGTGACCGTCTGGTAGCCCCGGAAGTCGTCCCAGGTACGCACCTTGGGGTCGGTGAACTCGCCGTCGTTGCGGTGCCACGCGGCCCCGCCGCCGTACGTGTAGTTGGTCGCCTTGACCAGCGTGGAACCCGTGACGGCGTCCTGCTCGGTGACCGAGGTGACCAGGTACTTGTTGAACCAGTCGTTCACCGGGTCCGGCGACGACGAGCCCGGCAGGTACCAGTGCACCGGCATGCAGGCCATCGTGTTGCCGTCCTCCGAGGACGGCATGTGATTGTTGACCCGCGAGCACTCCGGGTCCGCGTAGTTCACATTGATCTTGCCACCGGTCTCGGTGGTGATCTGCTGGATGCGCGGGCGGTTGAACGCCGGCTCGGCCGGCACCATCCCGTCCACGCGGTTCGCCAGCTCACGCGCCGTGAAGGAGACCGCCGGAAGCGCGATCGCCGGCTGGCCGTTGGTCGCGGTCCGCACGATCGAGGACAGCCACAGCGAGGGCTTCGTCCCGTCACCCGGATCCGGGAAACTGTGGTTCAGCGCCCACGAGTCGACCGTGGTGTAGGCCGAGCCGACCAGCACCTGGGTGCTGATCTGCGACAGCATCAGCGGCGACCAGAACGACGGCGAGTAGTTGGTGCAGGTACCCGTCGAGGCACAGGCCTGGTCCAGCGGGGTGTCCGGCCAGTTCGACTGGTTCGCCACCACACGCTGCGCGGTGGTGCAGGTCACCGAACCCGAGGCGGTGCAACGCTCGACCGTGGAGAAGAGGACCTTGGCGGCCGGCTTCACGGTGCCGTTCGCCGCGACCTGCTCCGGCAGACGCTGACCGTAGGCGATCTGCGTCACCTCGGCGGAACGCACGTACGGCGTCAGCGTGCCGCTGCCGCCGTTCTGCCCGCCGCCGCGCGAGTAGTAGTTCAGGTCCTGCTGGTAGGAGTAGGTGATCAGGTTCTGGTGGGTGTCCACGACGTAGTCGAGGTTCCACCGCCAGCCCTCCTGGCACCAGGAGGCCTTGCCGGTCGAGGAGTTGTAGCAGTCGTCGCCGCTGTTCGGCGAGTAGACCGGGACGTACTCGACCGAGTTGGTCGCCGGGTCGCTGTGGTTGCCGCCCGGCAGGTGGTTCTGGCCGAAGTAGTACTGGATGCCGTTCGAGGTGGTCACGCGCCAGTACTCACCGCCCCGGGCCTCGTTGGCCGCACCGGTCAGCTGCTCGACCTTCGAGCCGTCGTCACCCTGCAGGCGCCAGGCGCCGGTGGTGTCGTCGTGCACCAGCGTGCCCGAGTGGCCGCCCAGGCTCAGCGAGGCGTTCTGGCCGCCCCAGCAGGTGTCGCCCGAGCCCGTGATGCCGTCCTTGTCGCAGGAGCGGTACGAGCGCTCGATGAAGCCCGGCTGGTAGTCCCAGCCCTCACCGACCCAGGAGGCCTGCGAGTTCTGGGCGGACGTCTTGCCGTCCACCATCGAGGAGTCGTAGCCCAGCGAGAGGGCGGGGCCGGCGCCGCCGATCGAGGCGGGCGTCGGGACCGGGTACGAGTAGGTGAAGTTACCCACGTTCGAGCCCGAGCCCCAGGCAGAGGAGGAGGACAGCGGCGAGGCCGAGTAGCCGCCCATCGGGCCGCTCGAGGTGCTCGTCGCCGCCAGCACGGTCGCGGTCGAGGCGGTCGCCGCCTGGACGAACGACGCCTGCACCACGTGGCCGCCGCTCGCGTCCTGGAGCGAGCTCTTGACCGGAGCCGAAGCCGGAGCCGAAGCGCCGGCCAGGGAGACCTGCGCGGTCAGCACACCCGTCTTCGGGTCCACGCTCGACGCCACCGGCGTCTGCTTCTGACACTCCGCCTGGTCCGGCGTGGTCAGCGCACAGGCCGGCAGCTCCACCAGTTTGGCACGGTCCGCCCAGCCGGCACCCTGAAGCGTCTTCAGGTCCAGCGCCACCTTCACGCTGCGCTTCGCGGACGACGTGTCAGCATCGGTCAGCGCCACGACCGGACCGGTGACACCGGCGGCCTTGCCCTTCTCCGCACCCGACACCTCGACCCGCACCGAACGCACCGAATCACGGTCGCCCTGCGCCACCTTCACCGGCAGCTGACCGGCCTGCACCGGAGCGGCGTCCGGCAGCGCCACCGTCGCGGCACCCGCCGCGACCGGCGCAGCCGGAGCGGAAGGCTTCCACTCGTCCGGCACCTGGTACTTCGGCGCCGGGAGCTTACCCGGCTTCACATCCTTGCCCTTGACCGACTTCTGACTGGTCAACGGCGTCTTCGGCGACCACACCTTGCCGTGCGGCCGGGCCGCGGCCCACGCCTCCACCGACGGCGCCACGAGCAACGTGGTCAGAACGGACAAGAAGGCTATGAGGGACACCCAAGGGTGTCTTCCTCTCAGCCATCTCGCGAGCGGCGTCTGGGTACGCCAAGCCCCCATGATGAATCTCCAATGGATTAATCGACAAACAGTCAGCTGATCAGGCGACTGCCGAGGAGGACCCTAACCCGACCTTGATGCTCCCCATACAACGGCCCCATCCGGCACGAAGCTCATAGATCGTTCACCGTCTGATTACCTGAGATATCGCCCATATAGGCATAAGTCATGGCGGATTTGACTCGCCACCGATTGAGGTTTCATCGTTCCCGTCGAACGTCCGCGCGACCGCGGACTTACCGCGGAGGACGAAAAGACCGTCATGTCCAGTTTCAGAACCTTGTCCGAGATGAGGAGACCGGGAGCGAGGAGCCGGCGCGCAGCGCGGTTCGTCG